>NZ_JAKKSG010000017.1:0-134177 GCF_025653545.1 Shewanella sp. SW1 | reverse complement strand
GATCAAACTCTTCAATTAAAGTTTTTTGCTTCCGTCTTGCGACTTCAGCGGCTCAATGAATTCTGATTTTTTTGTTCCCACTTAAAAGCAGAAACAAACTGTACATATTACTATGAACACTCATCACTTTCGTGATACAGAAAATATTGATTTAAATTTTTGACTGCCAACCCGAAGGCTAAGCAGTTTCGATTAACTCAACACCTGTGAGTGTCCACACAGATTTCTTGTTTTATCTTGTTAAAGAGCAACTCAATATTCATAAGAGAACTTGAGTACCACACTGAGCGTCGAACGCTTCCAGTTGGCTAGGGCTGCGTATTCTACGCATTTCCCGTTTCGCGTCAAGGAGTTTTTGCAAACTTTCTTAACACTCATCAATCAATAAACTCATTGATGAACTGTCACATCAGGCTGCTTAACGCTGTCTGCCGTGTCAATGGATGCGCATTATAGGCAGCAGAAGATTTTGTGCAAGGGCTTTTTTAACAATCTGCGCCAAGCGAATAAATAACCACCAAACTGCAGAAATATACTGCGATACTGAGCAATATCGCTGTTTGGGTTGATAAGTCTGGCAGAAGGAATAGCCTATTGCTGGAGTTTTAATAGATTGAATGGGCATAAACAGAAGTTGATAGCTATTTTTCGCTATATCTATCAGCAAACCTCTAAAAACGTTATGCCCTGTGTGATGTCTTACTCTTATTTACACCTAGCTAATGATAAGCAATGCTCAAAAGAACGAGCCCTAAGATTTATGCTCTTCTTGTTTCTCTTTCTCGAGATCTATAACGACTTGAGTTTGTGCAGCGGCTTGGGCCGAGGGAACCGTTTCGACATTCGCCACGACATCATCTCCTATAACATGTGCGACTTTGAGTTTTCTCACGGTTCGAATCGTAATGATTGGGCCTGAAATCGCATATAAGTAGAAGCCGACACATAAGATCAATGCAGGTTGAACTGACACCACCACAAACACACCGACGACCAGTAAGATCACGATAAAGTTAACCTTGCCACGCCAGTCAATTTCTTTAAAGGAGTGATAGCGGAAATTGCTGACCATCAGTAAACCGGTTGCTGCAGTAACAAGGGCCGCAATCCAACTGATGTTTCTTCCATCGAGACTATATTGATTACCAAGCCAAATACTGCCAGCAATAACAGCGGCGGCAGCCGGGCTGGCGAGACCTTGAAAGTAACGCTTATCGGCGACGCCAACTTGCGTATTAAATCGAGCGAGCCTGAGTGCCGCACCTGCACAATAAATAAATGCCGCCAACCAACCAATTTTACCTAAGTCGGCTAATGCCCAATTGTAGGCGAGTAGTGCTGGTGCCATTCCGAAGGACACCATATCCGCCATACTGTCGTATTCGGCACCAAAATCACTTTGGGTATTAGTCAGTCTTGCCACTCGACCATCGAGACCATCACAGATCATGGCTATAAAAATGGCTATTGCAGCAGCTTCAAAGTTAGCATTCATGGAAGCAATCACAGCATAAAAGCCAGAAAACAATCCGGCTGTCGTAAAAAGATTAGGCAGTAAATAGATACCTTTATTCTTTACTGTTTGATTTGAAGAATTTTGCATACACTTATTACGCTAGTTCAGTGAAGAGAAGTTAGCTTTCAAGATAACATATTTTATTATCATGTCGATGAGAGACCAGTTAGGGATAATTTCGATGTTAAAAGTGAACATGTTCAGAACAATACTGTATCGATGGCTCTGGCTCAGCCTTTTCATTGGCCCCGTTTCTGCGGGCGTTATCTATACTTGGGTCGACGAAAATGGGGTGACGCATTACAGCCAACAAGCCCCGCAACAAGAAAACATCAAAGCAGAAAAGCTCTACAGTGAAGATTTAGAGCTGGCGAAAGTGGGTTTTATCGCACCGGTAAAGAAAGCGGAAGCCACTTCTGAAGCCAATGAATTAGAAAAGTCAGCGGCGCTGATTAAAGAAAAAGACACCAAACAGGCTAAATCCATTTGTGAGAGTGCAAAACACAATTTAGAAATACTCACAACGCATACTAAGCTTATCCGCCAAACTTCCGATTCAGGTGAATCTGTCGCTATGACTGAAGAAGATCGCCAAGCCTCGATTGCCCAGCAGCAGGAAAGAATCAAACTCTTCTGTGATAAGAAGTAGCCAAATTTACTATGCCACTACATTAATGAACAACGATTAAGATGATGCAATAAAAAAGGAGCCGAGTTAAAAACTCGGCTCCTTTCATTTTAGTGCTTGAAGCGGGAGCGATACTGACTAAAACAGCTCTATCTCTTATTGCAAGATAGTTTATTTCAAGCTCGTTCATTCAAGAACGCTTATTTCAGTTCGCCTATTTAAACATATCCAACTTCAAGCTTGCGATTAACGTATCGCATTCAAACAACACACTAAGTTACTAGCTACTAGTTATTGCTCGAACACTAACTCGCCACCCGCACAGCTGACCTTGATCGGTTTACCCGGTAACAAGTCACCACGCAGTAATTTCTGCGCCAGCGGGTTTTCGACTTCTTGCTGCAATGCCCGTTTCAACGGTCTTGCACCATACACAGGATCGAAACCAATTTCCGCAATCAGTGATAATGCGTCGTCGGTGATCTCCAATGTATAGTCCTTTTCAGCCAAACGTTGGCGTAAGGAAGCAATTTGTATCGAAGCAATACGCTTGATATTGGCAGCATCCAATGGATGGAACACCACAGATTCATCGATACGGTTTAAAAACTCGGGT
Source organism: Shewanella sp. SW1 (assembly GCF_025653545.1). Taxonomy (NCBI): domain Bacteria; kingdom Pseudomonadati; phylum Pseudomonadota; class Gammaproteobacteria; order Alteromonadales; family Shewanellaceae; genus Shewanella; species Shewanella sp. SW1. The sequence continues at coordinate 131,417 of NZ_JAKKSG010000017.1, read as the reverse complement.
CTGAAACTGTGAGTGACCACATTCATTACCGCCGCTTTCATCTCTGCATAGGTCACTTGACCAAATCCTTCTTGGATAATGTCGGAGCCTAAGTTCGAGGTCATGATGATCACTGTATTTCTAAAATCGACAGTACGACCTTGACCATCGGTTAAGCGTCCATCATCAAGCACTTGCAGTAAAATGTTAAACACATCGGGATGCGCTTTCTCGACTTCGTCGAGCAATATCACCGAATAAGGTTTACGACGAACGGCTTCCGTTAAGTAACCGCCCTCTTCATAACCTACGTATCCAGGAGGCGCCCCCACTAAACGCGATACTGAGTGTTTCTCCATAAACTCAGACATATCAATGCGCACTAAAGCCGATTCGGTATCAAATAAGAACCTCGCCAGTGATTTACAAAGCTCAGTTTTACCTACACCCGTTGGGCCTAAGAACAGGAACGAGCCAATCGGGCGATTTGGATCCGCCAGACCCGCGCGGCTACGACGAATCGCATTCGCGACCGCATCGACGGCTTCGTTTTGGCCGATCACTCGTTCATGCAGTGCCACTTCCATTTGCAGTAATTTTTCGCGCTCGCCTTCAAGCATTTTCGATACGGGTATTCCCGTCGCTTTCGACAATACTTCGGCGATTTCGAACTCAGTAACCTTGTTACGCAATAACGTCATGTCCTGCATTTCGGCTTGCGATGCCAAATCGAGCTGTTTTTCAAGCTCAGGAATACGACCGTATTGCAGCTCAGACATCCGAGTTAAATCACCCGCACGACGCGCCACTTCTAAGTCCATTCGAGCCTGTTCGAGATCGGCTTTTATGTGCTGAGTGCCCGCTAATGCGGCTTTTTCAGTACGCCAGATTTCGTTCAACTCTGAAGCTTTCGCTTCAACGTCACGTAATTCCTCTTGCAGATGGTCAAGCCTGCGACGACTCGCCTCATCATTTTCTTTGGCTAACGCTTGCTCCTCCAGTTTGAGCTGGATAGCACGACGTTCGAGCCTGTCGAGTGACTCAGGTTTTGAGTCCATCTGCATGCGGATGCTCGATGCCGCTTCGTCGATCAAATCGATCGCTTTATCGGGTAACTTACGGTCCGACACATAACGGTGCGACATGGTCGCTGCCGCCACAATCGCCGGATCGGTAATTTCCACATGGTGATGCAGCTCATAACGTTCTTTCAGTCCACGCAAAATGGCAATGGTGTCTTCAACGCTGGGCTCATCCACCAGCACTTTTTGGAAACGACGTTCAAGCGCCGCATCTTTTTCAATATACTGACGATACTCATCAAGCGTGGTCGCGCCCACACAGTGCAAGTCACCACGCGCTAACGCAGGTTTGAGCATGTTACCCGCATCCATAGCGCCCTCACCTTTACCGGCGCCGACCATAGTATGCAGTTCGTCGATGAAGAGGATCACTTGACCTTCTTCCTGTGACAACTCATTAAGTACCGCTTTTAAACGTTCTTCGAACTCACCGCGATATTTAGCGCCCGCAATCAATGAGCCCATATCGAGGGATAAGACACGCTTATTTTTAATCCCCTCGGGGACTTCACCATTAACGATACGCTGGGCAAGTCCTTCAACAATCGCCGTTTTACCCACACCCGGTTCACCGATAAGGACGGGGTTGTTTTTACTGCGACGTTGTAATACTTGGATCGTGCGGCGAATTTCATCGTCACGGCCGATCACAGGATCTAACTTGCCTTGTTCAGCTCGCTCGGTCAGATCGATAGTAAACTTCTTCAACGCTTGGCGTTGATCTTCAGCGTTCGGATCATCCACTTTTTGGCCGCCACGCATTTGTTCAATGGTTTGCTCCATCAACTCTTTGGTCGCGCCCGCTTTTTTCAACGCTTGCGCAAGAGCATCGGCACCTTCTAACGCAGCTAATACAAATAATTCGCTAGAGATATATTTGTCTTTACGCTTTTGCGCCAATTTATCACACAGGTTTAATAAACGGATTAAACCTTGGGATAATTGTACATCGCCGCCAGTCCCTTCAACTTGAGGTAAGCGTTCCAGCTCTTGACTCAAGAGCGAACGCAGCGCACTCACTCGAATGCCAGCTTGGGTCAATAAGGGATGGATTGAACCTGAATCTTGGTTCAACAATGCCATCATCAAATGCAGCGGTTCAATAAACTGATGATCACGCCCAAGTGCGAGTGACTGGGCATCAGAGATGGCAAGCTGAAATTTATTGGTCATACGATCGAGTCGCATACAGCCTCCTAACACTCATATAGTAGAGATATGCCAATCCACAGGACATCTTGCCAATTTAGTGGCTTTAAAATCAGTACCGCTAATGGAGAGATCTAAATAGGATTGGTATTACATTTCGTTAGTTAAAAGATGGGGGCTATTTAGCCAAATTCAAGCGAATAACGCGCAAATAAATACAAACTGTAGGGGAATTAGCTTAAGACTTAAGCCAGATCAATGAAGCCATGCGTCCCGTCACCTTATCGCGACGATAAGAGAAGTAATCCGTGTCGCTGACTGTGCAGATATCTGCGCTATAAATATGGTTTATCCCGAGTAAACTCAAGCGTAATGTAGCCAAGCCAATAATATCGGCAAGATACTTGTTACCACTTGGAATAAAACACACTGCAGACTGCGGATGTAAAGTACAAAAGGCTTGCTGTACTTCAACGCCGACTTCAAATTTTTGTGGACCAATAGCCGGGCCGAGGTAGGCAATCAACTCATCCATAGGTGAACTAAACTGCGCCGCAGTGGCCTCAATCACGCCATCACATAAACCACGCCAACCGGCATGGGCCGCAGCCACTTCGGTTCCCGCTTGATTACACAACAACACAGGTAAACAATCGGCAGTCATTACAGCGCAAACTTGGCTAGCCGTTCGGCTGTAACTGGCATCGGCAATCGGTGTATCCACAGCAGGAGCTAAGCTCCCCGCATCTAAATTAAGCACATGAGTACCATGCACTTGCTCGAGCCAGACAGGCTCAGCGGTTAACGCTAATTGTTTGCAGAGTAATTCACGATTAGCCATCACCAACTCTGGCGCATCACCGACATGCAGTCCAAGATTCAAACTGTCATAGGGATGCACGCTCACACCGCCATGACGATTTGTCATAGCGATGCCGACATTAGCGGGAACAGGCCAATCGTGATTAAACACTTACAAATACTCGATCGGATGCTCGACCGTGTCTTGACGCAGTGCTTTCGTCAAAATCACCATGTCTTCAGGAATTGGCGCGTGCCAGCTCATGATTTCACAACTCACAGGGTGCGCTAATTCAAGACGCACAGCGTGCAGCGCTTGGCGCTTGAAGTTTTTCAGAATATCAAAAAACTCTGGGCTGGCCCATTTCGGCGGTTTTGGACGACCACCATACACAGGATCGCCCACTAATACGTGGCCTATGTATTCCATGTGCACACGAATTTGGTGAGTACGACCCGATTCAAGGCGCAATCTTAGACGAGTGTGATTACGGAATTTTTCCGCCACACGATAATGCGTCACAGCTGGTTTACCTGAGTGATGCACCGCCATATGAGTACGTTTCGTTGGATGACGACCAATCGGCTCATCAACAGTACCGCCACCTGTCATAGTCCCCATCACAATCGCTTCGTATTCACGAGTGATTTCACGGGCCTGCAAGGCGGCAACTAAATGGGTTTGCGCTTCAACGGTTTTGGCTACAACCATTAAACCTGTAGTATCCTTGTCCAGACGGTGCACAATACCTGCACGTGGTACATGCTCAATATCGGGACAATGGTGCAATAGTGCATTCATCAAAGTGCCATCGGCATTGCCTGCACCAGGGTGAACCACGAGTCCCGCTTGCTTGTTGATCACAATAATGTCGTCATCTTCATAGACGATATCCAGATCAATGGCCTGTGCCGCTGCGTGAACTTCTTCTTCAAGAGTGGCATCTATGAGTATCTGTTGCAGCTCATAAACTTTCTCTCGGGGCTTATTAACGACAACGCCGTCAACATAAACTGCATCAGATAGGATCCATTCCTTGATGCGCGTGCGCGAGTAATCTGGGAACAACTCTGCTAGGGCCTGATCTAATCTCAGTCCAGTTTGTGTTGCCGAAATCTCGCTTTTTAGATTAATCTCTTGTGTCATAGGAACCGTATCCCCATTTAGGGGTCAAAAAATGTGTGCTATCTGTTACAATCGGATGTTTTCTATTTTATAGTGAAATGGAAAAATTCTTAACTACAACTTAAAAAGAATTGAATTCAAGTATGTATAAATTTTCCAAAGGCGTTACCTTAGTCCTATTTTCACTAGCGTTATCAGCCTGTAGCAGCAGCCCTGATGATAACGATATTGCCGCCAAAACGTCACCTGATGTACTTTATACTCAGGCAAGAACCTCTATGGAGCTTGGCAATTACTCTAAAGCTGTCCGTTCTTTGGAAGCGTTAGACTCACGCTTCCCCTTCGGACCTCACAAAACTCAAGTCCAGTTAGACCTGATATATGCTTACTATAAAATGGACGATGTCGCTTCTGGTATTGCGAACATAGACAGATTTATCCGTCTTAATCCAACTCATCCAGATGTAGACTATGTGTTCTATATGCGCGGTTTAGTGAACATGCAAGCCGACAATTACATGTTCCACGACATGCTTAATATCGACCGAACCGATCGTGACCCTAAAAATGCTCAAGATGCTTTCAAAGATTTTGATCGTCTTATCAAAACCTACCCTAACAGCAAATATGCCGCCGATGCGCAAAAACGCATGTTAGCGTTGAAGAATCGCTTAGCAAAATATTCAATTCAAGTTGCCGAGTATTATCTCAAGATGAATGCATGGAGCGCAGCAGCAATCCGAGCACAATCTGTAATGGAAACATACCCTGGCACCCCTTCAAATGAACGGGCATTAGAGATAATGATAGAAGCTTATGGCGAATTAGGTCAGAGCAAGCTGAAGCAAAACGTGCTCATGGTAATGCAAGCTAACTTCCCAAACAATGAAATCTTATCAAACTAACCGAGAATGCCCCTTTAATAGGGGCATTTTTTGCTTGGTGACCCTAGATAAGCCATAAATAGATAACGCTAAGTTCTCAGTGTGGATAGTGGTTTGGCTATTTTTACATCCTCAATACCAACACAAATGACACTTTCGTGTAAATCTTATCCAACTGAGTCACTTTTTCCGTTATTTAGTAAAAATCTATTGACTCAAAACCCGAAAAGCCTTTAAATTGCGCCCGTCGCCCGAATAGCTCAGTCGGTAGAGCAGAGGATTGAAAATCCTCGTGTCCCTGGTTCGATTCCGGGTTCGGGCACCATCTTTAAATGGGTTGCGATAGCGACTTATGTTAGAGAACTGTGATAGGTACAGTGCAGGTGTGGTGGAATTGGTAGACACGCCAGCTTCAGGTGCTGGTGCTCGCAAGGGCGTGGAGGTTCAAGTCCTCTCACCTGTACCAAATTGCAGTTCAAAAGTTAAGATTCACAGTGTTAAGATTGTCAATTCGATGAAATATCGAATAGCCATGCAGATGTGGTGGAATTGGTAGACACGCCAGCTTCAGGTGCTGGTGCTCGCAAGGGCGTGGAGGTTCAAGTCCTCTCATCTGTACCAACATTTAAACCTCGCCAAGCGAGGTTTTTTTGTATCTGAAGCAAAATAAATTTTCTGTAACTCTCCCCTCTTTCCTCAGATTTGCTATACCTATTGTTACAGACTCATCATAGGGATAGATAGAGTTCTGCCTAAAGGACTCTTTAGTTCACTGAGGCTATCCATATGAACGGTTTACAAATAAAACAAAAAATGTTTATCGGCATTCTGGTTCCCCTTGTAATGCTAATGACGATTGGTTTTCTCGCCATTAATATGATGGGTAAAATTGAATCGGGTGTTGAACGTATCTATGGCGATAGAGTTGTGCCACTAGACGATTTAAAAGTGATTGCTGATAAATACGCGGTCGATGTTATCGATGCGGTCAATAAGGCGAACGCGGGTGGTTTCACCGCCTCCCAAGCAGCTGAAGCGCTAGACAGTGCCAAATCTACCATTACCCAGCATTGGCAAAAATACTTAGCCACTGAACTTACCTCAGAAGAATCCCGACTCGTAAAACAAGCCGAAGTGCTGTTCTCACCCGCGAATCAACAGATTGACACTCTGGTCTCACGCTTAAGAGGATTAAATGGTGATGTATCAAGCCAATTATCGGCCAATATCCTGCCGCTTTATCAAGTAATAGACCCCATCAGTAACCAAATATCTGAACTGATTGCACTGCAAATTCGCGTGGCAGGCGAAGAAAAAGATCGTGTGAATGCCATTTACCAATCTTCAATCACTATTTTTGTAGCATTAGCCTGTGCCGCCATGATTATCAGTATTGTGATTGGGCTCTGGGTCAATCGTAGCGTGATGAATCCTATTAATGACATTCTCAGTAAACTGAAGCTGATCCATCAAGACTCAGATCTTACCGTCAAATTCACTACTTTTAATCACGATGAGCTAGGACAAATATCCACTAGCCTCACCCAAGTTATTGAACACTTGCGGGGCATTCTTCATTCGATTGCCGAAGCGGCAAATACCGTTAATAGTTCAGCAAATGAGTTAAGCAGCTTCACGCAGGCAACCAATAAACGTATGCAACAGCAGCAAGCCGAAACGGAGCAAACTGCAACGGCCATGAATGAGATGACGGCAACGGTCGCAGAAGTCGCCCAAAGCGCATCTGCAGCGGCAGATTCAGCCAAAGATGCCGATACCTATGCCGCCAATGGCAATAATATTGTGATGCAATCGATTAGCAGTATGTCGCAATTATCTGATCAAATTCAAAAAACGGCACAAGTCATTGGATTTCTGTCTAATGAAAGCCAAAATATCGGCCGCGTACTCGATGTGATAAAAAGCATTGCCGAGCAAACCAATCTATTGGCATTAAATGCTGCCATTGAAGCGGCCCGTGCGGGGGAACAAGGTCGCGGCTTTGCAGTCGTTGCGGATGAAGTGCGGACCCTTGCGCAGCGCACCCAAAAGTCTACCCAAGAAATTGAGGCTATGATTGCCACACTACAACAAGGCGTTAAAGAAGCAGTTAACGCTATGGAAATAGGTATAAATCAAGTAGATGATGCTAATGATAAAGCTAATCAAGCAGGCCAAGCACTGAAAGAAATCGTCTCCTCAGTAGATAGCATCACAGAACTTAATACTCATATTGCGACCGCTGCCGAAGAACAAAGTAGCGTTGCCGAGAGCATTAATCGCAGTATTATTGCCATCAGCGATATTGCAGAACATTCCACCTCATCGGCGGCTGAATTAAGTGAATCTGTGGTTAATTTAACTAAACTCGCCAACAGTATGCGCAATCAAGTGAGTGCATTTAAACTCTAAGTCAAAAAACCACACTATGACTGCAATAAGCTTTGCTGTTGCAGTTAACCTCCCCCATTACCTCTGTAATACATTGAAATAATATATTTATTTATCATTTCCCTATCTCATACCCGCTTTGATAAAGCACTTCAAATGACCTTAATCACGCTTATCGGTAGCACGAATTGCGATCATCACTATTGATCCAAATCAAATAGATCTTTAAACTTATTTAACATTCATAATATTTGCACGTTAAGGATTTTCTATGTTGGACAGCCGTACAATCCAAGTTATCAAGAGCACTATCCCCTTACTCGAATCCGCAGGCCCTGCGCTGACGACCCATTTTTATGAACGTATGTTCAAACATAATCCTGAATTAAAAGATGTATTTAACTTGGCACACCAGCATTCTGGTGGCCAGCCTGTTGCCCTGTTCAACGCCGTCGCAGCTTATGCTAAAAATATTGAAAACTTAGCGGTGCTAAGTTCGACTGTCGAGCGCATTGCCCAAAAACATACAGGCTTTCTGATCAAGCCTGAGCAATATGCGATCGTCGGCAGCCACTTATTGGCCACCCTTAAAGAGTTAGGCGGTGATGCAGTAACAGAAGAAGTATTAGAAGCTTGGGCGCAGGCCTATGGATTTTTAGCAGATATCTTTATTCAAAGAGAAGCTCAAATTTATCAGGCACATGCAGAACAAGATGGCGGTTGGTTGGGTGAGCGTCAGTTTATCATTAGCGCGAAAAAGACTGAGTCCGCAGTCATTACCTCCTTCATATTGACACCCGAAGATGGTAAGCCAGTTAAAGATTTCATTCCTGGTCAGTATTTAAGTTTGAAACTAAAACATCCCAATTTAGCATATGAAGAAATCCGCCAATATTCCCTATCCGATGCGCCGAATGGCAACAGTTACCGCATCAGTGTGAAACGTGAATTAGGTGGTCAAGTGTCTAATCTGCTACACGATACCATGCATATCGGTGACAAAATTGCAGTTATGCCGCCGGCGGGAGATTTTATCTTAGAAGTTGGGGCGGACATCCCCGTAGTGCTCATTTCGGCAGGAGTGGGTCAAACACCGATGAAAAGCATGTTGAATCAATTGATCAAGTTGCAACATCCAAGTGCTATTACTTGGCTACATGCCTGTGAGCAAGGTGATGTACATGGTTTCAAACAGGCTATTCACACCAAGCGCCAGCAACATCATAATCTGAAGAGCCATGTTTGGTATCGCAAGCCGAGTTCAACCGATGTGGTAGGTACAGATTATGATTTCGAAGGACAAATGGAATTAAGCAAAGTCGCAGATCAACTGCTTCCCCATGCACATTACTATTTCTGCGGACCTATTGGATTCATGTCAGCCATCAAGCAACAATTACTCGCTCTGGGTGTCTCAGCTGAAAACATGCACTATGAAGTATTCGGCCCCCACGCCGATCTCTAATCCCATGTCACGGGCTTGGGAACCTGACTCTCAAGTCCATTTTTATATTTAGAATACGCAGAATAATGGCTGATAAATTGAAGTGCCCTATGTCTCTAAGCTACCGGTTTACAGCGGATAGAAGCCACTTCTGCGGCAGTCAGCATACGACTTTCGCCCGACGCCAGAGCTTCATCCAACACAATATCACCTATTGATAATCTATGTAGACCAACAACTGGGTTTCGAAAGCGACCAAACATCCGCTTAATTTGATGGTACTTACCTTCCTTTAAAGTCACTTCAGCAACATGATCAGCAAGGATCACCAATTTAGCAGGCTGAGTCATTATATCTTCAAAGCTGAAATACATACCTTCGGCAAATGCGGCGATATATTCTTCAGTTAATGGATTAGCTAAGGTGACGCGATACACTTTATCGACCTTATACGTCGGTGACATTAGTGCATCAGACCAGCGGCTGTCATTGGTCAGTAATAACAAACCCGAAGAATTTAAATCTAGTCTACCCGCGATATGTAACTCATCACGGGCTTCGCAATCGAGCAAATCCATCACGGTTTTATGCTGAGTATCTTTAGTCGCGCTCACCACGCCAATCGGCTTATGCAACATCAAATAAACTGGCGTGTTGGCCTGTAATATTTGCCCATCGAGTTGGATGTGAGAAAACTCATCCACTTGCCTATCCATGTCCTTCACTATCAATCCATCAACGCGTACTCGGCCCAAGAGTAACAGTTCACGTACCGCTTTACGGTGAGTGTGTAACTGGGTACAGAGATAACGATCGAGTCGGCCGCGCTTAGACTGCATAACACCACAAATGACGAAATATGAATGGGATAGCCATTCTAGCAGGATGCGAGTTCAGGTCATAGCGAGCTAATACAGTAAGCATCACAGAGCTTATTTAGAGCAAAATTAGATCAAACTAGGCAAAATTTGTTAAGCTAGGCGTTCAATTCATCTTATTGTGAGTGGTTACCGCATCAAAAACTTATCTGCAAGTCCCGTTATGATACGTTCGAACCTGCTATTTTTAGTCTTGTTTTTAGTGATACTCGCGAGCTCATTCTTCACTCAAGCGAGCGATGCAGAAAATCCCCCTGAAGCGCCTCAACCTTTCGCAATCCATGATAAACCGCTGATAGAGCGCTACGTCTTCGATGAACTCAAATCCCTCAGATACGATCAACAGGATCTTGAGCGGCGCCTCACCATAGATATCACAGATCGCGAACTGGCCGTTGCCGACAAGTCGATGAATTACGCCAATGTCACTGTCACTTACTTCTTTTATATGATCGCCGGCGTCGCCTCTTTAGTTGCCTTTATCGGCTGGCAATCCCTACGGGAAATCAAGACACATACCGCCAAACTGGCCGCGAATCAGCTGCAGAGTATTGCCGAACAATACGAAGAAAAGTTCAAATTACTCGAGCAAGAACTCAAGCATAAGAGTCGTACTATCACGGATAATAATCGTGAAATAGAAGTGATTAATGAAATTCATAATCTGTGGCTACGCGCTCAAAGTGCCCAGACACCCGAACAAAAAATTGAAGTCTACGATGAAATCCTCACGATTCGACCTGGAGACTTGGAAGCGCTGACCTACAAGGCCGATGCCGCAATGGAAATGCGCGAATTTAATTGGGCACAAAGCCTATGTAATCGTGTTTTAGAGGTTGACCCAACGAACGCCCATGCTTTTTATCAAAGAGCCTGCGCCTTTGCGTGTTTAGGTGTTGAAGATAGGGCAATTTCTGATTTGGAACGCGCCATCCATAACAGCGCATCCTTCAAAGAGCTAGCGTTGGATGAAGCTGATTTCTCACAACTTAAAGGGCATCCTCGTTTCGAAACCTTATTGGCCTATCACGAACCTGATAAGCCCTAAGCTCCGAGGTTTAAGCCCAGAACGAATGCTTAATATATAGCGTTAGCTTTCAGTGACGTTTTATCCCACAGATAAAACGCCTCAAACGAGCAACTTAAGTACACTACTAGGCTATCGTCGCAACTTTAATTGCCTCAATCTTATATGCACAGCGGCGAGCACCTTCGATGATATGTTCTTCGCGGCTCACCACGGCAATATCAGCGAATAACTGCTGGAAAAGTTGCAACTCTGAGCGGCAAAAGTTCAAACACTTAGTCGCTGCGGCGCAGATAGGACAATGATTTTCGAGTAAAAAATACACACCATCGATGTGTTCTATGGTCGCCATATAACCTTCGTTCGAGCGTAATTTCGCAAGTATGGCCAAACGTGTCGGAATATCAGTAGCACCTTCCATTGCCGCACGATATTGGACTAACGCACTTTGCTCCCTGTGACCGATAAGCTTATCCAAGCCTTGGTCGCCAAAGATCATTTTTACCGAGTCAATCAGCTGTACCGTCAATTCCTCATGGCGATCGGCAAAGTGAGTACGGCTTTGTTCAGTCAATCCCCAGTAACGTGTTGGGCGACCGCGGCCTTCAACTCGATCCTCAATATCCACATCACCCATATCTTCCAAAGCTTGCAGATGTTGACGCACCCCCATAGTCGTTAACGCCAATTCCTCCGCTAAAGTTTTTGCGGTAAGCGGGCCATGCAACTTGAGTAATTGAATAATCTTATCTGTAGTTTTCATTGAGTCTCCCCGATTTCAGCCGAAGCATTATCTCCCAATCTCCGCAGCTTTAACAGATTAAATAAACTTTTTTATTTACTTTATCCTTTACAAGGTTAAATAAAGCAATTACCTTACAAATAATTTATAAACAAATAGGTTTACTTAATGAAATTACTCATCATCAGCACCAGCCAAAGACCCGATTCACAAAGTGCTAAAGTCGGTCGTTATATCGCGGAAAGCAGTTTCTCATCTCCCCACACCATGGGTTACGACACGATACATCACTTAGAACTATGCCTGTTTAATCTGCCCTTTTGGGACGGAGAAGAAGACAACAAAGGTGAACACTGGCCCGAAATAGAGCACAGAGTCGATGAAGCCGATGCGCTAGTGCTGATCACCCCAGAATGGGGCGGCATGGCATCACCATTACTGAAGAACTTTTTGTTGATGTGTACTCGCGAAGAAACCGCCCATAAACCCGCCTTATTAGTCTCAATATCAGATGGTATTAGCGGTACTTACCCTATCGTTGAAGTGAAGATGAATGCCCTTAAAAACAATAAATTAGTGCCCATACCCGATCACTTAATCATCCGCAATGTCAGCCATGTACTCAATGCCATCCCTGAGAGTGCCCGCGATATCGCGCTTAGGGAAAGAGTGCAATACAGCTTATATATGCTGCATCAATACGCCCAAGCATTAGCCCCCATTCGTGAACAACATGCCAATCAAGCGTACCCAAAGCAGCAGGAATACTGTTACGGTATGTAAGCGGCTTGAGATTTTAACCACCAGCAACAGACTAAAATCATTACAAGGAACGCATTATGATTCATTTAGAGCATATCAATTTAGTGGTAGACGACATCCCCGCAGCACTGCGCTTTTATCAAGCGGCTTTCCCCCATTGGCGTGTTCGCGGTGGCGATAAAGGCACTTGGTACGGCAAACCCCGTAATTGGATTCATTTTGGCGATGATTATCAATACATTGCTTTTAGTGACAATGGTGAAGGTGAAAACCGCGATTTGGCTGGTCATCAAATTGGACTGGCGCATTTTGCCTTTGTGACCGACAACTTAGATGCTGTGATAGCAAGACTGACCCAGGCAGGTTTCCCTATTGCCAAAGATGGCATGGATGATCCCTATCGGCGCAATATTTACTTCTTCGATGCCCATGGTTTTGAAGTGGAATTTGTGGAGTATTTAACTGATATTCCAACGGAACGAAATCGCTATTAGCGTAAATCGTTATTAAAAAGAAGTAGCCAAGAACCGCATGTAGTGAATAGGGTATAGGAGCCAGGTACTATTCGCTTCGCTCGGATTGTTGCTGCGCCACTATGGCCGAATCCTTATGGGCATAAAAGTGGAGTCTAAACTGAGTATCTTCGGTCAGTAGCTCCACTTTATGCCAATATTCAGGATGTGAAATGGCGGTTTCACCTGCGCGAATAATAACTTCTTTATCTAATTCGCCCCTGATACCCGTATAGCCATAAAACTTTAAGCTGCCCGTTAACACTTGGATCTGCCCATACACGCCAGCCTTAGTATTGTGCATATGAAGCAACATTTTAGGGACGTTGTCATGGTTGAAAACCGGCGTTGATTTGTAATTTACAAAATCTTTGGGGACTAAGGCCATGATGTTTGCACTCCTTGTGTCAAATCACGAAAATCGAACAATGCTTACGGCAAGACTAATATAGCCGTTGCCGTATTTCTGTCCAACTCATATATTGACCTGTATTAACAAGCGGGTTTGAACGTCGAATTTGAAAACGCCAAAATGCTCATTCATGCTTGCAATAGCAAGGTTAGTTACTTTCATCACTGTAATCGCTACACTAACCCGCATTAAGTGCCACCTCAATTAGATGACATGATGCCAACGCCCTATTCATACTCCACAACGTATATTTTAGATAAAGCCCATTTCGATGAATGCTATACGCAATCAGTGGTACCAGATCCCACGCTCAAACCTTACTACAAAGCCATTGGATTAACCCTGATAGGTATCGCGCTTATTTTCACCGATATTAGCCTTTATTTAGCCTACTTTTTTGTTGGGTTAGGTGTTATCGAAGCGCTCAATGTGAAGTATCACAAAGCATGGTGGTTGATGCGTCAAATGATGAGTAAAGCGGCCAGCAATGAGGTCAAACTCACTATTGATGGGCAAGGGATTCATACTCAATCCATGTCTGTGACCAGCCAAATTTTATGGACCGACATTTACCGGATTAAAGAAACTGAAAAAGGCTTCTTGATCACCCACAAAGCAGGCACGAGTTATGTTTCTCTCCGTAGCTTAGATGAAGCAGCTGTGGCCTATATTAAAACTAAAATCTAGTACAGCTAACACCCATAAAAAAGGCTGATCTTCATCAGCCTTTTTTACAACTCTGCATTGCTGAATCGTTACTTTTTCAATTCACCCACCGGTAAAATCGTACGGCCATACTCATTATTAAGCACCTGCGCCATCGCAAAATAAATCGCACTCGCACCGCAAAGTATCCCTTCAAAGCCCGCAATAGTGCCAATCAAGGCGCTACCCGTAAAATCACGCGCCGCCAGCAGGAAAAATAAAATAGTTAAAGAAGCAAACACAAACTGTTTGGCTCTTGGATAACGCAAAGAACCCACAAACATAAATGCCGTGAATATGCCCCAAAGCGTTAAATACCAGCCCATAAAATACGTTGGACTCGCCGCAATGCCAGCATTAGGCATTAAAATGAGGCCCACTAGCGTTAACCAAAACAAACCGTAAGAGGTAAATGCCGTCGTACCGAAAGTATCGCCGCGCATGAAACACATAATCCCCACAATCACTTGACCAATGCCGCCGTAAAAAATCCCCATGGCTAAGATCATAGAATCAATAGGGAAATATCCCGCATTATGAATGTTTAACAAAATTGTTGTCATACCAAAGCCCATTAAACCTAATGGCGCTGGATTAGCCAGTTTTGTAGACACAGAGTTCCCCTAGAGAAAAATCAATAATTCAATAAAAATCAATAGCATTTGCCATTAATCTTATGCACGCGCACCTGCGAGAGCGGCGCATTCTAGAGGATAGCTATAATCTTAGCAATGTAATCATCAAAAACAAACGAACACACAAAAATAAATAATAAAAACATAAAGTTAAAATAATAAACTGTAAAATAAAATTTAAACTAAAAAACACATAAAAATTAATTCTTTTTAATTCAATATTCTAGAAAAAAATGGTCTACAACATGCGTCATATCTCATTTTATATGACTTCTTATAACTACCGCATAATTCAGTTAACAGCGGCGATTAAACCTTCATTAAAAATCGACCATAAACAGTGATAATAATGCACTTTATCGCAAATAAGTCCTTAAAGTGATGTTAGCAACACTTTTGAAAGAAATCTAAGTTCTACAGTACACACAATTAAGCACATAAGTTAAGCACATAAGTTTATGTGCAGGTTTCAGCAATTAATTTCAAACACAAGTTTAGAAGAGACAACTTAGCACACATGAGTTCAGAGGGAGGGTTGTGAACCTAACTCAAGCAGCAAAAGATGCTGAGAATGAATCAAACTAGAGCAAATAAAGTACACTCAGCCAGCCCATTTACTCGAAGCGAATCAAGGGAAAACAAGGTAAAAAACCTTAATCAAGAAAGGTGAAAATTATTTATATCTAAAACAGAATAGCAGTGATAAATTGCTGATGTTGGCACAGTGGTATTAAGAGAATGCTTCTTAATCTGTGGTTGGCAATACATAACTAAAGGAAATAAAATGAATAAGTTATCAGCTGTTTTTACTCTATTGGCATTAGTAAGTTTCACTTCCTTTGCTGACGACTCCTCTTTACCGCCTGCACCAGCAGCCGATCTCGCTCAGCTGAAAGAAGTGTGCCAGCAGATGGCCTCTGAAGATCAAGTCGAAAATGCTGAGCTAAAACAATATGTGCTTGATTGTGTAAACGATCAATTGACAGAAATGGGCTACAAGTCAGTTACTGAGGTCAATTAATCTTCATTCTAATCTCTGTGTTATTACCGCAAAGTAGGTTATTCGGCTTCAGTCTGTGCCATTCACACTTGCGAATGGCATTATTATTTCCAAGCAACACAGCTTTTACATCATAATTAACATCATTTCAGTTACACTCGAAACTTATAAAACACAAAATTTAACATCCACAATTAACCGTACGAAAGCTGCCAAGATAAGCTTTTAGCATGACTATCAACATATTGTGCAATCCATAAATTTATTATTTAATTGATAGCTGTATCATTTTGCATCTGCGTGAATGAAACCACTGTTGAATTGAGCATAAAATGCTAATCTGTTTTCCTGTATTGTTAACCTCAGCCCTTAATCGTTAAATCATGTATCGTATTCTTTTTGTCCTCATTACAAGTTTAAGTATTTTGCCTGCAATCGGAATGGCGAAAGAAGCCTGTGCACCAGAAAATCAATGTATTGAGATGAACAACTGGGATCTAGGCATCGCCATAGGCTGGGGACAAAAAAGCAATCCACTCAGGGATTTTGACGATATTCCATTGTTCTTTATTCCAACTGTGGCCTATTACGGCGAACACTGGTTCTTCGACAATGGTAATTTAGGTTATACCTTAGCCGAGCAAGAAAGCTTTACAATTAACTTAGTAACAAGTTATAGCTTAGATAGAGCCTACTTCTATCAATGGGACCCATCAAATATCTTTTTGAATCGTGGTACTCAAGTTGAAGCCAAAGCCATAAATAGTATGTATTTATCGACTGAGCCCGAGCCTGAGTTTAATTCCTTAGAGACTCGGAACTTCACCTTACTTGGCGGTGCCGAAGCATTCATCTATACACGGCTCGGTATTATTAGATTGGCGTACACTCATGATATGTTTAATGTTCATCAAGGTTCAGAAGCACAAATAAAATGGACCTATGGCTGGGATTACGACCGTTTCATTTTTGAGTTTGCATTGGTATTTGATTGGAAAAGCCAAGATGTAGTGGATTATTATTACAGCGTTAGACCCAGTGAAAACGCCTATTGGAGCGAAAGATATCAAGCAAAATCAGGTTGGGATAAAGGTGCGGAAATGACGGCCCGTTACATATTAACTGACAATTGGGATCTACTGTTGGCAGTTCGTTACACTCTAATTGCCGATGAGATTGCCGCCAGTCCCTTGTTAGACCAAGACTATAGCAGCACCTACTTTATCGGCGCTGCCTATAGGTTCTAACGTTAGTGACACTGCCTCAGTTAAGCTTGCTTTGCTTTATAGGTCTAAGCCTCGGCTTGATGGGCCAAAGTTCAGCACAAGCCAAAACTCGCGACTCGGCACTCAAACTCACACCCGAAATTTGCATCACAAGTTCAGAAACTGAGGCCTGTGACGTCTATATAGAACTACAGTGGGAACTCGCTAAAGATGAGCTTATCTGTATCTTGTCCGACAACGCTGCCTACCCCAAATGGTGCAGTGATTCAGTTTCAACCCATACGTTAAGCATGAAAATCCACACTATGACGGATATTCAATTTGTCATGGTGAGTAAAGACAGTAACCAAACTTTGGCTGGTGCCAAACTTAAAATCACTTCTGCATCACAACCTCAGGTTCGCAGACGTTACCGCAACCCTTGGAGTTTATTTTAATGACAAGCCCACAATCGAACCACAGAGTATTATTGGTTGAAGACGACGTTCGCCTAGCAAACTTGATTGTAGATTACCTAAAATCCCATGGTATGCATGTTGAAGTTGAACGCCGTGGCGATACAGTGCTAACACGATTAATCAATTACAAGCCAGATATCATACTGTTAGACATTATGTTACCGGGCATGGATGGTCTCACTCTGTGTGAGAAACTGCCCGATTATTTCGCAGGTCCAATCCTATTGATGAGCGCACTTGGCTCAAGTGAAGATCAAATCAAAGGACTAGAACTCGGTGCCGATGACTATGTAGTCAAGCCCGTCGATCCTGCTCTGTTAGTTGCGCGGATCAACAACTTACTTCGCCGTCAGAATCAGCCACCACAGGCAGAATCACACTGTCTAACCTTCGGTAAATTGAGTATCGACCCGCATACCCATGCGATTCGTCTTAATGAAACTGAAATTGATCTCACCAGCCATGAATTCGAATTGCTGTGGTTACTGGCCTCGCAAGCGGGCCAAGTGCTCAGCCGTCAGTATATTTATCAGTTGTTACTCAATATTGATTTCGATGGTAAAGATCGAAAAATTGACGTGCGGATCTCTAGATTACGTAAAAAACTCAACGATAATATTGAGACACCTTTCAGAATTAAAACCGTTTGGGGACAAGGTTATCTCTTTGCTCCTGAAGCTTGGAATAACTAAGCACAAATACAGTGAAACGTCTCTTTATCAGTTTATATCTGCTACTCAGTCTCAGCGTGCTAGGGATTGGCTGGACACTCGACAGCCTGTGGCAGAAGAATGTTGATGACAATAATGCCCTCGATGCGCCGTTAGTGGCATTGGCGCAATTATTAGCGGAATTACCTCCCGATGCCCGCCAACGGTATCTGGAGGCGATCCCAGCGAACCCTGTGATGCCACTGCAATTACTCAATGCAGATCAAGTCGCGCTGGCAGATAATCAAGCGTTAAGCACAAGCAAGGTGTTCACCACCACGGCCAATGATGATAGCTTGCTGCAATTTATTCGAGTAGACGATCAAGTCTTAATGGCGGGGCCGCTGGACATAGATCCCAGAGCCAACCTTCGCAGCCTGTTCACCCTGTTCTTTTATTTATCACTCGCCCTTGTTGCGCTAATTTGGGTCGGCCCGCTTTCACGGGATTTGAGCATACTGCGTAAGGCCACCAAAGAATTTGGCGAAGCCAAATGGGACACGCGGATTACCCTGTCAAATCGCTCCCAAGTTAAGCCCTTAGCCAATACGTTTAACGAAATGGCGCGACATATCAGCGCCTTGATTGAGAACCAGAAACACTTATCTAATGCGGTATCCCATGAAATCCGCACGCCACTGGCGAGGCTCAAATTTGCTCTTGCACTTATGCCTATGTATTGTCAGCAAGATTCGGACGAACAGAAGCGACAAGACTTTCTCGATGAAATGCAGCTCGACATCAAAGAAATGGAAGACTTACTTCAAGAACTGCTGACCTACGCCAGCTTAGAGTCACAGCGAGAAGGTATCCAGTTGGATGAGTACGATTTAATTAATCTCATCAATCAAAGTATTAAGCGCCTAGAAACCTTAAGTCCAACGCCTATAACGCTCAAGGCCGAAGTCGAAAAACTGCCCTTATTCGGAGAACCCGCATTAATCGAACGGGCACTACAGAATTTACTGACCAATGCACAACGCTTTGCCCGCACTGAAATCATCATTGAAGTTAAGCAGACCCAGCACAGGGTCAATTTAAGTGTGAGTAACGACGGCGAACCTATCCCTGCGGTGGATTTACCGAAAGTGTTCGAGCCATTTTATCGAAGCCAATCGGTACAGAATGGCAATAAAGGACATGGTTTAGGCCTTGCGATCATCAAACGGATTATGCAACGACATCAAGGGAATGTAAGTGTTACCAGTGATGCACAACATACTCGATTTAGTTTAATCTGGCCGAAGAAGCGTAAGCTGTAATAGGAAGTGAGATTAGACTATTGTAAGTCAGTCATTAATCCCACTCGCGAATACAAAAAGCGAGTTAAACAAGTCAATTCAACCTATTAGTCTAGCTCGAAGCCACCAAAATCCAGATCGGCTTCGGGCTCAGGCTCAAAATTCAACTGTGGGTTTAACGCTGCCCTTTCTTGCTCTATTTGTGCTTGCCTTGCTTTCATCATCGCTAACTGGCGACGACGTTTACGTTGAGTACACAGGCGAATGACATCATACTTTTGCGCATCTGAAAACGTTAACCAATTGAATCTTTCGTCACGGCTTCGCAGGCAACCATTACAGTAACCGCGCGCATCGGTAACACACACACCGATACAAGGACTCGGGATATCAAAAAAGGCTAACTGTTCCATAACCCGCCGCTATTCCTATCTAAAAATGAACCATACTCAAAACGACCCGCGCTAAAAAAAGATACCGTTGGATTGCATTCAAAGCGATTCAAATACAACACACTTATCTAAAGTACTTGCAGAAACAACCTTAATCAAGGCACATTGAACAGAGTTTGTACAACTTGGAGCACTATCATGGGATACCGTCACTTTGCCAGTCTGCTCGTCGCTGTTGCCTTATTAAGCGCTTGCAGCAGTAAACCGAAAAACGATTATGATCTCAATTACGACTTCACCGCACTACGCAGCTTTACCCAGTTAACACCACAGCCGACGGATGACCCGTTAAGCGCCCAGCGTATTCAAGTAGAAATTAACAACCAATTGACTCAAAAAGGGTTTGTAGAAAATACAGCGTCGCCCGACTTTAACGTCGCCTACGCCTTACTCACCCAAGATAAGCCCAAAGATTCAGGGCTATCCATTGGATTAGGCACAGGCACATTCGGAAATTCGGGCGGGATTGGCATAGGCACCAGTGTTGGCGTGCCGCTGGGGAGTGATACCGCTAAAATTCAAACCATTCAGATAGATATTGTCGATCCTAAGACCAAAGCTCTTATTTGGCGTGGCAGCGACAGCTATGATTTCGATGCAGGCGGTAACGAGAAAGCCCAAGATACCGCCAAAGCCGTCAACCGAATTTTGGCGCAATTCCCACCGAAAAAATGATCACGTTTAAAAGGGTAAAAATGGGCGTGTCTCGCCCATTTTTACCCATCAAACATTCATACCGCTCAATATGCTTAAAGTAAAAATCTAGGACTCAGGAAAAAAGCCCTGACGAAAGGTAACGATCGCCCCTATCACAGACAATCGCCACGACCACAGAACCCGGATATTGTTTAGCAATCTCCAGCGCAGCAAACACGGCACCGCCCGAACTGACTCCTGCACAAATCCCTTCCTCTCGCGCTAAAGTTCTCGCCATGGCTTTTGCATCTTGCTCTTCAATATCCATAACTAAATCAACCCAAGAAGCATCAAAAATCCCAGGCAAATATGCCTGCGGCCAACGCCGAATCCCAGGAATAGCACTGCCATCGGCGGGTTGAAGGCCGACGATAGTAATGTCTGGATTACAACTTTTAAGGTATTTGGACACACCCATTATGGTACCTGTCGTCCCCATACTTGACACAAAGTGGGTAATTTTGCCTAGACTCTGTTGCCAGATCTCAGGGCCTGTCGTGAGGAAATGGGCATTAGCGTTATCTTGGTTATTAAATTGATCCAGCACCTTACCTTTGCCTTCGCTTTGTAACTGCAGCGCCAAATCCCGCGCAGTCTCCATGTTATCCACTAGCATGAGCTCTGCGCCATAGGCTTGCATCGCATCCTTACGCTCCTGAGTCGAATTATTCGGCATAATCAGGATCATCTTGTATCCTTTGATTGCCGCCGCCATAGCCAGTGCAATCCCAGTATTGCCACTCGTTGCCTCAATAAGCGTATCACCAGGGCTTATTTCTTGGCGAAGTTCGGCCTGAATAATCATATTGAGTGCAGGACGATCTTTTACTGAACCCGCGGGGTTATTGCCTTCCAATTTTAATAGTACAGTGGAAGTACCACAGTTAAGCCGCTGCAAGCGAACCAGCGGAGTTTGCCCAATGCAGGCTTCAATTGTCGGAAAGTCAGACACTAGGATTATCCTTTACTTGATAAAAACAACTAAGCGATAGCCTATTCTAAGTCGGTTACCACTGACAAACACGGTGAATACTGCTTATAACATAAAATAAATCGCTCATAGTTATTCAAAAAAGTTCTATTCAACTGGCTTTTTATAAACAATTAATTCTATTACTCTAGGTGCCATAACGCTGACAAAATTGCCAGATTAAGGAGTTAAAAATGTCCGTAAAATTGATAAAGGCCCTGCTAGGAACCCTCATTTTGGGAACCTCACTCAATGTGACTGCCGCAGATCAAACCCTGCTTAATTCCTCTTATGATATCGCACGGGAATTATTCAATGCCTACAACCCCGTTTTTGCCAAACATTGGGAAGAGAAAACAGGTAAAACCGTCGAAATTAAACAATCCCATGCAGGCTCATCTGCACAGGCACGCTCTATTCTGCAGGGATTACCCGCAGATGTGGTGACCTTTAATCAAGTGACAGACGTACAAGTTCTGCACGATCGCGGTAAATTGATCCCAGAAAATTGGCAACAATTACTGCCTAACGCCAGTTCACCTTACTATTCCACCATTGCATTTTTGGTGCGTAAGGGTAACCCAAAGCAAATCAGCGACTGGGGCGATTTAGCTAAAGATGACGTTAAACTGGTCTTTCCTAACCCAAAAACCTCTGGTAATGCTCGCTACACTTATTTAGCCGCATTAGGTTATGCTCAGAAAAACTATGGTAAGGATAATCAGGCTAAACTGGATCAATTCCTGAAAAAATTCCTCGGTAATGTCGCAGTATTTGATACTGGCGGCCGCGGTGCGACCACCTCCTTTGTTGAACGTGGGATTGGTGATGTATTAATTACCTTTGAATCGGAAGTGAACAATATACGCCAGCAGTATGGTACGGACGATTACCAAGTGGTTGTACCAAAAACCTCAATTCTGGCAGAGTTCCCCGTCGCTGTGGTTGAGAAAAATGCTAAGCGTAACGGTACACAGGAACTCGCAACTGAGTATTTAAATTATCTCTACAGCGAAGAAGCGCAGCGCCTACTTGCAGGATTCAGCTATCGTGTACACAACGAAAAGGTAAAAGCTGAGTTTGCTAAGCAGTTCCCTACCGTTGACCTACTGACTGTTGAGCAAATCATCGGTGGTTGGGATAATGCCATGAAAACGCAGTTTGCTAACGGTGCAAAACTAGATGAGCTATTAAAGCGCTGATATCGTCCTTAATGTAGTAAGATATCAACATTGAACCCGAGCAAAGTCTCGGGTTTATCGCTAATTGGCATTTATCAATCAGTGTTAGCCGTAAAGATTGCATCCAACAAATGGCTTGAGCCAACAACGAGCGAACCGTATAAATAGTATTGGTTTAACGCAATTAACCTGATCGGGTGATTATTCTGTGATTTTTAATAACGGGCGTTTACGCCATAAGCGGGTTCTTCCCGGTTTTACCATCAGCTTAGGTGTGTCCCTACTCTTTGTCAGCCTAATCCTATTATTGCCGACCACAGGCTTAATTATGCAGACCAGTTCAATGAGCTGGTCCGAATACTGGGGCGTGATTGCCGATCCCAGAGTGGTTGCCAGTTACCGAGTTACCATACTATCGGCGCTCGCGGCATCATTATTTAACTGCCTTTTCGGATTATTACTCGCATGGGTACTCGTGCGTTATGAATTTCCCGGCAAACGCATTTTAGATGCCTTGGTAGATTTACCCTTTGCCTTGCCGACCGCCGTTGCCGGTATCACCTTAGCCACCCTTTATGCGGAAAACGGCCAAATCGGTAGTCTATTAGCAGAATGGGGCATAAAAGTTGCCTACACCCCGCTAGGCATAGTGGTCGCGATGATTTTCACCAGTATTCCCTTTGTGGTTCGTACGGTACAACCCGTTCTCGAAGAGTTATCCCACGAGGAAGAAGAAGCGGGAATGACGCTTGGCGCCTCGGATCGTTCGGTATTCTGGCGGGTTATTTTGCCCTCCCTTTGGCCAGCATTAATGATTGGAACGGCACTGTCTTTTACCCGCAGTCTGGGTGAGTTTGGTGCAGTGATCTTTATCGCTGGCAATATGCCTTATATCAGTGAAATCACTTCGTTAATGATCTTTGTCCGCCTACAAGAATTTGATTTTGCAGGTGCCAGCGCCATTGCCTCAGTGGTTCTGATGACCTCGTTACTGCTATTACTGCTGATAAACCTGTGGCAGGCGCGTTATCTGCGCCGCATTCATGGACGATAAGGAGCAAATATGAACTCATTTAAACCCTTAAGAGTCGGTGAAGCGCCCCTGATCAAATGGAGCCTTATTACCCTCGCCGTGCTCTTAGGCTTGCTATTGTTGCTATTGCCGTTGGTGAGTATTTTTCAGCAAGCGTTTGTCGGAGGTTGGGAGCGTTATATTGGGCACCTAACTCAACCGGATTCGCTGCATGCGATTGGTTTAACACTGATGGTGGCAGCACTCACAGTACCGATCAATTTAGTGTTCGGAATCATGCTGGCCTGGAGCGTGACTCGCTTTGAATTCCCCGGTCGCAAGTTACTGATCACGCTAATTGATATTCCATTTGCGGTCTCCCCTGTCGTCGCAGGTTTGCTCTATTTGCTGCTCTATGGCAACAGTGGCTGGCTGGGCGAATGGCTATATGAGCACGATCTGCAGATCATGTTTGCTTGGCCGGGAATACTATTAGTGACCATTTTTGTCACTTGCCCCTTTGTGGCAAGAGAACTGCTCCCATTGATGCAACAACAGGGCGCATCGGAAGAAGAAGCCGCAGTGATCCTCGGGGCGTCATGGTGGCAACTCTTTCGCCGCGTGACCCTACCCAACATCAAATGGGCACTGATTTACGGTGTGATCCTCACCAATGCCAGAGCCGTAGGAGAATTTGGTGCAGTTGCTGTCGTGTCAGGCAACATTCGCGGCGAAACCAATACCTTACCTTTACATGTACAATTATTGTATGAAGATTATCAGGCAGAAGCCGCCTTCGCGAGCGCGTCATTACTGGCCCTGATCGCCCTATTTACCCTAATGTTAAAAGCCGTAGTGGAATGGCGGCAACAACGCAGTTTAACCGCCAATGACAATAAAGAGCAGAGCCAACTATGAGTATTCGTCTTACTAATATTTCCAAGAAATTTGGCCAATTTCAGGCGCTTTCCCCACTTAATCTCGATATTCAAGAAGGGGAAATGATTGGTCTGCTAGGACCATCAGGTTCAGGCAAAACCACACTGCTGCGGATTATTGCCGGTCTTGAAGGAGCCGATAGCGGCCAAATTCAATTCGGCAACCGAGATGTCACTCATGTGCATGTGCGTGAAAGACGCGTAGGTTTTGTGTTTCAAAACTACGCGCTGTTTCGCCATATGACGGTCGCCGATAACGTCGCCTTTGGACTCGAAGTCATGCCGAAAAAACAAAGGCCTTCGGCGGCAGAAATTCATAAGCGAGTGACACAACTGCTAGAAACAGTACAACTAGGCCATCTCGCACAGCGCTATCCTGAACAACTCTCGGGAGGACAAAAACAGCGCATTGCGTTGGCCCGCGCACTCGCAACCCAACCAGAAGTCTTGCTACTGGATGAACCCTTTGGCGCCTTAGATGCTAAAGTGCGTAAAGAACTACGCCGCTGGCTACGCAGCCTGCATGATGAATTGAAATTCACCAGCGTGTTTGTGACCCACGATCAGGATGAGGCGCTTGAGCTCTCAGATAGAGTGGTAGTGATGAGCAATGGTCATATAGAGCAGATTAATACACCTGCTGAGCTATACTCACACCCCAATAGTCGCTTTGTGTTTGATTTTCTTGGTAACGTCAATGTCTTTGAAGCCAGTTGGCAACAAAAACGTTGGGAAAATGGTCAAGCATTTTTAACACCTCCAGAACAGCAAACCCTGCAGCAAGATGGTGTTCTCTATGTACGCAGTCACGAATTAGCGCTGTCAAATAAGCCCAATAGTCAGGCCAATTTGCCGTTCAATATTGTCGCCATGACCCCCATTGGCGCCGAAGTAAGACTGGAATTAGCCCCACACGGCTGGCATAGCGAAGAACTGTGGGAAGCCAAATTCACCCACCATAATCTGCAGGAACTCGGGTTGCAAAAAGGCAGTGTAGTTTACGCTACCCCAAGAACAGCTTACTTCTTTGGTGCGCAGGGTGAGAGTTCACCGACGCGTCTTAACTGGCCATTCCTGACTCCGGGCAGTCTCGCCTTTGATATCTAATGTCATCATAATAGGAATAAGCAGCATTAGCGGTACCACAGGGAGTGGATACCGCTAAGATTCAAACCATTTAGAGAGATATTGTCACGCCAAACACTGAAGCACTCATTAGGCATTGCCGCGACAACTTGTGGTGATAGCGACAGCTTTGATTTTTGATGCAAGCGGTAACGAGAAAGCCCAAGATACCGCCAAAACGTCAGCTAGATCTTGGTGCTGTCCCCTCCGAAGAAGTAATTAATCATGGATGGCATATACAGCCCATCCATGCTGAATCAATAGAGCTGATAAGCAGGTTTACATGTAGTAATCAACATATTAGATGTTTATAACAAATAATTGTTGCAAAAGTACTCATAAAATCAGCGGGTAAACGAATTAACTAACCGAGGTTAATAATTCCAGTTTCAGCCTATACATTTCATCAACTGACACCACTTTCACGCTGCTTATTTCAATAGAACCTTCTTTCGCCCATAAAAATGGATAAAAGCTCAGGCATTTATCTGTAGCTATCTGTGAATAGGTTTTTTGAAAGCGTTCTTTACCTAAACTAGCATAAAACTCATTGATTCTCTTTGTAGCTGACCATTGAAAAAAATCTGTGAACCCGATTTCTAACCCTTCCCAATGAATTGAGTCTGGCGACCAATAGTATATATTCCCAACATCTGCACCTAAACCGCCGCCGTTGATAGCAAAAAATCCACCAACTACGTCATTCGCCACTAAAAGATAATGTGCACTTCTATTCCAATCAGTAAGGTTTCTAGACAATCTTTCATGTCCAGAGCCGAAAAAACGAATCCATCCATTGTCGATCAAAATCCCACCGGTTTCGTAGGCAATTGCCCCTAATACCGAACGAGTCGATACCTGAAGTGATTCAAGTACTTCAACCCGATCCTTTGAAGGCGGCAGTATCTCTACACAATGCTCAGCACCAGCAACCATTTCATTGACTACTTTTATGCCAGAGTCTTCGATATCAATCAGTTCATATATACTTTTCAATCTCTTATCCTTGTATCACTAATATCCAGTAAAACGACTCATCATTCATAACAGTACCTTGGAAATCTCGAAAATAACTAAGCCAATATAGCGTTTAAAAATGCTAGTTAGCACTCATGGTACTAAGCAAAAATCTTACTCATGGGCATTCACGGTTCGGCCTGCAGCCCATTGTCGTAGCGCATTGATTTTATCGCTCATGACCACAGATAAAGGCCGTGTCTTACTAAGTTCTTCAAGTAATAGCACTTGGTCGACACTGCGCTCGACACTTCTTGCGGTATACATGGCAGCAATAACTGCTTGTTCGATTTCGGCGCCGGAAAATCCTTGGCTACGCGCCGATAACTGGGCGAGATCTAAGCTCGCTACATCGATTCCACGGCGCTTACAGTGGATTAAGAAGATGGCTTTGCGTATAGCTTCGTCGGGTAAATCGACAAAAAAGATTTCATCCATCCTGCCCTTTCGCATCAACTCTGGCGGCAGAGCTTGAATATCATTAGCGGTAGCCACCACAAACACTTCAGATTTACGCTCCGCCATCCAAGTGAGTAAGGTGCCGAGTATCCGCGTCGATGTGCCCTCATCACTGCTACTCCCGCTTAAGCCTTTTTCAATTTCATCTATCCAAAGCACACAGGGCGACATCATGTCAGCCAGATCCAGTGCATTACGCAGGTTCTTCTCTGTTTCGCCTATGTATTTGTTATATAAGGCTGCCATATCGAGCCTAAGCAAAGGTCGTTGCCAAACGCCCGCAACCGCCTTAGCCGCGAGGCTCTTACCACTGCCCTGAACGCCCAGCAGTAAAATCCCCTTGGGCGCATCGAGCGCTTTGACGTGCTGAACTGGAGTCGGCTGGCCGCCTTGGTCAATGGCGCTGACAGCCACTATGGGCGAGCGCTGCTTGAGCCATTTTTTAAGGTTATGTAGTCCTGCGACCTGTGAAAAATCACTGGTGTCGTATTCAAATTGCAGCACACCATTAAGATCGAGTAGCTGAAACTTGGCTTTATTGATGGCATCGATATCTGACAAGGTAATAGCACCGTCATTGACTATGGCTTTGCGTACGAGACGACGGGCATCGTCTAAAGTCACGCCCCGCAGATTATCGGCTAATTTGACCACAGCCGCATCATCGACCTGTAGCGGCGTACCTTGGTGACGAATTTTATCAACTTCAAGATAAATCAGATTTTGCAATTGCACTGTACTTGGCAAAGTTAAGTGAAAATATGCGCAATAACGTTTGATTTCAGGCGGGATTTCAAAGGCATGGCTCACCAGCACTAATGTGTGTTGCAGCGTCTCGTACTCAAGGGCGATTTCTTTAAGCAAACGGACATTCTTAGGTGCATCAATCACAAAGGGATGGAAGTCGCACAGCACATAAATTCCCTGCTGCGAGGTTGATTTAATTTGCCCGAGCAAATCTATAGGTTCGCTATTAAACTTTTGCGCCGCCAAGGGCTTATCGACCCGTGCCAGACCTTGGGTGATGCTCCATGTAAACACAGGTTGATAAAGCACACTGGCGACCCGCTTAAGCAGCTCAACCACGCGATATTCTTCATAGGTTTCAATCACTACAATTGGCGTATTGGAGCGCAGCACTGAGGTTAAATCGTGAATATCTTGCATGCTTTCAAATTCCTTTTTATTCACCCAAAAATGTGTCACAAAAAAGTCCAGCGAACTGGACTTGATACAACAGACAAAAGTTAACCGATTAAGGGTTAATGTCCATCAAAAAACAAGTAATTCAACCAACCTTGCATCCTCAGCAATACTTTACGCATCACAGCGACATGATGGAAATGTTCAGTATAAATTGCAACCTGCCCAGAAACACCCGCAGGAAATTGCTTACGGATAGCATCATCTTCGATATCAATCAGCACAATAACGCGACCATTTTGAAATAAACGAGCCGATGACTGCAGCGCGCCGCCCATTTGAACTTCACCTTCAGCCATAGCGGGTAATATTTTCGCCACTTTCCCCTTAAAGATTTGTCCTGGAGCGGCATCCAATATCACTTCAGCTTCATCACCTTCCTGCAAACGCATTAACGAGTTTTGCCAGAATGCCCCCGCAAAGTAGCGCTGCTCGTCGGGAATAAAGCTCATTACTGGGCGTAATGGTAAAGGCACTGCCATCGCTCCCGCACGAAGTGCCATTTGCGTCACCACACCATCAGCAGGTGCCCGCACGACTGTCTGTTCTAAATCGTAGAGTGCACTGGCTAAATCAGCTTGCAAGCCAGCCACTTTAGTATTGACACCATCAATATTAGATTCATAGGCCAGCTTGACACGCAGTTCTTCAGCATTCGCGACGGTCAGTTGTGCCTCTGAGGCTAAGTACAATTGACGCCTATTATCGAGTTCCAGTTCAGTAAAAGGCGAATTCGCGCCCCCTTTCTTGCGGCCTAACTCATAACGCTCGAAGGCAGATTTATTACGGTCTTTATCGGCCCTAGCGCGCTCTACATTAGCCTTAGCAGACTCCCACGCCGCGGCGAGTTGTGGCACTTGGAGCTCAGCTTCCATCAAAGCTGCGCGTTTACGTTTAACAACGGCCTCGAAGGGAATAGGATCGAGACGAAATAACACATCCCCTTGTTTAACAGGCATATTAGGCTGCACTTCCACCGAAGTCACTAAGCCTTTTACTGCGGGTGTGATAGGGATAGTGACAAAATATTCACGGGCAAAACGAGAATAAGGATGGTTGTAATTCATCACGAGCAATAAGGTACCAATAATGAACACCCCGCCCAGCACTGCGGTGGGAACAGTCCATTTATTCATCGGAATTTTAAAGACTTTAAAGATAGCAATACACACGGCCGCATAGGTGAGTATGAGTAATAAATCCATGTTATACCTCAACTTTGTCTGTTTTTATCGCATCCACAGCAGGCGCTATATTCATGGGAGTTATTTGCTCTAACTGTTCAAGCCGAGTCTGAAGCCCTCTGACCGTCTCGCGCAATGAATTCACATCCTCCTCTAAAACTAATTCTCGCTTCATTACAGTATTGAACCCCCAACCGCGATCTTCACGGTATAAAGTCGCCCAGATCCATAAAAATGGCCAAATTGCATGTAGGGTGAATAGACTCACCCACCCGGCGATATGCAATGCATCTTGCTGGGGATGATTACGCTTTTTGGCTATTTCATAGGGGATATCATGAATGGCAATGACACCATAAAACATGATAATGATGACAAAAAACAAAATACCTAACGCAAAGTAATCTAAGAACATCCGCATCTCCTTGTATTAATAATATCTATTCCATCCCAAAGATTAGTGGATGGTCCCCAAACATGCTACCAACATGACATTAACATTTGACTTTACTCTCAACCTCAGCCCCAATATTAACCAAAGATATGCTGTTTCGTTTTTGCCCCCAGTGATCCGGGACACACTTGTCGATTTACTCCATGATCCTAAAGCCTGTTCAGGCTAAACTAGCCACATCATTGCGGCATAGAACGCAAGCATAAAACTCATCATCCCTACAATCTCAAAGGTACCCACACATGATAGGCACTCCCTACACTGAGGGCGCACGACGCGCCATGTTGCTCGGCTGCGGTGAACTTGGCAAAGAAGTTGCCATTGAACTACAACGCTTAGGCGTTGAAGTGATTGGCGTTGACCGTTACGCCAACGCCCCCGCCATGCAAGTCGCGCATCGCTCCCATGTGATCAATATGCTCGATGCCAACGCCCTGCGTGCGGTTATCGAGTTAGAAAAACCGCACTTAGTCATCCCAGAGATTGAAGCCATCGCCACCCAAACCTTAGTGGATATGGAAGCCGAAGGGGTGAATATTATCCCAACAGCTCGGGCAACGAAGCTCACTATGGACAGGGAAGGTATTCGTCGTCTCGCCGCTGAAACCTTAGGTTTACCGACTTCTCCGTATTTTTTCTGTGATACCGAAACCGAATTTAATCAAGCGATTAGTGAAATTGGCGTTCCCTGTGTGGTGAAGCCAGTCATGAGTTCCTCGGGCAAAGGCCAAAGCGTTATTCGCGATATCGCCCTCAGCCATAAAGCGTGGCAATACGCCCAAGAAGGCGGACGCGCCGGCGGCGGTCGCGTGATAGTTGAAGGCTTTATTCCCTTCGATTATGAAATCACCCTGTTAACCATCAGCGCAGTCAACGGCATTCATTTTTGTGCTCCCATTGGCCACAGGCAAGAAGATGGCGATTATCGCGAGTCATGGCAGCCACAAGTCATGTCTGATGAAGTGCTAGCAAAATCCCAAGCGATTGCGAGCAAAGTCGTCGAAGCCCTTGGCGGTTATGGACTATTTGGCGTAGAACTGTTTGTTAAAGGCAATGAAGTGTATTTCTCTGAAGTCTCGCCAAGACCCCACGACACAGGCTTAGTCACACTCATCAGCCAAGATTTATCGGAATTTGCCCTGCATGTTAGAGCGATTCTCGGCCTACCTATTCCCAATATCCATCAGCATGGTCCAAGTGCCTCAGCGGTAATTTTGGCCGAAGGCACCTCAAGCAATATCCGCTACCAAGGGATTGGTGCGGCATTAGAAGCGGTCAACACTCAGCTTAGATTATTCGCCAAACCCGATATTGATGGTCGCCGCCGTTTAGGTGTCGCGCTTGCCCGTGATATCGATATCGACAGCGCAATCAGCAAAGCTCTCGATAGCGCCAGTAAAGTGAAAGTCATCTTTTAAGCGGGTTTAACCGTTTAAAATTGGCTTTAAGTACAAGCTACACATCAAAGGGAAATGCGCTTTAATGCCATTTCCCTTTTTCAACACAGAGCCACACCAATAAAAAGTGACTGCCCAAAATCGACAGAGTAAACTAACGCCCTTTCTTGCTTGCCCTCAGCTTGCATTTAGGTAAATCCTAAGTTGTGGCTTAACTCTGATAATTACCCCAGATAAGTAAAACCAACAGTAGACCCCAATATGCATCTTCAGCCTTCTTGCTTTACCTCTTTCACACAAGCCATTGATGCCTATGCCCTGCCGCAACGTTTTACCTTTCCTTTCTATTACGAACCGCATCCATTATGCGTGATCGCAGCCAACGAATTACAACGCCACCTTGAGACTCAAAACGATTGGCAACATAACTTTGGCCTCACGGGGGAGTTAACCGGTGCCATTGGTAAAATGTTTGGTGTACTTTTAGTGCAAGATCCGCAGGGGAAAGTGGGCTATTTGTCGGCATTTTCGGGCAAGTTAGCTGAGCAGAACCATTGGCCACGCTTCGTTCCACCTGTGTTTGATATGCTGGCTAAGGACAATTTTTTCCACGCCGAAAATCTGCAAATCAACCAAATTAACGAGCAGCTACTTGCAGTAGAAAATCATCCCGATATTCCTCGGCTATCGAGCGAACTCAACGCTGAGCAAGCTCAAGCACAAGCCAAGCTTGCCGCCCACAGGCAAGTGATGATCGACGGCCGTCAATCCCGCAAGACGCAGCGCAATCAACTCGCAGTGCAATGGGCTACCAATCCAACTGATGAGACTTTAGGTGAAAATACTGTAATCGAAGCCAAACTCAGCCAAGAAAGCATTAATGAAAAGAATCAGTTAAGAGATATTAAACGCTATTGGGATGAACGTATCCATGCCATCAGCCAAGCGTTAACTCTGCTCACTGATAAGCGTGACGCGTTAAGACTACAGCGTAAACAGCTCTCGGCGGCGCTGCAGCAAAAGCTGTTTGAGCAGTATCGTTTTTTGAATATTCGCGGCTCAGAAAAAAGCCTTAACGGCATATTTAACGGGACGGTTGAGTTAACACCGCCCGCAGGCTCGGGAGAATGTGCCGCCCCTAAGTTGCTACATTACGCCTTTAAACATGGTCTTAAACCATTAGCGATTGCCGAATTTTGGTGGGGGGCGCCGCCAAAATCAGAAATTCGCCAACATAAGCAATTTTATCCCGCCTGTCTGCGTAAATGCCAACCTATCTTGGGGCATATGCTCAACGGGCTCGTCGTCGATGATAATCCGCTGCTGACGAACCCCGCAGAAGGCAAAACCTTAAGCATCCTCTACCAAGACGAGGCGATGGCGATTGTGAACAAACCCGCCGAATTTTTATCAGTGCCCGGCAAAGAGATTGAAGACTCAGTGTATTCGCGCATGCGGCAAACGTTTCCCAATGCCACAGGACCACTTATCGTCCACAGGCTCGATATGTCGACCTCGGGATTAATGGTGATCGCATTGACAAAAGACGCCCATAAACAGCTGCAAAAACAGTTTATCCAGCGCACAGTGACTAAGCGTTATGTGGCACTTTTAGCAGGGATCCCTACAGCAATGGCAGATAAGCAGGCAGCGGGACAAATCTCTTTACCCCTACGTGGCGATTTAGACGATAGACCGAGACAACTCGTTTGCCATGAGTTTGGCAAAGCGGCCCAAACCTATTGGGAATTAAGCCATATCGATGAAATGGCACGTACAGCCCGCGTATATCTATCCCCAAAAACGGGCCGAACCCATCAACTCAGAGTTCACTGCGCCCACTCAGAAGGGCTAAATACGCCCATTGTGGGTGACGATCTGTACGGCACTCGCGCCAATCGCCTGCATCTGCATGCCGATTTATTGATGCTTCAACATCCCGTCACCCGTGAACAGATGCGCTTTCAAGTCGATCCTGATTTTTGAGATCTGAGTTCTGATATTGATTAACAAGGCACCAAAAGGAAAACCAAGCTTAGTGGGCATTATCAGAAGTTTGACCGCGATGTATAAGTGGCATTTTTCGGGCATAGTAATGCCTCACTCAAAACGAAATCGACAGCGGTAGTATGGGCATAGGCAATCTGGTTAAAAACATAAGCCGAAATCAATGGTTCTTATTTGCTTTGTTGAGCGCCACCGTATTTATGAGCGCCTGTCAGCCAGCATCGAACGCTAATGAAACCACGGCTAGCCCAAATACCAGTGTCGCAGTAAAAGCCGCTACAGAAGCAACAACGCTTCGAGCGCCACTTTCGCAGCAAGTCTATATCTGGCAGCGCCAATGGCGCCCCGCCAATCAAACGGCATTAGTGCAAAGCCAAGGTGCATTCCAAGGATTACGTATTTTAGCGCTGCAAGCGCATCCAAAACCCAATGGTGCCGATATTTGGTTTGAAGTTGCGGTCAATCATGCTTGGTTGCAGGCGGATCCTAGGCCAAAAATTGCCGTGATTCGCTTAGATGGTCAGTTCGTGCATTTAAATGATGAACAAGTGATCAATAAAATCAACCAAGTACTGACAGATTGGCAGGCAAAAGGCACGCACATCGCGGGGGTTGAAATCGACCACGACAGTGCCAACAGTAAACTGCCAGCCTATCGGGATTTTCTTACAAAGCTTAAAGCGCAGTTACCCACAGAACTCAAACTCAGCATTACTGCACTGCCCGCTTGGCTCAATAGTGCCGATTTCCCCGCATTACTCACCAGTATTGATGAACTCGTGCTACAAATTCACAGCGTAAGCGATCCACGCCTCGGGCTATTCGATGCTACTCAAGGTTGGCAGTGGGTGCAGCAACTCTCAAATATCAGCACTGTGCCTTACCTTATTGCGCTCCCCGCCTATGGTTCGGCGGTCATCAGTACAGCTTCAGGTTATCAAGTTGAAAGTGAAACACCGCTGCGCGATCAACTCCAATCAGCCAATGTAGTACAGGAACTGATGGCCGATCCTCTAGTATTACAAGCCTTTGTGCAAAAACTACACACTCAAAAAGATGCCAAACTCAGAGGCATTATCTGGTTTCGGCTGCCGCTGGAAGGGGATAAAAGGGTTTGGCCACTCGACACCTTAATCGCCGTTGCACAGCAAGGTGAACTTGCCGCCAAGATTGAATTAGTGATCTCGAGCGATAACAAGGCCACAACCCAAACGACATTAGCCGCTGAAAATAAGCCAAAAAATCTGGAAATCCGCAAGCCACAGCTATTCCAACTGAGCTTAATGAATCACGGTAATATTGCAGGTGAAATTCCTCCTCTTTTGTCGCTAGCGGGACAAGCTTGCAGCGGGTATGATGCGCAAAATGGCTATAGCGTAATACAAAAAGATGGGCTGTTAACGTGGCAATGGCGAGCTGAGAATACAGCAGCGTTGACACCAACCAAAACAGTTTCACGCACTGCAATCATGCCTATGCCGCAATCAA
The DNA here is from genome assembly GCF_025653545.1 of Shewanella sp. SW1. Taxonomy (NCBI): domain Bacteria; kingdom Pseudomonadati; phylum Pseudomonadota; class Gammaproteobacteria; order Alteromonadales; family Shewanellaceae; genus Shewanella; species Shewanella sp. SW1. The sequence goes on along the minus strand of NZ_JAKKSG010000017.1, from coordinate 96,670 downwards.
ACAGAGACATTCAAACACACATGCTCAACCCTGGCGGCCAAAAAGTGATAGGCTGGGCACGTTGTGAGTCATTATATTTACAGGGAATTTATGCGCCATAAGCCAAAACTATCGTTTACCATGGCAACACCCAATCGGGCTTTTATGCTTAAAAAGACCACGCTCATTTGTTTAAGCTTATTTTCCCCTATGCTATTGGCCTGCGGCCCCGATTTTCCTTTGCAACTCACTCAGGATAGGCAGAGCAATCTCAGTTATTTACCGCAAACCTCCTTTAGCCAACAGCTCACCGCCCTCGCAAAACCTTTGCCTTGGCAGTATCAAGATGCACCCGCTGCACAAGAATATCTCTGGGATGAAGTGCATAGCCGTTATCTTTCACAAACTCGCGCCTTTGAAAACAGCGAGTTAAGTGATGCCCATTTGGCCTTAGTGAACACTTTGCGGGATGCAACGGGTCCCATTGAAGCCGAGCAAATGGCCGCTAAGTTAGACAAAGATCTACCACAAGCGCTAACTTGGTACACCTTAGGTGCCGTAGCGTTTGAAGCAAAAGATTATGAGAGGGCGAGTAACTATTTCAGCAAAATCATTAAATTACCACAAAACGAACGCGCATCTCGTAGCCTGTGGGCACTCTATTCGCTGTCGCGTATTGAGCTTATCTTAAGCAAGACTTCGGCTGATCCTGAACATTTTAATCGTGCCAATGCTTACCTAACACAATTACAAACCGAAGTCGCACAAGGCGCCGCCGATCCCCTGCGTTTGAGTTTAGCGAGCTTAGGTGAGCAAGCCTATATCCTGCTACACCAAGGCCAGCCGCTCCCGCAATTGACCAATCTAGGGGCAGGTGAAACTGAGTCAGAGCTGAAAATGACTCTCACCCCTGATGCACTGAATAAAGCTATTGAGCTCTACGCCACCCAATCGGTACAGGGTGATAGCGGCGGTTATGATTCCTTATTGATGTTAAGCCGCACTTTGATGGGTAAAGAGATTGCTGAACTTAAACCGCTACTGCAACAGGCGAGCGTGCAGCAGTTATTGATTGCCTATTGGCAAAGCAGCACTAATGAATTCGCCTACAATGGCCAGCTTTCAGAAATGGGATTAAAGGTTGCAGAGCTCCTTAAAGTATTTCCAACCGATGGCTTACAGCTCAACCATGGCGATAAATTAGCGGCGATTTATTACCAGTTAGGTGATTATGCCAGTGCTGAGCGCCTATTAACGCTAGCGAAACCGAGCGGCCTCACTTGGTGGCTCAACGCAAAATTAATGCTACAAAAGGGCGATCAAGCAGAAGCGGCCAAGGCCTATGCTCAGGCAGCGCGTCACTTCCCTGAGCAACTCAATAAGATCTCGGCCACTGTTGACGCTAAAGAAACTCAGCAACAAGCCATTAATGCCGATGAAGATACAGCCACTTACTGTCGTATTCGTGCCGAGCAAGGAGTGTTGTCACTAGAGCGTGGCGAATATGTCGATGCGCTCAATCACTTACTCGCCAGCGGTGATGAGTACTGGCAAGACATCGCCTATGTGGCGGAGCGCGTGCTCACCACGGCTGAACTTAAGTTATTTATCGACGAACATGTGCCATTTATCGCCTTTGAATACCCTAAAGACAGCGACTGGTACGATAATATTGAGCCAATTAACAACCGCTTGCGCTACTTGCTAGGTCGCAGGCTATTACGCGAAGGCGCGATAGCTGAAGCGCCGGTTTACTTCCCTAATCCTAAACTGAATGCCAGCGCCCTTGCCTATGGCACAGAGTTGAATGCAGCGAAAAAAACAAAAGGCATTGATAGCGCTAAGGCCTATTGGGCTGTTGCCGAACTTGCCCGCCACCAAGGCATGGAACTCTTAGGGTTTGAATTAGCCCCGGATTACACTATTTACCAAGGTGTCTTCGATCTAAGCGATTGGAATGAACCGAGCAAACTGGCAGAGAAAGAACAGCTGCGGATCAGTGCCAGCCAAGCAATCCCCGATAAACGCTTCCATTATCGCTACACGGCAGCAGAACTAGCCAACAAGGCATCGGATCATGTACCCCACAACAGCCAAGCCTATGCAGCGCTACTCTGCCAAGCCACAGGTTGGGTATTGTATCGAGATCAAGAACTTGCCCTACGTTACTATAAAAAATACGTCGCCAACGGCCCCTTTGTGCCTTGGGCCGAGAACTTTGGTTTGCAGTGTGAAGCGCCCGATTTTGACGGTGCAGTAAAACGAGCGCAGGCGAATGAAATGGCAGAATGGAACGCCCTGTACCACAAGCTGAAAAAGCCCGTCGTATTTGGCGTATTAGCCCTCACAGGCTTATTGGGTGTGTGGTGGATGCGTAGAAGAAAAACTCAATAATAAATAACCATTTACGTCTTTCTCTCTCAACATCGACATGATGAAAAGAGAGAAAGACGCATACCGCTTTACTTGTTCACACAGTTAATCACGTCACCCTTCAAATAACCGTTCAAATTCGCCACGGCAATATTGAGTAGACTTTGTCTGGCTTCCTTAGTCGCCCACGCATTGTGGGGACTAATGCTGATATTCGGTGCATACAATAAGGGATTATCCGCGCTGGGCGGCTCGGTCGATAATACATCGACACCGGCAAATAAGCGGTTTTGTGAAAGCGCAGCAGCAAGCGCGGCCTCATCAATTAATCCACCGCGCGCCGTATTAATCAGCAGCGCATTAGGCTTCATCAAGGCAAGAGTTTGTTGATTGATAAATTGCTCAGTTTCAGGGGTAAGTGGGCAATGCAGCGAGATAATATCTGATTCGCTCAGCACAGTATCACGCGGTACCCAAGTGGCACCTTGGGGCAAGTCTTTGATAACTGAACGCGTATTGACGAGCACTTTCATCCCGAATGCGAGGGCGAGTGTTCCCACCTGCTGACCGATATCGCCATAACCTATTAAGCCTAAAGTCTTGCCTTTTAAAGATTGCAACGGCATTAAAGTAAAACAAAAATCTTGGCAGTTCACCCACTGGCCATCGACCACAGCTTGATGATGGGCGGCCACGGCTTGGGTGTGATGCAGTATATGGGCAAACACCATCTGCGCTACGGCATCGGGCGCATAGGCCGGCACATTCGTAACCACTATGCCTTGCGCTTTAGCTGCCGCGATATCAACAACGTTCGTGCCCGTTGCCAATACACCTATATATTTAAGTACGGGAAGTTGCGCCAGAGTCTTAGCATTAAGCGGCGTTTTATTGGTGAGAATGACTTCAGCACCTTGGGCTCGCGCGACAATATCAGCGCCACTTGTGCGGGGAAAACACGCAAACTCGCCTAATTCATTTAAGGATTGCCAGCTGAGATCGCCAGGATTTAAGGTTTCACCATCAAGTACGACTATTTTCATGCCACTAAATCTCCTTTTAAGACGATGTGTTAGTGCTAAAAACTGACTTTGAACCCAAGGTTAGCCTGAGCCTGCCACATCACATCTGACGTAATATGCCATAGGCAATCATCTTCATTGCAAAACAGCGAAGTGTCACTGTTGATAAACGTCGCATAACCCCGAATATCCGCAAACAAGCCAAAGTGTGGCGTTACTTGATACTCTACCCCGCCACCAATCCCCATGGAGAAACGCGTTTCGCTCGACCAACCGCTGGGCAGCATGCGAGTGATCCCCGCGCTGGCAGTGACATAGGGCTGGATATCGCCACGGGGGAAATATAAAGTGCCACCCAAATGGATATAATCTAAATCTAACGAGGTAAGAAAGTCTGGCGTAAACAAGCCGCCACTTTTCAGTTCAGAGGCTTGATGACTATATAAAAGATAAATATTACCGGGATCATTCGTACCAATACCCACCATCAAACCGTAATGACTCGACTCCTCGACCTTCACATCGGCCTTATCACCCGTTTGATCTGTGTTGACCTCATATTGATTCACATCAAATTGACCGCCCCCCAGACTATAACCACCAAAAGGAGCGATAAACACCTCGGCCTGCGTAGACATAGCCACAGGTAACAAACTCGCCAACAGCAACAAACGGTAAGTGTTTTTCATAATGAATTCCTTATCTTTTACAAAAACCAATTTTATCAAGGCTAACGCATACCGCGCTCAGACTTGACTCTGTCATAGGCTGCTTGAATATCCTGAGCCTTACGATTAGCTAGCTCCATCATTTCCGGTGGCAACCCTTTCGCCACTAACTTATCGGGATGATGTTCATTCATCAATTTACGGTAAGCCCGTTTAACTTCTTGGTCGCTAGCTTCGTTCGTAATGCCAAGTAAACTGTAGGCATCAGTAATCGATGTTTTATTGCCACTCGATGTTTGATGGAAACGAAACTCCGCCTGCCAGCGTTTAAGTAATTCATCTAACTGCGCTCGACCATAACCTAACTCTTGAGCAATCGTCATCAAGATAGCGTGCTCAGCGGGATCCAATTCACCATCAGACAGTGCCGTTTGGATCTGGATTTCGATGAACATCTGCACTAACTCTTTGCGTCCCATCGTAATAACACGGAAAGCTTGTAAGCTGCTACGTAGATCAAAATCCGCCGATTTACCTTCACGAAATGCCTGTTGCGCCTCTTTACGGGCTTCTCCCGTTAAACGCATTTGATCCATTAATAAGGTCGCAATGCGAATATCGGTTTCGGTAACATGTCCTGATGCTTTCGCCACATGCCCCATTACTGCAAATGTGGTATTAAAGAAAATGGCTTGGCGATTCTTAGCCTGCCCTAGAATCTGTCGAAAACCCACGCCCGATGCTGCACGCTTATCGTAAAGATGACCGAGCCACAAACCTAGCAGCGCACCAAAAATACGGCCGAACATAAAGCCAATGACAAATCCAAAAAACTTACCCCAAAGCCGCATCTTATTTCCTGATTTCTATTATGTATTTGATGCACTAGCTTAATCCTATGGATATGCCAGCACCGAAATTTACTTGTTACTTTGTAACCTTAGTTCAAGCGCTTGCAATCGTGCAATGGTACCGACATCACACCAAAATCCATTAAACAAGGCACCACTAACTCTGCCTTGAGCCATTTGCGATCGGAGCAACGGACCCAGTGCAAAGGCGCCCTGCGGCGTGTCATGAAATAGCGCAGGGTGATACATGCCCATGCCCGAAAACGTGTACTTAACATCGCCACGCTCCTGCACTTGATGACCATTCAAAGCAAAATCGCCATTTGGATGCTGCTCAGGATTAGGCACTAACCATAAGTGAGCGAGCCTATCCGCTGCCAGTTGCGTGATTGGCGGTAAAGCATCAATAAACACATCACCATTAATCACTAAAAAAGGTTCGTCGCTTCCGTCCTCACACAATAAAGACAAAGCGCGTTTAATACCGCCGCCGGTTTCTAACGCACTCTCTTCAGCGCTATACCGAATGCGCACCCCAAAAGTGCTGCCATCGCCCAGAGCTTCGACTAACTTATGCCCTAGCCAAGCATGGTTGATGACGATATCGACTATGCCTTTCGCGGCAAGTTTTTCAATATGATAAACAATCAGCGGCTTACCTAACACTGGCACCATAGGTTTAGGCAAACTGTCCGTTAACGGCCGTAACCTTTCCCCTCGTCCAGCGGCCAAGATCATGGCTTTCATTGCTTAACCTCAGATGAAGACTGACTCACACTAAACGCAGGTAACACACGACGAGTTAACCAGTGTGCAAATGGCACGAGTTCAGGATACTGCAGCGAGATGTCAACAATATACGTTAATGTCAGTGGAATATCCGCCATATACGCAGGTTTACTATCGCGATAGTTTAATCGTGCAAAAATCCCCACCGCCTTAATGTGGCGCTGTAAGCCCATGAGATCAAACCAAGTTTGATATTGCTCAAAAGGAGTCTGTGCAGGAATAAAACCAAGCGCTAATGCTTGCTGATAATGATACCGCATCAAGTCTGCGACTAACGGCTGCGGCCAACGAATATAACAATCGCGTAGTAGTGATACCGCATCGTAAGTCACAGGACCAACGACAGCATCCTGAAAATCAATCACGCACAGCTTGTCCGCTTGCAGCATAAGATTACGGCTATGGAAATCCCTATGCATTCCCACACTAGGTTGAGACAGCGCATTGCCGACGAGGCGATCAAAAGTATCATTCAGCAACTGCAACTCTGCCGCGTCCAAAGACAAATTAAGATGTGTTCCTAACAGCCACTCAGTAAAAATGTGTAATTCACGGCGCACAAAGGCTTCATCGTAGTTAGGTAATGCCTGTACTAAACCGCTATCAAAATTCTTACACTCAATCACAGCGGCCACTTGCGGTAATAAATCGAGCGCCTGACGGTAAAACCCTTCCACATTTTGTACTGTCAATACAGATAAGAGTTGGGTATCGCCCAAATCACTCATCAACATAAAACCCAAATCGGCATCGGCGTGGATTACTTTTGGAACTGTCAGTCCCACGGCTGAATAAGCATTCGACAGGGCAATAAAGGGGGCGATAGGCACTAACTGAGGCGGTGAATCGGCGGCGATAAAGGTAGCATCAGGCATCGAAATCCGAAAGTAACGCCTAAAACTTGCGTCTCCGGAAATCAACACAGGCATCACCTCACAGGAAAAATAAGCATTCAGCCACTGATTAAGGGAAAGAAATCTCGGATCGGATAAAGTCATTTCATGGCTCTTAAAGAAAAATTGCTTTATTATAGCTGGCATAGAATTTGGAAACAGCTAAGAAATTGAGAGATTTATTAAGCGATGTTGCGTTTGTCAATTGCAACTTTCCCCATCCATACTTGTCCAGAATAAGAAATCATAATTACTGACCTAAAGATGCAGATCCGATACCTTCTGGCCCTGAGCCTGTTACCGCAATTAGTCCTGGCAGACGACTCTCTAACCGCTTCGGCATCCCAATGCTTAATCGAACCGCCAGTACCCCGTATCGTATCTCAAACCCAAGGGATGAGTGCGGCTGAACTCAACAAAATTCGTATTGCGTCTGATAACACCAATGCCGAAATGGGGAAGCAGGCGATTTTCCGTGGCGATGTGGTTTTTAGCCAAGGCGATAGGCACATAGCAGCCGATGAGGCGATTTTAGATCAAGCCACTGAACAGTTTGATGCCAATGGTAATTTAGTCTTTCAAGACAGTAACTTCACCGTTACAGCCGAATCCTTACAAGCTCAAATGCGGACAAACCGTGCCACCCTTAAAGGCGCACAATATTGGATCCATGGCCAACAAGTTCACGGTGATGCCGAAAAACTGCAAATTACTATCAATAACAATTTAATTTTAACGAATACCAACTTCACTACTTGCCCTCCTGACAATGTGTCTTGGCTACTCGAGGCCGAAAAGATCAAGATCAACAGTGAAGAAGAATGGGGCGAAATTTGGAATGCCAAACTAAGAATTGGCGGTGTACCTGTATTCTATATTCCCTACATGACAGTCCCCGTTTCAGACAAACGTAAATCTGGCTTTCTCTACCCTAGTTTTAGCACTAGCACTACTGATGGTGTCGAAATTTCCGCACCCTATTATTGGAATATTGCCCCAGAGTACGATTTAACATTTACGCCTAGCTATATGTCAAACCGTGGTTTATTCACTAAAACAGAGTTTGGTTATCTGGCGGGTGCAGCCCAAAATGGCCGAGTCAATCTAGAATATCTAGGCAATGACCAATTGATCGATGGTAGCCCGAATCGCTATTTATATAACTGGCAGCATCAAGGGGCGATCGACAAAAATTGGCGTGTATTAGCGAATTTTACCGATGTATCAGATAACAATTATTTCAATGACTTAAAGTCAGATGTTAACCGTGCAACCGATAACCAGTTATCACGCATAGGTGAAATCAGCTACTTCGAAAGTAACTGGGATCTAAGCACCCGAGTACAAGATATTAAAGTACTGGGTGAGGATGAAAAACCATATCAAGTCATGCCTCAGGTTAACTTTAACTATCGTGCCGCTGATTTTTGGAACAATTTAGATTTTGGTTTCAATTCAGAGCTAACAAATTTTGCCCATCAGGACAACAATGTTAATACGGCGACTCGTTTGCACATGTCACCGAGTGTAACTCTGCCAATACATGGGCCTTCAGGCTCGCTCACCAGCCAAGTTAAGCTGATGCAGACCAATTATTGGCAGCATAACGAAGATCCTGACATAGTTGTTGACGACACAGTGAATCGCACCATCCCGCAGGTACGGATTAATGGTCAAATCAACTTCGAACGTTTTACTGAGCTTTTCGATCAAAACTACCGCCAAACGCTCGAGCCACAATTTCAATATCTTTATGTCGGCTACGAAGATCAACGCAACATAGGCATTTATGATACGGCTCAATTACAGGACGACTACTTTGGTCTATTCCGTGATCGTCGCTTCTCGGGTCTGGATCGAATTTCCGATGCAAATCAAGTCACTCTAGGTGTTACCACACGCCTATTTGATAGTCATAACCAAGAAGCCACTAAATTCAGCCTAGGACAAATTTTTTACCTGCAAGACAGTAAAGTCGGTTACGAAGACAGTATTTTTGAGTCTAATCAATCAACTTCAGTACTTGCTGCAGAGTTAGATACCCGCTTGTCCCATGATTGGTATATGGGGGCTGCGATTCAGTACGATACCAACACCAGTGACAATAAAAAATCTGAAGTCACCTTAGATTTCAGACCTGAAGCGAATAAATTGCTGCAATTTAGCTATCGCTATGTTCCAGATTTATTGAACTCAAATACCAATGATACAGTGAACATCTCCCAAGCGGGCGTTCGTGGCGCTTGGCCAATCAGTGATGACCTCTACTTTGTTGGTAATTGGTATTATGACCTTAACGAAAGTCGCAGTATTGAAACTTACACAGGTATCCAGTACGAATCATGCTGTTACGCAGTAAGACTTAGTTATCATTACCGCATTAAAACCAACTATGACGACAATATAGGTTCTGCCACAATTGATCCTCGTGAGCAGTTTGATAGTGGTGTCTACCTGAACTTAATCATTAAGGGACTCGGTGGTTCTGGCCCATTAGGCGTATCCGATATGCTCAATGACGGCCTGTTTAACTACAGAAAACCGCTTTATCTGAGGAATTAGCAAAGAATTGTGATAGATTGCTGAACCTCAACAAGGACTAAGAGTCCAAACAGATTAATGAGTGCTTTACCGTTCACCTTTTGCTAAAGCGAATAAAAACGGATCTTAAGGTCTAACCTTGCACTCAAATGCGTCGCCAAAAAATTACATTAGGGCAACTCACTGTAATTTCGATATAAATGGTAAAGTTATTTCAATTAAGCCGTCGAACCTGACCTTAGAACGTGCCAAGGATTTTGTGGATGAAACCCAGTAAACATCTGATTTTTGCTTTATTTGCACTCGCGATCAGCCAACCTACATTGGCCGCCCCCCAGCCGCTCGACCGCGTTGCAGTCCAAATTAACGACGGCATAGTGCTCGAAAGTGAAATCACTAACATGATTGACACTGTTAAAGCGAATGCCAAAGCAGCAAACCAATCATTACCTTCTGACAGTGCCCTGCGCACTCAGGTGATTGAGCGTTTAATCTTAACTCGCCTACAATTGCAAATGGCCAGTCGTATAGGGCTGAATATTGGTGACTTACAACTAGACCAAGCGATTGAAAACATCGCGCGTGAACAAAAAATGTCTGTCGCGCAGATGCAACAAAAAATTGAAAGCGAAGGTTTAAGTTTCAGCCAATACCGCGAACAATTGCGCGAAGAAATCACTCTAGGTGAAATTCAACGTATTCAAGTACAACGCCGTATTCAAGTATCACCACAGGAAATTACTAGCCTAGTCAAACTCATCCAAGAACAAGGGATGAAAGATGTGGAATACCAAATTGGCCATATCCTGATTGACGTGCCTAATAACCCCACCAGTGAACAACTCGAAGCATCAAGCAAACGCGCCAATATCGTCTTAGAACGTTTGAAGAGTGGTGAGGATTTCCGTCGTACCGCTATCGCTTCTTCTTCAGGTCCTAAAGCACTCGAAGGTGGTATTTGGGATTATATGAACATCAACGAAATGCCAACTCTGTTCGCCGAAGTGATCAACGGTGCGAAAATAGGTGACATTATCGGCCCGATTAAGAGTGGTGCAGGTTTCCATATTATTAAGATCATGGATGCTCGCGGCCTACAAACCAAAGAAATCGAAGAAGTTAGAGCGCGCCACATTTTGCTCAAGCCATCGCCGATCCTGTCAGAAGACCGCGCTAAAGCCATGCTTGAGCAATTCCTGAAGCAAATCCGCTCAGGTGAAGCTAAGTTTGAAGACCTAGCGCGTCAGTACTCAGAAGACCCTGGTTCGGCCACAAAAGGTGGTGAATTAGGTTGGGCAGAACCAAGCATTTACGTACCTGAGTTTGCTCAAACGCTCAACAGTTTGAAAAACGACCAAATTAGTGAGCCATTCCGTACCACTCACGGTTGGCATATCACTCAGTTAGAAGAACGCAGAAAAACCGATGCCACAGATCAGTTCAACAGCAACCGTGCGCACCAGTTGATCTTCCGTCGCAAATTTAACGAAGAACTGCAAAACTGGCTAGACGAAATGCGTTCAGACGCATACATTGAAATCTTCCAGCCAGAGACCAATCGAGGTTAATTCTAATTGAGCACTAAACGTATTGCCGTTACCCCTGGTGAACCCGCAGGTATTGGCCCCGATTTAGTCGTACAACTCGCTCAGCAGGCTTGGCCTGCTGAGTTAGTCGTTTGTGCGGATCCAGAATTATTAACCAGCCGTGCTAAACGACTCGGTTTGCAAGTGACTTTCCGTCCTTACCAGCCAAATCAAGCGCCTAAACCGCAAGAAGCGGGCACATTAACCATAGCGCCCTTCAAGCTAGTAAGCGAAGCAATTTGTGGTCAACTCGATGAGCAAAACAGCACTTATGTGGTTGAGACCTTGCGTTATGCGGGCGAGAAAAACATGAGCGGCGAGTTCGATGCAGTCGTGACAGGTCCGGTACACAAAGGCATTATCAATCAAGCGGGTATTTCCTTTAGTGGCCATACTGAGTTTTTTGCCCATCAAGCAAATTGCCCAGATGTGGTGATGATGCTAGCAACGCCGGGATTACAAGTGGCACTCGTGACCACACATATCCCGCTGGCCTATGTTGCAAAAGCGATAACACGTCAACGCCTACAGCATATTATCAAGATTTTACATGCCGATCTCATCAGCAAATTTGGCATAGTTTCACCGAAAATTTATGTTTGTGGCCTCAATCCACACGCAGGTGAAGACGGCCATTTAGGGCGTGAAGAAATCGACGTGATTATTCCTGCACTCAACGAGTTGCGAGAAGAGTTCCAGATGAATATTGTCGGCCCATTACCGGCCGATACCCTGTTCCAACCTAAATATTTACAGGACGCCGATGTCGTCTTGGCCATGTACCATGACCAAGGACTTCCCGTTCTCAAGTCACAAGGATTTGGCAAATCGGTAAACATCACCTTAGGTTTACCTTATATTCGTACCTCGGTTGACCATGGTACGGCGCTCGATCTCGCGGGTACAGGCAAAGCCGATATTGGCAGCTTTGTGTGTGCTCTGAATAAAGCCATTGAGTTATCCTCAAAGAACTAAACGATTACATTATTAATGAGCAACAAAGTACATTTAGGCCACACGGCCAGAAAGCGTTTCGGACAAAACTTCCTTACCGACGGCAATGTGATTGACCGCATTGTGGGTGCTATTGCCCCCGATAATCACCATGTGATGGTCGAAATCGGTCCAGGCCTTGGCGCCTTAACCGAACCCGTAGCCGAAGCTGTAGATAACCTGACCGTCGTCGAACTCGACCGCGATCTGGTTGAACGCTTACATCAACACCCTGTCCTTAAAGATAAACTGACCATTCACCAAGGTGATGCTCTGCAGTTTGATTTTGGCCAATTGAGTGTGCCTGGCAAAAAGATGAAAGTGTTCGGTAACTTACCTTACAACATTTCAACGCCGCTAATGTTCCACCTGTTCGAATTTGCCGAACAGATTGAAACCATGCACTTTATGCTGCAAAAAGAAGTGGTGCTGCGTTTATCGGCAAGCCCTGGCTGTAAAGCCTATGGTCGATTAACGGTAATGGCACAATACTTCTGCCAAGTGGTTCCGGTTCTCGAAGTGCCACCCCACAGCTTTACGCCCGCACCTAAGGTCGACTCAGCAGTCGTACGCTTGCTGCCATACGCGGTCAAGCCATATCCTTGCAAAGATGTGACCGTACTACGTCACCTTTGTACTACGGCGTTCAACATGCGTCGTAAGACTCTGCGTAATAACTTAAAGCACATGTTATCTGACGATGAGTTCGAGCAATTAGGGATTGACTCAAGTCAACGCCCAGAGCAGATTAGCGTGCAGCAGTATGTTGCTATGGCTAACATGGTTTGCGATAAGAAAGCATAAATATGTCTGGGCACTTAGGTGCCCTTTAACCAGAGCCTAGGAACAAGAATGAGCGCATTGGACACCTCCATTCGGGTTGAAGTTAAAACTGAATATATAGAGCAGCAGTCCTCACCCGAGGATGAAAAATACCTCTTCAGCTATACCATCACTATCATCAATTTAGGTGAGCTGGCCGCAAAACTCGAGACCCGTCACTGGATAATCACAGATGCCAATGGCAATACCAGTGAAGTCCAAGGCGCCGGAGTTGTCGGTGAAACGCCCACCATAGCGCCAAATACCGCCTATCAATACACTAGTGGCACTGTGCTCGATACGCCACTTGGCATAATGCATGGCACTTATGGCATGGTCAGCGAATCGGGTGAGCGTTTCCAAGCGACGATCCGTCCCTTCCGTTTAGCGACCCCAGGCTTACTACATTAATATCATTAGGAAAGGGGCACTGTGGCGCATTATTTTGTTGGTGATATTCAAGGCTGTTTCGCTGAATTACAAAAATTACTCGCTAAGGTTGATTTTAATCCCTCCCGTGATGAACTCTGGGCTGTAGGTGATCTTGTTGCTCGCGGACCAGACTCCTTAGCTACACTGCGCTTTTTTCGTTCTTTAGGTGATTCTGCAAAAACGGTTTTAGGCAATCACGATCTCCACTTAATGGCGTTGCACGGCAAGCTCAAACGCGCAAAGCCCAGCGATAATTTAACTGACATTCTTGAATCACCCGATATTTCAGCCTCAATTGACTGGCTGAGACAGCAACCCCTAATGCGTGAATTACCCGAACACCAGCTCATCATGAGTCATGCGGGTGTGCCACCGCAGTGGTCGCTTGAGATATTAAGAGAAGAAACCGCACTCGTCAGCCGTGCACTCAAACAAGATGATTATCTTGAGGTACTGATAGCCCAAATGTATTCGGATAGCGCCGAGCAATGGGACCCAAGTGCAATTGGCATAGAACGCTTACGTTACTGCATCAATGCATTAACACGCATGCGCTACCTCTATGTCGATGGCCGACTCGATTTTGATTGTAAACAACCTCCTGAAAACTGTACTAATCCACAACTCAAACCTTGGTTTGAGTTTGCTTCGCCCCTGCGCCAGAGTCACACCTTGGTTTTCGGCCATTGGGCTGCGCTGATGGGCAAGGTTGGCGATACTAAATTAAAGGCTTTAGATACAGGTTGTTGTTGGGGTGAACACTTAACACTATGGCATCTTGAAAAAGACCAAAAAATTACCCAAAAAAAGTTAAAAAAGAGTTAAACTAAAACAGCTTAAAGTCGATAACAGACTGAGCCGCCTAACCCTGAAATCGCCCTGTTTTCATTTGGAAAAATATAATAAAAATCGGAGTATCCTATGAAATTTAATGTAGCCACCAGAGTGATTGGCGGTTTTGGTATTGTCACGCTTTTGCTCGTGGTGCTGGGATTTACATCCTACCTCACCAACAACAGCCTAAAAGTCAGCTCTGCTATGATGCAAGAATTAAGCTTACCTGCGCTTAAGTCGACCACTCACCTCAGTGAAACCTTGAGCGAGCAACAAAGACAAATCCTGATTGCTTATCACACGCCTAAATCGGCCAATATTCCCAGTATTCGTAAAGTGTTCGATGATCATGCGACTCAATTTAAAAATGAGATAGCCAATGTCACTCAATTAGTGAAAAGTCAGCCAGCGCTCTCCTCCTTAATCAGTCAATTAAGCGGTAGCTTCTCAACCTTTGAGCAAGACAGCCTTGCCATGATCGCCGAACGTGAAGCTTCATTAAGCAAGCAAGAACAGTTAGTTAATCTAAAGAAAAAACTCGAAAATGCCGCAGATGATGCCTCATCGGAACTGCTCGATATTGTTGATTTAGAAAGCAGTCAAAATCCCGATGAGCAGAGTCTAGCCGCATCAGCCAGCGCGATTGATACTAGCCTCGGGAATATCATCACCACTATCGCAGACTTAGTGACTAATGAAGAAAACAGTAAACACGAACTGATCTCTAAAGAACTGGACTACATTATCAGCGAAACGAAGAATAAGCTTGAATATGTAAATCGTCACGGTCAAAGTATCATCGATGCGGATACTTTAAGCTCAGTCGCTAAAAATATTGAAAAAGTTTTAGCGCTCGTCACCGGTCCGCAATCTATGTTGCAGCTGAAATCGAGCCAGCTTTCCCATGCTAAAGAAGCCACAGTCAAGCTCGGTATTATCGAAAAAGATGTGAAAGTCATTAATTCCAACATGGAGGACGTAAGTAATAACATCGAACTTGTTGCCGCCAACATGAGCAACGACACCATAGCTAAGATTGACTCTGCTAGCATACAAACCATGGTTGTAGTGTTAATTGCCATTGTTGTCGCTGTCATTGTGAGTTTTGCTGTAGTGAATCCGCTCAAACGCTCACTCAGCCAAGTGAACAATGCCCTAAACGTCTTAGCCTCAGGCAACCTTACCCATAAGCTGGATGACTCTGGACACGATGAATTTGCGGAGCTAGCGAAAAACTGCAACCGACTCGTCGATAGCTTGCGCAGTTTGATTATCGGTATCTTGGATAGATCGAACCAACTGGCCGCGGCAGCTGAACAAACGTCGGCAATCACAGCGCAAACGACCTCAGGTATTCAAGAGCAAAAAAGCCAAGTGGACCAAGTGGCCACAGCAACCACAGAACTGAGCTCTAGCGCGCAACAAGTGTCGTTAAGTGCCGATCAAGCCCTTGAGCAAATCAAACAAGCCGACCAAGAAACTCAGCATATGCGCGCCATTGCCGAAGAGAACAAACTGACGATTTTGGCTTTAGCCGATGAAGTCGCAAAGGCAGGCGTTGTGATCAATAAAGTACAGTCTGATAGTGCCTCAATTGGTTCAATTTTGGATGTGATCCGCGGCATTGCAGAGCAGACTAACCTACTCGCCCTTAACGCCGCCATTGAAGCTGCTAGAGCAGGTGAACAAGGTCGTGGCTTTGCGGTGGTTGCCGATGAAGTCCGTAGCTTAGCCTCACGCACTCAGGTATCGACCCGAGAGATCCAACAGATGATCGAAGTGTTACAGCAAGGTGCAGAGCAAGCCGTTGCCGCCATGGATATGGGACGCGCTCAGGCAAATGCCTGTGTTGAAAAAACGGAACAAGCCAACATTGCCCTCGAAACCATTAGCCAGTCTGTACATAAGGCCTACGACTCAGGCACTCATATCGCCCATGCAGCTCAAGAGCAGAATTTAGTGAGTCAGCAAGTGTCTGAGAAACTGGAGCATATTGCTGCCATTTCGGAAGAAACGGCTATCGGCGCAGATCAAACGGCTCAGTCTAGCCATCAAGTTGCTAAATTAGCCGAAGAGCTTCAAGCTTCAGTCGGCGAATTTAGAGTCTAAATTTTAATGATTAAAATCCTCTAAACCAAGGGTCGCTTAGCGGCCCTTTCTTTTGAGCATAATTCACTTCCCCGATCTTACCGAACACTCAGCTTGACCGACTTTACACAAATTAAGGGCATAAAAAATGCCGAACTTAAGTTCGGCATTTATCTAATTCAAGGCAAAGCGTTTAATCCAAAGCGCTTAATACTCGTGAAACTAAGCAGCAAAATAGGCTAAAGTGCCGCTAGTTTGGAGCAACAAGTTCAGCTCAGCGATTACTCTTCTTCGCCGCCCGCTGCAGCGCCAAGACGCTCTTTCACTGCTGCAGTGATAGGACTATCTGCATGACCGTTTGCTTCGGCCCAAGCTTGGATAGTCATACCATCGGCCTCTGCGACACTCAGTTCAGTCACAGACAAACGTTTAGCAACAAACTCACCAGCGTCATTCGCACTCGCGCCGTAGGCAGTACGCAATAGACTTGCACCATCGCAACTGATGCCACTGTAAATCTGACGTAGCTTAACACGGCTTTCTTTTAATTTTTTACGTAGACGGTTTTTATCGTTAGCTTTTACGTAATCGCAAATACTCGCTACGAGTGGGTCAACACCCGCAACAGCAGGGGTTGGTACAGCAATATAGCTAAATCCAATTAACGCAGCCAAGGCCACAGGCATAAGACGCATCCGATACTCCTTAATACTTTCTTATAGTTTTATTATCAATTTTGTATGGGCTGCATCTCGTCTCTAAATAGTATTGATCTCTTAGCTTTAGCTCTTGTTCGAAATCTAGGATAACGGAATAGGCTATCTCTTTCCGTGAAAACTAAATGTCCGATATGATGCAATACGTTAGATAAACTGACGCCCCATACACACAGGGTACACAACAGAAGCTGCAATTTAACATTTTTTTACCAAATTGATAAAGCGATATTCCAAACCAGCCGCATTTATACTCGTCAAAGATTCAGTTTCCTTCCAAGTCCCATCGTCCCAGTGGGGGAAAAATGTATCGCCTTCCACCTCAAGATTGATTTGCGTCAAATATAAGATATCGGCGCAGGGCAATAACTCGGCATAAAGCTGGCCACCACCTATAACCACTAACTCTTCACACTCACCAGCAGCTTGTTTGGCTGCATCAAACGAGGTCACACAGGTCACGCCCTCAATCACAAGATCCGTTTGGCGTGAAATCACTATGTTATGTCGACCAGGAAGGGGCCTACCGATTGACTCAAAGGTCTTACGTCCCATCACAACAGGCTTGCCTAGGGTCATCGCTTTAAAGTGACGTAGATCTTCTGGAAGATGCCATGGCATTTTATTATCTTTTCCGATGACTCGATTGTTTG
Source organism: Shewanella sp. SW1 (assembly GCF_025653545.1). Lineage (NCBI taxonomy): Bacteria > Pseudomonadati > Pseudomonadota > Gammaproteobacteria > Alteromonadales > Shewanellaceae > Shewanella > Shewanella sp. SW1. The sequence continues at coordinate 79,430 of NZ_JAKKSG010000017.1, read as the reverse complement.
CCATCGCGGCTATCATAGCAATGCGCATGCTCACTCCTGTTTTATAGAAATAGAATTATTGAATGACGGGGCGGGTCCTGAAATACAGCAAACTCGGCATGGCCAAACCCACGGCTAACGCCCCTAGAATAAAGACGGTTTTGAGGCCATTACTAATCACTTGCCCCGTCAGTTCAGGACTGACTTGAGATTGAGCGGTCAATTGCACTAAGGCAATCACAGTATTAAATGCATAAGTGCCTGGGATCATAGGAATAATCGCGGCGACAGCATACATTAAAGGTGGCGCTAAGTGGCGCTTACCAAACCCTATGGTAATAATCCCTACTAATGCCGCGGCGGCGAAGGTTGCCCACTCGATTGGCAGACCAAACTGTAACATTAAAGTACGGGAACTATGGCCAATGGCTCCCGCTAAAGCGCAGTAAGGAAGAAATCGTTTAGGAACATTAAATACCATAGCAAATCCTACGGCGGGGATGGCAGAGAAAAAAGCATCGTGCAAAAGAGCTATCAATAATTCCATCATAGGAAAATTCCGCCGATCTGCATCGCAATTGTAATCCCTATCACTGAAGAAACGGTCAGCAAAGTTGCATGACCCCAGCGGGATATACCGACATTCATGTGCCCTTTTACCATGTCGGAAATCGCATTAATCATCGGAAAACCCGGCACTAACATCAGCACACTCGCGGCCATAGCAGCCTTAGGAGTTTCACTTAATTCAAACAAATAACCCGTTTGAGCCAGCATACTGGTGACGAAAGCTGTGATGGCAAAATTGACTAATAAATTAAAATGCCGCTTAGCAATTGCTAAACGTACTGACATACCCACTGCCGCGGCAAAAAAAGTAATCACGCATGCAGTGAGATCGCCATTAAATAAATGACAGAAGCTAGCGCACGACAGGCCAATCATGAATACCACTAAGCTAGGAGGATAGGTTTTAGGTTCAATCCGCGCCAAGCGTTTACGCACTTCATTTGGGCCATACAACCCCTTTTCAGCGAGTAAACAGATACGTTGTAATTCACAGACGACTGTCATGTTAATGCCATGCTCACGAATACGACGAGTAGTTGTGATACAGCGACCATGAACCAAACTGGTTAACACGAGGGAATTAGAGGAAATAGAGAGTTCTACGCTGGCAAGACCTAAAGCCTGACCTAGACGCTGGCTGATTTCTTCAACTAAATCAGATTCCGCGCCGTAGGCCAGTAGCAATTGTGCAGCACGCACAACTTGCCGAGTAATATCATTTTGAGTATCAGCGTACACAGAACTCTCAAAACTCAAAGATTACTATTATCTTTGGTAAATAACTTCTACGTCGTAGTCGTCATCATCAAAGTCATCGTCATCATCTTCATCAACATAGTCTTCATTCAATGAATCAAGATTTGCTTGATGATAATTATCCCACTTGAACTCAACTTCACTATCTGGGTCGACTTCATTGTCTTCTGGTGGAAGACTCGCAATGTAATCGAGGAGTTTTAATGCCAACTCACTGGTACCGTCGCGGTTATAGGCGGAGATAGTATAAACATCGCCTTCCCAACCCATTTCTTTAACGATACGATCAACCTTCTCTTGCAGCTCCTCTTCAAGCAGCAGATCGGTTTTGTTAAAGACTAACCAACGTGGCTTACTCGCCAACTTTGGAGAGTATTTCTCAAGCTCACCTACGATAGCGCGCGCAGACTCAACCGGATCGGTTCCGTCAATCGGCTCAATATCTATGATGTGCAGCAGAATACGACAACGCTCAAGATGCTTTAAGAAGCGAATACCTAAACCCGCACCATCGGCAGCGCCTTCGATGAGACCAGGAATGTCCGCAATCACAAAGCTTTGACCAGGACGTGGATTAACCACACCTAAGTTAGGCACCAGTGTTGTAAACGGATAATCAGCCACTTTCGGCGTTGCACGGGAAACCGCACGAATGAATGTCGACTTACCCGCGTTAGGCATGCCAAGCAAACCAACGTCAGCCAGCAGTAACAACTCTAATTTAAGGCTACGAACTTCACCGGGTGTCCCTAACGTCTTTTGACGTGGGGCACGGTTAGTACTGCTCTTAAAACGGGTGTTACCTAAACCATGGAAACCACCTTTGGCAACCAATAGCTTTTGACCGTGGGTTGTTAAATCCCCAAGGACTTCTTCAGTATCATGATCGACCGCGCGAGTACCAACAGGAACTTTTAAGATCAGATCTTTACCGCTATGACCAGTACAATCACGGCCACGACCATTTTCGCCACGTTCAGCCATGTGAAAACGTTCAAAACGGAACTCGATCAAAGTGTTGAAGTTTTCGTCAGCCTGCAGAAAAACACTGCCACCGTCGCCACCATCACCACCATCAGGACCACCATCAGGTACATACTTTTCGCGCCTAAAGCTAACACAACCGCTACCGCCGTCGCCTGCTTCGACCCTAATTACTGCCTCATCGACAAACTTCATACTTACTCCTGGCACCACTGAATGAAGCAATTATACCGTCTAACTTCATTGGTCGCCAAAAAACTCGAGATACTTTGCTCCCAATCTTACCTGTCAATGCTCATTCTTGGTAATCATTTACCAACTCAAGCATCTACACGGCGTAAATAGAAGCACAAAAAACAGAAAGCCCCACCAATGGCGGGGCTTTAACAGTATAAACTAGGTTCGAAAGTTAAGCTTCGATGCTAATAAACTTACGGTTATTAGCGCCTTTAACTTCGAATTTAACTTTACCGTCAGTCAGAGCAAACAGAGTATGGTCACGACCAATACCTACGTTTACACCAGCGTGGAATTTAGTACCACGTTGACGAACAATAATGTTACCAGCTAGAACTGATTCACCGCCAAAGCGCTTAACACCTAGACGTTTACTTTCTGAATCGCGGCCGTTACGAGTAGAACCGCCAGCTTTTTTATGTGCCATGAGTTAGACTCCTATTATGCGTTGATAGCAGTAATTTTAACTTCAGTGAACCACTGACGGTGGCCCATTTTCTTGTCGTGGTGCTTACGACGACGGAACTTAACGATAGTAACTTTATCGCCACGACCGTGACTTACAACTTCAGCAACGACTTTACCGCCAGCTACTAAAGGAGCACCAACATGCACTGTTTCGCCATCAGCGATCAAAAGAACTTGATCGAACTCGATAGTTTCGCCAGTTGCAACTTCTAACTTTTCTAAACGTACTGTGTGGCCTTCAGCTACACGGTGTTGTTTACCACCACTTTGAAAAACAGCGTACATAGCTATTTTACTCCAATTCCTAACACGCGGGCTCATTCTTGGATGAGGCAGGGTGCTACAAAAACTTTATTGACAATGGGCGCGGAGTTTACGCGAAGAATCCAACTCTGGCAAGCCCTAATTAGGAAAGAATAAAAAAAGACCGGATTAACTCTCACATTAGTTGAGCTAGTGCTGTCATATGTCAGAATTTTAGGTAAAATTCATTTCATTATAACACGTGAGCCTAAACAGGGGCCGGGTACGTAATGACCCCACAACCAGAGTCTATTATGGATTTAAACGCTATTCGTCAACTGGCTGACACTGATATGCAAGCAGTCAATCAGCTGATATATAAACAGCTTGAATCAGATGTCGCCCTAATTAATCAATTAGGTTTTTACATTATTAATGGTGGTGGTAAACGTCTTCGTCCTCTGCTGTCGGTTTTAGCCGCACGTGCAGTGAGCTACGAAGGCGAAGCACATCTTAAGCTAGCGGCGATTATTGAGTTTATCCATACAGCCTCATTGCTCCACGATGATGTAGTTGATGAATCGACGTTACGCCGCGGACGAGAAACCGCCAATGCACTGTTTGGCAATAGTGCCAGTGTGCTAGTCGGGGATTTCCTTTATACCCGCTCATTCCAGATGATGACCGAACTTGACAACATGAAAGTGCTCAGAGTGTTAGCTGATACGACTAACGTGTTGGCCGAGGGTGAAGTCTTACAGCTGATGAATTGTAATGACCCAGACACCACTGAAGAAAGCTATATGCGGGTCATTTATTGCAAAACAGCCAAGTTATTTGAAGCCGCTACGCTACTCGCGGGCGTGCTAGCAGGTGCAACGCCTGAGCAAGAAACCGCCTTAGGCAACTATGGTAAGTATCTCGGCACTGCCTTTCAGCTTACCGACGACTTACTCGACTATACCGCCGACAGTGACGAGCTAGGTAAGAATATCGGTGATGACCTTGCCGAAGGTAAACCGACTCTGCCACTCATCTATGCCATTGCCCATGGCACAGACGAAGAGAAACAGCTCATACGTCAAGCAATTGAGCAAGGTGATGGTACTCAGGCCATAGATAAAATCGTAGCAGCACTGCACCATTGCGGCGCGTTAAACTACACCCAACAAAAAGCAATTGAAGAATCAGAGAAAGCGATCGCGGCATTATCTGCTTTACCCGATAGCGACTATAAGCAAGCCTTAGTAACGCTAGCTAAGATTTCGGTCGACAGAAACCACTGATTGCTAACTAATGTAGTTTCGCCCCCAAAATAAAGGTCTTACTCAGTAAGACCTTTATTATTGCTTTAACCGCAATCCTAAAATCAAACCTGCCAAAGGATCGGCGTTTCGCCTCGCTCAAGCAATAATTGATTCACTTGAGAGAAATGCCCACAACCCAAAAAACCGCGATAAGCCGATAAAGGTGAAGGATGTGGTCCTGTGAGCACTTGATGTTGCGGTGCGTTAATAACTTGACCTTTTTTGATGGCATGACTACCCCAAAGCACGAAAATAATCGGCTGAGTCTGCCGATTTAATAATTCCAGCACCGCAGTCGTAAATACTTCCCACCCGGCTTTGGCATGGGAATGCGCCTTGCCTTGCTCAACGGTCAGCACAGTATTGAGCATCAATATCCCCTGCTCCGCCCATGCGGATAAATCGCCATGGGATGGCACAACAAAACCGTCAATATCCGTCGCTAATTCTTTGTACATATTGGCTAAAGATGGCGGTGGTTTTATCCCGCATTTAACCGAAAAACATAAACCATGGGCTTGATCTGGGCCGTGATAGGGATCTTGGCCAATCAAAACCACTCTGACTTGTTCAAGGGGCGTCATACTAAAAGCATTGAAAACATCAACTTCGGGTGGATAAACCACTTTCCCAGCCCTGCGTTCATTGTCAACAAATGCGCTTAGTTGCTGAAAATAAGGCAAAGCTCTTTGCTCATCGATAAATGTTTGCCATGTCGCCTGAGTCACTATTTTACTTCCTCAATTCTATAATCGGGTTAGCTTAAAAGTCCTGTAGTAGTATGGCAAGTTTGCAGACCTTACCTGCCGCTAAGTAATACCACTAAACCTGCTAGGTCTCACGTTAAGACTTTCAATTTAAAACATTCGAAATTAAGTGATATAGTGCGCCCATTCTCGCACACTCTGATACGTAATGATGATCCAACATTCTGATAAATCAATTCAAAGACATCAAACGGGTTTCACCTTAATTGAACTTGTGGTGGTCATCATAGTGCTCGGTATTTTAGCCGTAGTGGCCCTGCCAAAATTTATCAATGTGCAACAAGATGCTCAAATTGCAACAGTTAAAGCGGCAGGCGGAGGCTTTAAATCAGCCATCAATCTGGCACGTTCCGTATGGGCTGTAAAAGTGGGCTCAGGTCCAAAAGAGGATTTACCCGTATTTGGTACGGCACAATCCGAACAAATAGATTTCAACGCCTTCGGTTGGCCAGCACAACACTATATCCATGGCAATGAGGCCTCTCCGGCACTCGATAATGTCGAAGACTGTATATCGGTATGGGAAGTATTATTTCAAAATACCCAGCCGAGTGTCTCGCGCTTGAATATTGATGCGACTGAAACCGACTATAAAGCCAGTTATACCGATCCTGGCCAGTGCACTTATTTGTTTCGAACAAACGATAAACTGTCGATTAATTATGACTCCCACACAGGAGTCGTCATTACCGACACAGATCCCAATAGTTAATGCCTGACGATTCCTTCTTACACCAATTAAGTTAGAATCGAACTTTAATCTGTTACTTTTTTAGAGTGAACGCCATGACCGACACGAGCAGCACCACCATTTACGAACTTGCCGATCAGTTTATTGCCTTAGCCAATCAGCTAAGCCAACAAGAAGCAGATGTAGGTAAAGTTGGCACAGCACTCCGTTTTGCCGCAGCACGTTTTAATGCCTTCGAAGCCGCGATTAAATCAGCGGATCTCGGTGCAGAAAAAGAGAGCGCATTAGAATGGTTTAGCAGTGAATTCAAAGAAATGCTGAGTGACAACTTAGACGACCACATTGCCAATCCACCCATTATCCAAGAAAGTGTGGCAGAAGAAGCTGATAATTCTGTGCAAATGTTTAAAGGCTAATCACGCCTTGATTTAAATGCATAGCCATCAACAAACACGCCATCGATTGATGGCGTGTTTGTTATTTAAAACCAATGATTTTAGATAGATCACTAAAGCGTGTACATCACACGGATCGCCAGCAATATTAATACTACGCCGGATAACTTATCAATTAACCCCGCTTTCTCTCTCAATTTAGGCAACACACTCGAGTGGGATAGCAATAAGGCTATCAAAGTGTACCAAAGACCATCGACCACTAACGGTGTAAAGACAATTAATGCTTTAGCCGTCATGCTGTCGGCGACCATCACAAATTGGCTGAATAACGCAAGAAAAAATAGCATTATCTTAGGGTTGAATAAAGAAATGGCGATACCATCACGGGCGGCAGTTAAGGTATCCGTCGCCTCCCCTGCAGCCAATTTAGCTTGCATACCGCCATTAGAACGCAGCGCTTGAACTCCCATCCAAGCAAGGTATAAGGCACCGAGAATCGCAATGCCATTAAAGACTAAGGGCGCCTTTTTAAGGACTACGGCTAAGCCCAGTAACGTCACCAGCGCATAGATCCCAATCCCTATCGAGTGTGCCCAAGCACAGACGATCCCCTTTCCCCGCCCACCACCTAAAGTATGACGTACTACCATAGTCAAACTTGGGCCCGGCGACATAGCCCCCAAACAACAAATAGCCAATAAACCTAACCAAGTACTCCAACTCATTGATGACACCTTTCGCCGAATAAAAAAGCCCACTGCTGGGCCTTAAACTTGCTTGCTATTCTAACATCGCGCCATCAAGGCGTTAACGCTAATAAATCCATTTTCAATAAATGAACAGTTATTTAAGAGAACCCCAAATGCGATAATCCCATAAATTCACACTGATTTAAGCCGTTAACCGCTAAGATTAGCGCTAACCTAAGTCTTTATAGCCAAACCTTAATACCTAAGCCTTCATCGCTATTATCACAAAGGCGATTCTCAATCAGGAAATTTTATGAACACTATAACGCTGACCAGTATTTTTATTCTTTGCCTATTAATAGGTGCGATCTTATTGCTGCTTTGGCAAAGACAAAAAGGTAAAACCATACCACTGACGGTGATTTTTGTGCTGGGATTTTTCGCCTTAGGACTCAGTGCTATTATTGGATTTGTGCACAAAAGCGAGGATTACCAAGCCTATCAAAAACTACAATGGCACACCTTAGCCCCAGAGAAAATCGCGCCTCTGGTTGCCCAAGGCTATACCGTCTTTGTCGATATTACCTCTGATTGGTGCACCATCTGCCAAACGAATAAAGCGGAAGTCACCCACAGGGAGCAAATTGTAAATGCCTTGATGGCCGACAATATCATTCTGATGCAAGGTAACTGGAGTGAGGCGAATAAAACGATTGAAACCTATATGCGCCACGAAGGAGTGCCCGGCACGCCCTACAATAAAATTTATGGTCCAAGCGCCCCTAATGGGATTCTCTTGCCGTCAAAACTCAGTATGAGTGATGTGTTAAATGGTTTAGTTGCCGCGCAAACGAATCGTAACTAAGCACTAAACCATATTTAGGACGAGTCAAATACGAATAAAAAAGGCTGCATTGCAGCCTTTTTGCTTACTTCACTTCTATTTATAAAAGCCAAATTTCTTGAAAGGTGGGTTAGAAATCGCTTCTATAAATTGGCTTACTCATTAAAAACGGTAATTCACTCGACCATAGTAGAAACCGCCGTTGTAATCGAATGGCCCACTTTCATAATAAACGCCACCGAGTTCACCCAAGGTCCCTTCTTTCAGCTTTTGCGCTTCTTGATCAAATAGATTATTAGCCCCCACCGCCAGCGTTAAGCCATCAAGTAATTGATAGCTCATTTCAAGATCGACGGTCACCGCAGCATCAGCCATTTCAGAGCCCCAATCAGAGGTATCGTCAGCATGAGTCGCATAGTACTCGCCAAAATAGTTACCACGCAGTAACAGGGTTAACTTGTCCCATGACTGTGCCCAAGTTAAGGTGGCACGATGTGCGGGGATACCATCTTCTAAACGGCGAACCTTGCCTTCATCAGTGGTTTCGGGATCGTATTTATCAACGCTGGTATCGGTCCAACCATAAGCAAGACTGAACTTAGCATTACCCGATAGGATTTCCGCATCATAGGAGGCGACGATATCGATACCTTGAGTCGTAGTATCAAAGTCATTGGTGTAATAGCTCACGCCTTGGATCAACTCAGGGAACTCAACCCCTGCGGCACGTAAGGCATCATAATCTGTAGCCTCAACATCAATCTTACTCGACTGTGCAATACGGCCCTCTACGCCAATGTTGTAGTAATCGACCGTTAAGAAGAAGCTTTCGTACTCATATACAGCCCCAATCGCATAACTAATCGACTCTTCTGGCTTTAACACTTCACCACCGTAAAATGCCGCAAGCGGATCGGTTGGGGGGGCAATAAAGGTCTGGATCAATTCACCATCGATGATCGATGTCTGGGTATTCACCACGTTTTCTTGGCCAACCGTTGGAGCACGAAAGCCGGTGCTGTGTGAGGCGCGGAACGACAATTCATCCGTTGCAGAATACTGCAACGTCAATTTGTAATTTAACGTATCACCAAAGGTTGAAAAGTCTTCGTAGCGCAGTGCTAAACCGAGTAACCAGTCATCACTTAAATAAGCTTCTAAATCAGTATAAATACCTATGTTATGACGTGAGTTTTTACCCGCAGACTCTGGGCCAAAGCCTTTAAAACCATGCGCACCAATGTTGAAACCTTGACTAGCATAAGGGCCAGCAATCCACGAGGCTTCATCACCTTGAGAAATCTCAAACGACTCATTTCGCCATTCAAAACCAGAAGCAAAGCTAATGTCTTCAATGCCTCCTAAGGTTATGAAGCGCGAGAAATCGAGGTTAACGGTAGTTTCAACTTGCTCATAAGCCCCCGTATCAAAATCGGTCGGAGTGTCTAATCCTAGTGATGGATTCAACGAATTTTTAAGACCAAAACTGGCTTTGTTACTGCCCGTACCAGCACTGAAATCATAATTCCATTCACCGATATCGCCTTTTACACCTGCGAAGAAGGACATATCTTCAATGGTGCCGGTGAACTGCGGTGTATAACCCCCTGGGAAAATTTGGTTCATGGCAAAGCAATTGGGATCGGCAACCATCGCCTTGTATGCATCAGTGTCGAGTACGTTGCCGTCACTTCCATCAGCATTTTTAGGGATCGGTACGAGTCCACATGTTGATGGATCACCATTTACAGCGCCCACAAGTAAATTCTGGCCATCATCATTGGAATACACATTGCTACGATTTTGCGGGTAACGATAATAGAAGCCTCCCACGGCATCGCGGGAAGACAGATTACCAAAGGCATAGGCATGCATATTGGCATTAATGTCTAAGCCTGAGTTGATGAACACTGAATAGTCATCATTAATTTCAGGATTACCCCACACTTGAGCGGGGTCATTAATCGCGGTATTACCCTGCTCGGCTAAGTTAGCCGCATCAGGACGCTGCACACTACGGCTAGTGGAGTCAGCATTTTTATACTGGAAGCTCAAATTGACGAAGCCATTTTCAGTCACAGGTAAACCGACATCACCTTCGACCGTAGTCGTAGCACCATCACCCTCGTAATATTCTCCTTGGGTCACAGTGATAGAACCACCCTCGGAATTATCTTTTAAAACAAAGTTCATGACTCCGGCAATCGCATCCGACCCATACTGCGCCGCAGCGCCGTCGCGCAACACTTCAACTTGCTTTAATGCAGAACCAGGAATAACTGAGATATCAGGACCTTGAGCGCCATCGTTAATACCACCACCTTGGAACGCAATCACAGATGCACGGTGACGACGCTTACCGTTGACTAGCACTAGCGTACTGTCTGATGGCAAACCCCGTAAATTAACGGGACGAACTAAGGTTGCTGCATCACTAATGGGTTGAGCGCGTGAGTTAAACGATGGCACCGAAGTCACTAACATATCAATCATGTCAGTCGAACCATTCTTTTTAAGGTCGTCACTACTAATAATATCAATAGGAACGGGGGAATCGCCGATTGAGCGTGGCGCAGCACGGGACCCTACAACTGCAATTTTTTCAACGTTCTCATTTTTAACAGCCGTCTCATCTTCTTCTGCTATTGCCTGCGGACTGATTAAACTACCAGACAAGGCTAGAGTAATCGCCAAACTCACTGCACTTAATCCAAACTTCTGCTTCTTTGAGGTCATCATATTCATCCCAACTGCTTATTATTTTTAGAATACCTGACCTGCTTTGTGCGATTCTCGTCCCTAAACCTTGCTACCACGGCCAACACAAAATCACATTACACAAACATTTTTATAACACAAATTAAACAATATCCAATGTTAAATCAGACTTTTGAATGAATATTAGTCATTTATCTTTTATATCAATTTCTTAGATGAAAATATTTTTTAGAGTATGGCACCAAGTAAAATGTACTCGAACGGCAAAAAGTGTGAGCAGAAAAATCACCAAAGGAAAAATGCTTAAAGGGCATAATCAAAAACACGATATATCGCGTCACAGTACTTAAGGTATACTCAGAAAATACCGCCAAAACCAGAGTAAGACAGATGACCAATAAGATTTCAGTCAATAATGAAAAATCGATAGATAAGCATTTCTTACCGGAAAACCAGTTACTGCTCAACGCTGTCGGCGAAGGTATTTATGGATTTGATTTAAGCGGTAATGCGGTGTTTATCAATCCGGCAGCCGAACGCATGACGGGTTGGAAGAATGAAGAGCTACTCGGTAAAAACATCCATAACTGCCATCATCACAGCCATGCAGATGGCAGTCATTATCCCCAAGAGGATTGTCCAATTTACAACACCTTAAAGGATGGGATCACCCGAGAAATCACCCACGATGTATTTTGGCGTAAAGATGGCAGTAGCTTCCCAGTTCATTACAGTTCCACCCCTGTTTACCGTGACAATCAACTGATTGGCGTAGTCGCGATATTTCGCGACATTAGTATTCAAAAACAAACAGAGCAGTCATTACGCCAAGCCCTAGCCCAAGTACAAGCGCTCTCGGAGCGACTCGCCTCTGAAAATCATTATCTACAGGCAGAGTTGGCAGACAAAACGGGTGATGTGGATATTTCGGGTGCCAGTACAGTGATCCGCCATATGATTCAGCAATTGCACATGGTGGCCAATACCGACAGTACTGTGCTCATTTGTGGTGAAAATGGCACAGGAAAAGAACTCGTTGCCCGTAACTTACATCAGCTCAGTCGCCGCAAAGATAAACCCATGATCAGTGTCAACTGTGCCGCGTTTTCGGCATCTTTACTAGAAAGTGAACTCTTTGGTCACGAGAAGGGGGCATTTACTGGCGCCACAAGCCGCCGTAAAGGTCGCTTCGAACTTGCTCATCAAGGCACACTGTTCCTCGACGAAGTCGCTGAACTCAGTTTAGAAGCCCAATCAAAGCTACTGCGAGTCATCCAAGAACAATCCTTTGAACGTCTCGGTGGCAGCGAAACCATTCAAGTGGATATTCGCTTAGTTGCCGCCAGTCACCACGATTTACTCAAGCGAGTCGAACAGGGATTATTTAGGATGGATCTCTATTACCGTTTGAATGTATTCCCTATTCAAGTACCACCACTGCGCGCAAGAATCGAAGATATTCCCGAACTCGTCAGCCATATTCTGCACAACTTGAATCGTAAGCTAGGTAAAAAAATCCGTGGAGTGAGCCAAAAAGGGCTACAAAAACTCATGGCTTATACTTGGCCGGGCAATGTGCGCGAACTGCAAAATATCCTCGAACGCGAAGCCATTCTATCCCAAGGAGATATTCTGCAGATCCACGCTATGCCGAGCAATAATCCCTTAGCTCAAACCCAAGGGCAAACCTTAGCGGAAGTGGAAGCGCTGCATATAGAACAAACCCTTAAGCGCTTAAACTGGCGCATATCTGGCCCACTCGGCGCAGCGAATGTCCTCGGTGTGCCCGCAAGTACACTGAGATCGCGAATGAAAAAACTGGGGATCCAGCGTCAATCGAGTGAAATCTAATTCAAAACGAGCACACTAAAAACGCGATATATCGCCAATGTGTGATATATCGTGATCCGCATTTAGTTCCAATCACAAAATAATCATAAATATCATGATGTTGAGCAAATTAAAACTTGGCCTAGCGCTTGCTATAGGGAGGCGAATCTTATTTAAGCCGTTAGGACCCTTTATGCCCAAGAGCGAAGTTACCCCAAATTCTCCAAGTGTAAATAAGAGTGTGGGCGCGAAACCTGCCTCAGTAGAGCTACACATTCCGGTTAAAAACCTCTCTACTGAAACCGCAGCAAAGAGTCGTCTCCCCTCTGGCAATATCCATTTCCGAGAGCAAAAAGGTGATTTTCAGCGCCTGCGAACCATGATGAATAGCCTATTGATCGTGATGTTTTTCGCCCTGCCGTTTATCTCTATTGATGGCCGCCAAGCAATACTGTTAGATATCAGCCAACAACAGTTTTTCTTCTTTGGTATCACGCTCTGGCCACAGGACTTTACCTTGCTGGCATGGATTTTTATCGCCGCCGCCTTCGGTCTGTTTTTCATTACCGTATTTTGGGGCCGTGTTTGGTGCGGTTACCTTTGCCCACAAACGGCGTGGACCTTTATCTATGTGTGGATAGAAACGCGCATCGAAGGCAGCAGTAATAAACGTAAGCAGCTCGACAAAGCCCCTTGGACTAGCAGTAAAATCGGTAAAAGAAGTGCAAAACACTTACTTTGGGGTCTAACAGCTCTGCTCACTGGCTGTGGTTTTATCGGTTATTTTATTCCCGCCCGCGAACTTTATGCGGACATCTTGACAGGTAATGCCAGCTTCTGGGTGACAAGCTGGGTGTGGTTTTTCGCCATTTGTACTTATCTCAATGCGGGCTGGATGCGCGAGCAAATGTGCTTACATTGCTGCCCCTATTCACGTTTCCAAGCTGTGATGTTTGATGCCAACACTAAAACCGTGACCTATGATGCACAGCGCGGTGAAGCCCGTGGCCCTCGCAAACGTAAACAAGAGAACAATCAAGATAACAATACTTTAGGTGACTGTGTTGACTGTAATTTGTGTGTCGAAGTTTGCCCGACAGGGATAGATATTCGTAACGGCTTGCAATATGAGTGCATCAACTGCGGCGCCTGTGTCGATGCCTGTAATGAGACTATGTTGAAGTTCGATTACAAGCAGAATCTTATCGGCTATATGAGTGAAAATGATCTTAAGGGAGTGAATTACTCCTATTGGCGCTCGCCGCGTTTCTTAGGCTACGGTGCAGCGGTCATTATCATGTTTATCGTCATAGGGTTAGACTTAAATAGCCGCAGCGAGATCCAACTTAACGTGATCCGTGATCGCCAAAGCTTGTACCGTGAAACCTCAGATAATAAAGTTGAAAATACCTATCAGCTGAAGATCCGCAACAAGACACAAGATACTAAGCAATATCAACTCGCCGTCGACAGTGAAATGCCCTTTAGCTTGATTGCCGATCCTATTATTACCTTGGCAGCGGGTGAACAAGTGGACTATCCCGTCACAGTATTAGCCGATAAGGATGCCATCCCCTCGGGGCGCAAAATGATCCAATTCTCGGTGACGGATGTTAAACAACCAACACAACAAGTGAGCCAAGAAACCGGATTCTTCAGTCCTTAGCACTGGGCTTTTAGCGCTTAATATGAGTTACCGTAACATTGGTCATCATCAAATTAACTACCCAATCGGCGCTTGAGGAATCAACTCAAGCGCTGGTTAAAGGCAGAAATTCATCCCCAAATGACAACCTGATCTTTAACGTCTCATACATCGGAATCAAACCTTAAACGCCTACAAAGCTGAAAATTTCCCCGTTAAACGGCGCATAGACAAAGCAAATTGAGCACATTCAATCTTAATCCTTAGAAACATAACGGTTACAAATTTTAAATTGTCTTTCCTTCAACTCTTATTTAGGTTTTGTGGTTCATTAGATAACTAAGATTCTAAGATAACTAAGCTATAGTTAAGCACTTAGCTTTAGAGTAAAAATACTATTTTTTACATAAAGATACCGTTATTGGCATAAAGATGTTTTTCGCGATAAGCATTGACCTCTAGTGCTAACACCCTCTAATCTAAACACCTGTTTAACTCTAAAATAATAACAACTAATAAACATCATCTTTGAGGTAGTTCAGCATGGCATACGATCAAGACTCTCAACTCAAACTAAACTACTCATCACTGGTCGATCTGATCGAGAAAACCAGCCTGCGTTACGGTGATAAACCCGCCTATGCCTGTCTCGGTAAAACCAGCAGTTTTAACGAGATAGAACGCGACTCTCGTTACTTTGCCGCCTATTTACAAAATAAGACCACACTCAAACCGGGCGATCGCATCGCCATTCAATTGCCTAATATCACCCAATTTGTCATCGCGGCCTACGGCGCAATCAGGGCTGGGCTTATCTTAGTTAACACTAATCCCCTATATACCGAGCGTGAGCTCATCCATCAGTTCAATGATTCTGGTGCCAAAGCGATCGTGGTGTTATCCGATCTATTACCGACCTTAGCCAAAGTCATCGACAGCACCAAAATAGAATACGTCATTTCAACCCACCCTTTAGATTTGATCGATCCGCACGTACAGCCTAAGACAGGCCTGAAGAATGTGGAGTTTTGCCAAATTTTAAAACAAGGCGCAGAACTCCCCTTTAGCCGATTTATCTCAAATCTCGACGACCTCTCGGCATTGCAATATACGGGCGGCACCACAGGATTATCTAAAGGTGCCATGTTGACCCACGGCAATATGCTCGCTAATGCGGCGCAGGTAAAATCCCGCATCGCGAGCGTGATCACCGAAGGGGAAGATATCTTCGTTGCACCGCTACCGATTTACCATATTTATGCGTTTATGGTGAACTTAGTGCTGTATTTCGAGTGTGGCGGCTGCTCGGTATTAATTCCAAATCCACGGGATATTAGCGGCTTAATTAAGACACTCGCCAAATATCCCTTCACTGGATTTGCAGGACTCAATACTCTGTTTGTCGCCCTATGCCATCAACCCGAGTTTAAAGCACTCGATTTTAGCCATTTAAAAATCACCATCTCGGGCGGCACAGCACTGACAGCCGCGGCGGCCAACATTTGGCAACAGACGACAGGCAACATGATCAGTGAAGGTTATGGGCTATCTGAAACTTCGCCGGTGATTTCACTCAATGCACCCGGTTATCAAAAACTAGGCACTATTGGTAAACCTGTGATTGGCACTGAGGTTAAACTCTTAGATGAAAACGACATTGAAGTGCCCTTAGGTACGGCCGGAGAATTAGCTGCACGCGGCCCACAAGTCATGCGGGGATATTGGAATAATCCGCAGGAAACCGCCAATGCTATGACTCAAGATGGCTTCTTCAAAACTGGGGATATTGCCATAGCAACAGCGGAAGGTTTCCACCAAATAGTTGATCGTAAAAAAGATATGATCATAGTCTCAGGTTTTAATGTCTATCCCAACGAAGTGGAAAACGTCCTAGCGAGCCACCCTAATGTGATCGAATGCGCCGTGGTGGGAGTAAAAGATGAGCACTCGGGCGAAGCGGTTAAAGCCTTTATCGTGCTAAAGGATGATAGCCAAGATCATCAACAGGCTAAAGAGGCCATTCTAACCTATTGCCGCGAGCAGTTAACCGCCTATAAATTGCCAAAAGTGATTGAATTTATGGCGCAATTACCTAAAAGTACCGTCGGCAAAATTTTGCGCCGCGAGCTAAAAGATAAAGCTTAAAAAACGCATTTAAAGGCAAAGCTAAGAAACAAAAACACAATAAAAGACCCAGTAAGCTAGCCTGAGCGTTTCAGCTAGCAACTGGGTTTTATTTTACCTACACGGTCTCATTCAAGGCGCTGGCATTGGCCTCTTCGGTTAACAATTGCAGACTGGCAAATTCACGATATAACGCATTAGATTGCATTAACTCTTGGTGGCGACCGCTGGCGACAATCTCGCCCTTATCAAACACAAAAATCCTATCGGCATTGATTACCGTCGATAAACGGTGAGCAATAATCAAAGTCGTTTTACCCGCCATCAATACATCCAGCGCTTGCTTCACTTTCTGCTCGCTTACCGCATCTAAAGCGCTGGTCGCTTCATCGAGTAACAATATCGGTCTGTTGGCTAAAATCGCCCGCGCAATGGCAATACGTTGCTTTTGTCCACCAGAAAGCCGCACACCACGCTCACCTAAATAGGTTTGATAACCTTCAGTAAACTCGCTAATAAACTCGTGGGCACGGGCCGCAATACAGGCATCTATCACTTCTTGCTCGGTGGCATCGACTCGACCATAACGCACGTTTTCAAGTACGCTAGTCGCAAAAATTACCGAGTCCTGCGGCACTAGAGCAAACTGCGACCGCAACTCCTGCGGCAGAAGATTAGCAATATCAATACCTTCCAGTCGAATACTGCCAGCGCTAGGCACGTAAAAGCGTTGCAATAACTGGAACAAGGTACTTTTACCCGCGCCACTTGGCCCGACTAAGGCAACCCGTTCACCCGCGGCAATAGCCATATTGAGCTGTTTTAGCACTAAGACATCATGCTTTGGATAGGCAAAATTGAGTCCTTCAATCATTAACTCCCCACTGACCTTGGCGGGCAAAGTCACAGGATGAGTTGCAACGGGAATATCCACTTGCGTTTCAGCCAGTTCGATTAAACGTTCGGCGGCGCCAGAAGCCCGCTGGATCTCGCCTATCACTTCGCTAATGGTCGCTACTGCGCCCGCGACCATGACAGCGTAAAACATAAAGGCAGATAACTCACCGCCCGTCATCTTACCCGCCATCACATCGTGGGCACCGACCCAAGTCACCATAGCAATTGCGGCGATACTTAAAAACATCACGGTTGAGATCAATAAGGCACGGTAACGGATCCGGCCACTGGCCGCAGACATGACATCTTCGACGCGGCGATTGAACAAGCTACGGTCTTTATCTTCATGCCCATAGGCTTGTACCGTATGAATTTCATGAAGTGTTTCATCAACATAAGCGCCGAGATCAGCAACCCTATCTTGGCTTTCCCGCGCCAGCGTACGGACTTTACGGCCGAAAAAGATCACCGGCCCTAACACTAAGGGCACAGCCAACAACACCAGCAATGTCATCTTAACGCTAGTGATACCCATCATGACTAAACCACCAAGCACAGTTACGCTAGAGCGCAGCGCCATGGAAAGACTCGAACCCACCACAGTTTGTAACAAAGTAGAATCGGCGGTAAAACGGGAGATCACCTCACCGGTGCGTACCTTAGCGTAAAAGGCGGGAGAGAGTTTAAGCAGTTGATTGTAAACCGTTAGACGAATATCGGCGCTGACCCGCTCGCCAAGCCAAGTCATCAAGTAGAAGCGGCAAAACACCGCTGTGCCACTGACGGCGGTAATTCCGAGCACTAACAGTATGATTTCATTCAGCCGCTGCGCATTATCCCTTACAAAGCCTTCATCGACCATCAAACGCACACCTTGGCCCAATGATAACCAAGCGAGCGACCCTATCATCAAGCAGATAATCGCCGCGACAACTTTCAGTTTGTAGGGTTTAAGAAAACCCATAATCCAAGGCAATACCGATCTTTGCTGCGCCGAGGTCCGTTTAGCCTTCGATGTATCAGCGCTTGTTGTAGACGTGACTGCAATTAACTTTTCGGGCAATGGCTCAGCCCCCGCTTTAATGGGTTCAGATGATTTGGCGAGTTCGTGTGTCGGCTCGGTCACGGGTGGCATCCTTGAGGTAGGTAAGGCAATTCAAATATAACATCAGCATGAATGGGATCATCTGCAACCGTTAACCGCGCAGCATTACTTAAAGCATATAAGTGAGATGCTACCTCTTGCAGTGGAATTCAAGGGCTGTGTGGTTTTACTCAAGAGAAAAGCATAAAACAAACCCGCAGCGAGTGCGGGTTTGTTTTATTACAATAGCTTAGCGCGGCTTAAGCGACTTGCTTGTTTTCCGGCGTTTTTGGCGTGCCGTGGTGGCCATCGCGCTTCCAATCCACATCTAACAACTCTGCGCCGCTCAGGCTAAATGCTTGGCCAAAACCTTTGACGTAAAGACCCTGATGGGGCGCGAGCTTGTATAAGTTAAAATCGGTTAATGCCGCAAGGTTATCGGACATTTCGCCAAAACGGGCCGACAACACACCAACACCTTTACTGAAGGCGGGCGTATCGCGGGGTACTGCCTCGGCAATCGCATCGAAGGTTAAACGCTTGCGGGCAAAAACCGATTTGGCCGCAGTTTCGTCTTCAACTAACATCACAGAGACCTTAGATGATTGCTTTAAATTATGACCGTGACGGGCTAAGTCACTCACCAAAATATAAAAACCATCATCTGCCAGTGCGAAGGGCGCATAGCTCGCATTCGGCTGGCCATCTGTACCAATGGTGGCTAGTTGTAAGGTCTCGCGCTGCTGTTTAAAGGCTTCGATTTCGGGTAAGAGTTTGTCTCTTAAACGCTGTTCTTGTTCGGTAATTTCAGGCTTCATTTACTGTTTTCCTTAATACTTTTGTTAATGCTGCAATTCAGAGGTGTGATTGCACCGAGGCAAAGGCTGTCGCGAGCGCTTTAAATTGGCGAACTTGCTCAGGAAACAGTGCTCTTTGTTTATCACGGCCTAAATACACTTTGAACACCACCTCACCTTCACTGCCGAAAAAGTTAATCGAATGGCTCTCGCTGCCTCTAAAAGGTCTGCTGATCAAAGCGATACCACTCATGGCATCTAATTTGAGATGACCATGCAAACCGTCCCCCTTGCTGTAGAGGTTGTAATAACCGTGGGCGTATTTTCCCTCGGGGAAATCTCCTTTAAATTCAAATACGCTGCCAGATAACATCACAATAGTGGTTAACTTTCCCCATTTGGGTAAGGCTTGCAGTAATGTATCGAGCTGAGTTAACGGAACAAACACCACTTGTTCGGGCGGCAGCGCTGCAACCACTTCGAGCTCGGCAATGCCTAATTCACTGGCGAGCTGCGCTGGCATTAAATCAGCTTGTTGTTCAAATCGTTGTCGCAATTGCGCCTGTTGCTCACTTAGCTGACGTTGCTCAGAGTTTAAATCTGGCGCGACATTGAGCTCGGTATCGAGTGTCATCTTCATTTTACTGTCTCCAGCGGTAGTGACTATTGAGTGGCTTAGAACATATAGCGCGCCGATAACTTCATATTACGACCCGGTTGATACAAGGTTTGCCACGCTTGTTGATACTTCTCATCACCGATATTTTCGATTGCGAAATCCACTCTCACACCCGCCATCGCGCCCATAGTCGGCTCCCACGCTACATACACATCCCATAGAGTGTAATCGTCGTATTTCGCCACTTTAAAGCCGTCAGGCGTATTCGACTGAGTCGCCACATAAGTGACGCGAGTGCCGAGTTTCATGTCGCCTTCCATAATGCCTTGGGATAAATCGACATTGAACTTATTGGCGGGTATACCTTCTATGTCATCGCCCGTTTGACGATCTTCGCCATGGGTTTGGCCGTAATTCATCGCTAAGCGAGTTTGGCCAATACGGTAACGACCGCTAATTTCAAAACCTGTTAAACGTGCATCTTCAACGTTATTCCATGAGGTCGTTTGCTCGAATCCAGGAATGCCACGCCAAGGATTAGACACTTGCTGCACGATAAAATCGTCCACATCGTTACGGAAAACGTTAAACGTTAGCGCCAGTTCATCATCACCCGCTAACTCACTGAAACGTAAGTCCGCTTTGATTTCTTTATTGCGCGCAGTCTCTGCTTTTAGATCCGAATTCACCGCGAAGGTGTTACATAAACCTTGGGGTAAAAATCCGGGGATTGGCGGGATGCAATAGTGGGTACCACTGGAGAACATTTCCTCTACCGTAGGTGCGCGGAAAGCTTGATCGTAACGGGCACTTAAGGTCAACCAAGGCTGAGTCTGCCACACCAAGCCAAGCGATGGTGATAACTCATTGTCATCTGAGGATAAGTTGAGATTATGGCTGTCATTTTTAAAGCTGTCATAACGCAGACCCGCATCAAGATTTAACGTCTTAGTCAGCTCGATATCCGCACGCGTAAAAGCGCCCCATACTGTGGTTTCGCCATCGATATTCTCTGGACGCTGGCCCACTTGGCCCGAATCATCACGCGTCGTTTGTATGGTATCGCGAAAACCATCGACCCCGTAGGTCAACAGAGTATTACCTAAACGCGAACTGTTATTAAGGTTAATCCCCACAGTGCGGAACTCAGTACTGTCTTGCTGACCTTTCGTAATACGGTCTTCATCGTAGTCGGTACTGTTCCAATACACTTGTATCTTAGTATCCAGATACGGGTTATTAGCAGGATTGAGACTGTAGTTTAGGGTGAGGTTTTGATCGTCAGTCTTGCGGCGCACCAAAGGCACTGAACTACTCACAGCAGCAGAAGGATTGCTCGGTACTAATTCATTGTTTTTGCTGGCTCTTGCAGATAACTCTAACCGTGATGCCTCGTCGGCTTGCCAACCGAATTTAGCTAAACCACTGCTGCCTTGGGATGCACTGTTGTTTAGAGTTTCGTCATTACCGGTTTTTATATTGTTTGAATCGTAATAGGAACCATTGAGTAACCAATCGATGCTGTCTTGTTGACCATAAATAGCGCCACTGGTTTTAGTGCGGGAGCCATTGGTCTCATAACCTTGTTTGAAATAACCACCAAAGGTCTCGTCTGGTGCTAAAAAATCTTGTGCCGACTTAGTATTCTGCGCTACGACGCCACCGAGGGCACCACTGCCCCACAAGCTACTCGCAGGGCCGCGCAGCACTTCGATGGATTTGAGCAACTCTGGGTCCATAAAGTAGGTACCTCTGTGACCAGAGCTGGTATTTTGTCTTGCACCGTCAATTGTTTGCAACACACGATCGCCACTTAAACCACGGATTTCAACCCCTTGAGATGAAGCTCTTGGGCCATTAGTCAACGTAATATTCGCCTCATTTTTAAGGGCATTGGCAACTGATGATGCTTGGGCGACCGTAAGTTGCTCTTCATCCATCACTACCACGCTACGGCTGGTTTCGGAGGCTTTTTCACTGATGCGTGTTGCACTCACCAATACTTCATCAAATTCAGTCGTGACCAGTTTTTTATTCGCATCCTGTTGAACAACGGGCTTAACACTTTCCTCTGCCGCTAACGTAAAACTTAGGGCCGTACCACTCAGTGCTATCGCCATGGCGATCACTAACGGCTTTTTTTCCATCTCTTCATCCTCAAGTGATATTCAGCTGTTTCCGTGCAATTTAATACTGAGCCTAGGCTCTCTTTCCAGACGCCAATCCTTTCGAGATTGAGTCTGTTCCAGATTTGGCCCTTTCGAGATTGAGCCTCTTCCAGATCGAGCCCAAGGCAATCAGTACCCATAAAGTAGGATAAATTGTCGGTTTAGCTGCTTTTTTAAGCGCTCATTCGAGCTATTGCAGGCACTCTACCTGAGATAATAAAATATATCAAATGCAAATCATTATCATTTGCGATCTTGTTTATATTGAGATATCTTAATTAGGAAAATGGCTTTCATTGGAAAAAAAGAGGTTGCTGTGACACCAAAACGATATCTTGCCTTTGGCGCGTTAACGGTTGCCATCCAGACGGGTGTTATCGCCTCCCAACCCGCTATGACTATGCAGCAAAGCGCCCAAACATCGAGCGTAAATCAAGCATCACTCACTCCCAGCGCGAATACTGTCACCCTTAATTTTTCTACAGCGACAAGCGCTGCAAGCAACACGAGTGCAGAGCCCATCAAGCAAACAGACACCAAAGTAGCCACTGTGAACAGTACAGTGCAAAAAAACAGTACAGCGCAAAAAGTATCAACAGCAGAATCTGTCGATAAGGCGGTTATCCCGACAATAGAAAAAACTAAAGCTGATCAGCGAATTGACAGCCAACTCGCCAAAAAATCTTCAGCAACAAAACCCACTGCTAACAATCTTCCGGATACTGCTCCTTTAGCGACGAACGCTTTAGAACCAAGTGCTTTAAATTCAAGCGCTTTAAACCCAAGCGCTTTAGCACATAAGCGACTCGAACAAGTTGAACAACAAACAGAACCCAAAACTGCACAAATGGATTTAATCGCTAACGCAGCCGAAGTTGATGCAAAAGCGACCCCAAATGTAGCCAGTGTAACAACTGACAGTGCCCAAACTAACATAGTGGAATTAGCCAAACCGCTGTTCGCTGCAGCACCACCGCAACCGACTTATCCAAAGATAGCGCGTAAAAAAGGGCTAGAAGGCACCGCAACCATAGAAGTGATGTTTAACGAACTTGGTGAGCAACTGGCACTGACGTTAGTAAAAAGCTCAGGGTTCAGTCTGTTAGATCAAGCCGCCTTAGATGCAGTTGAAAACTGGCAATTTGCGGCGCCAGCGCAAAGGCTAGCGAGTCATTATAAGGTCAGAGTGCCTATTCGCTTCGCGCTCAACTAACAGGCCCAATGTTGCCACTGAAAAGTTAGCTCGTGGAGAATTAGCTCGTGGAGTATTAGCCACCGCACAACTAACCTGATTTTTGTTTTACTAACTTACATATAAAACTACTTTTTCAATCGATTGGAGAGGCTTAATGCCCGTAACTGATTTTTCAACCCTACAGACTCAGCTTGGCGTGCTCACTTGGCCCTTGTTGTTATGTGCTTTTTTAGCTTTGATGATCTGCCTTGAACGTAGCGCCTTGTTTTTGCATCAAACTCTGCTGTCAATCTGGCCCCAAAAACAGGCCTGGGTAAAAGCATTGCGTCAATCAAGCTCAGCGGCGACCACTGAAAACGTCAGCGCCCTGCTAGCGCAAACCAGCGCACAGCAAGATTTACTCGCCCGTGGCGCGACCTTATTACTCAAACAAGTCCACCAGCCAAAAGTGCTAAGGGAAGAATTACTCAGTCTGTGGCTGAATAAGCAACAACGCGACTTGCAAGCCGGACTCAAGGTTTTACAAGTGATTGGCATCATTAGTCCACTGCTCGGTCTGCTCGGCACAGTATTAGGACTCATCGAAATGTTTGCCCAACTCGGGCAATCACAAGGCCCCGTCACTCCAGCACAACTCAGTGCTGGACTGGGCCTTGCGATGAACACCACAGCTGCCGGACTCATGATCGCCGTGCCCGCCATTACCGCCGCCCATCTTTTTGGGATCTGGGCTCAAGGCCAATGCCTGCGCGCTGGGCATGTGCTCAATCAACTCAATCTCTGGTTAGCGGGTATCGAAGATATTTCAATTGATGCCAATCATTACCATGCATTCACCCGAGTCAGTAAAACCAGCGTCGAGCAAAAATTGGCATCCAAGCCCCATTCTCAAATTGAGCCACAGACATGATAAGTGCAGATAAATCATTCTTATCGCAGGCTGGCATTGCTTCGCCTGAGCAACTTCCGAGCCTAGATTTAACCGCGTTAATCGACATTATTTTTATCGTGCTGGTGTTTTTACTACTGACGGCAAATAGCCAATTATTAAGTTTGCCGGTAGATGTGCCACAAAGCCCAAGCTCAGCTATCACGGCAATCGACAACAAACAAACAATTGCCATCAATATCATGGCAACAGCGCCTTATTGGGCTATTGATGGCAAAGAGTTTGATGACTTAGCCACTTTTACCACTGAATTTACTGCACATTTTCAGACTATGCCGAAGGCGACGGTTGTCATTGCCGCCGACAAAGCCGCGCCAGTGGAACCTTTGATGCAACTGCTTGCACTGTTGCAGACGCAGTCCATCAGTCAGACCCAAATTTTGATGGAGCATTAGCGTATCCGAACCAGCCATTTAAATGAGAAAGCAAAAGTCTGACATCAAAAAACGGCATATAAGCCTGTCGCGAACAAGTTGTATTAGGAGTTTAACCATGTTGTTTCAAGCAACTAAAATACCAGTAAAAAAAGGTCCCAGAGTTCAGCGTTATCAACATATACGCACATATAAGACATTAAAAAATTTGATGTTTTTCACATCAGCACTTACGGCCTTACTATCCTCAAGCGTTTTTAGCGCTGAACTGAGTGCCGAGCCAGAGATAAGACTCGTGAGTGCAGGTACGGGAGTTACAGAACTCGTGCTCGCCCTCGACGCAGGCAATGAGCTAGTCGCCATCGACTCCACCAGCTATGTGCCTGAAAGTTTGAGCCATGTGGCTAAGCTTGGTTATCACAGAATGCTCTCCGCCGAAGGCATTATTGCCCTCTCCCCAACGCTGGTTGTCGGTTCAGATGTGATGGGACCAGAAACCACACTAAAGGTATTAAAACAGGCGAATATCCAAGTTGTGCAATTACCCGCAACAAATGATGAACCACAACTGATGAACAATGTGGATACCTTAGGTCACTTACTCAATCGCCAAGAACATGCGGTTAAATTAAAACAAGATTTACATCAACAACTGCAAAGCTTAGCGGGTAAAAAACAACAAGTGCGCGATGCAGGCTCTCAGCCAAAAATTCTCTTCATGCTGTTACAAGAAGGCCGCGGTGCACGGGTTGGCGGTAAAGGCACAGCCGCAGATACTATTATCGAGCTGTCTGGGGCACAAAATATCGCCGAGTTTGATGGCTACAAAAGCATGTCTCAAGAAGGGATTCTATCCTTGCAGCCCGACATTATTTTGCTGTCAAAGCGTAGCGATAAACCCACAGATCAGACTAATGCACAAATTGCTCAAGAACTGTTGAAAGAGATGCCACTACTCGCCCATACCCCAGCAGGTGAAAACGGCCATATTCAAACACTAGCACCGCAAGCCCTTCTCGGTGGTTTAGGCATCAGTGCCATAAGCGCCGCGGATACGCTCGCCAGCACATTGCTCAAACAAAACCATTAACAGACGCAGCGATGAGCACAGTTAACACTAATTAGCCCCAGATAAAAATAGAAAGGATATTTGAGATGTTCCTCAACCGCTGGCTCTGGCCGAGTCTCGTCACACTGTTAGCCCTAAGCGGCTTACTCTCGGTCAGCACTGGCCCCGTTAGCATCAGCTTTGTCGACGCCCTAAATGCAGTGTTCAATTGGGCTACCCAACAAAATATCGGCAATATTGCGCCCCACGAGCAACTGGTAATCAACAATGTGCGCTTACCACGGACATTACTGGCGTTAGCAGTAGGCGCTACGCTCGCACAGTGCGGCGCGGTAATGCAGGGGCTTTTTCGCAATCCCTTAGCGGATCCCGGTATTATCGGAGTGTCATCCGGCGCTGCACTTGGCGCAGCCATCTGTATCGTGCTGCTACCCAACGCGAATCCGTTGATGATCCCCACCAGTGCGTTTGCATCGGGATTAGTGACCACCCTTATCGTCTACCGACTCGCCAGCAGCCCAACAGGTACATCGGTCGTATTATTACTTTTGTCGGGTGTTGCCATAGCTGCGCTGGCAGGCGCAGGAATAGGTGTTCTCACGTATCTTGCCAACGACATGGCGCTACGTGACTTAACCTTATGGCAAATGGGATCGATTGCAGGTGCGCAGTGGCTATATGTCAGTCTGTGTCTTGTGACCTTAGCGCTACTGAGTTGGCGATTTCACCAAGATGCGGCGGCACTCAATGCCTTGCTGCTTGGCGAATCCGAAGCACGCCACTTAGGGATAGATGTCGATAGGCTCAAACTTAGGCTTATTTTGCTTTGCGCCTTAGGGGTTGGCGTAAGTGTAGCTGCAACAGGAATTATCGGCTTTATCGGCCTCGTCGTACCGCATTTAGTGCGCATGATGTTAGGGCCAGATCATCGCCAACTGCTGCCCATCAGCGCACTTTTAGGTGCAGCCCTATTGGCATTGGCCGATATCGGCGCGCGCGCTTTTTTACCGCCTGCCGAGTTACCCGTTGGACTCGTCACCGCGCTCATCGGTGCACCTTTCTTCATCTTTTTACTACTGCAACAACGCAGTAAGCTAATCTAAGCGAGTTTTTATGGCTGCAACATCCTTTGCAAATCAACCATCACAATCGACAACTTATTCAGCCAAGGCGCAATTTGATCGCACCCAGCTCAGCATTTGTCAGCTCGATGTCAGCATCGGTCCAAAAACCGTGCTCAGTGATATTAATGTACAGTTTCAATCGGGTGCAGTAACCGCCCTACTCGGCCCAAATGGTGCGGGTAAATCCACCCTGCTTAAAGCCCTTTGCCAAGAAATCAGCACACCAAGGCAAAGTATACGGCTAGGCCATAGCCAGCTGGCGGATTGGCCTAGGAGCGAGCTGGCAAAATCCTTAGCTGTACTGCCGCAACACGCCAGCCTCACCTTTCCCTTCACTGTGT
Organism: Shewanella sp. SW1; assembly: GCF_025653545.1. NCBI lineage: Bacteria > Pseudomonadati > Pseudomonadota > Gammaproteobacteria > Alteromonadales > Shewanellaceae > Shewanella > Shewanella sp. SW1. The sequence goes on along the minus strand of NZ_JAKKSG010000017.1, from coordinate 52,563 downwards.
CAGAAGTCGTAGCAATGGGCTTATATCCCTTAACCATCAGTAAGATAGAAGGAGATGCGTTAGTTGCCGAGCAACTGGCGCAAGTGGGCTTAACCCATCTGGCTAAGCGCAGCTATCCAACCCTCTCTGGCGGCGAGAAACAGCGAGTCCAACTCGCCAGAGTCTTAACTCAACTCAGGCAATCGCCGTTTCCGCCCGTACTATTACTGGATGAACCAACATCAGCGTTGGATCTTGCCCAGCAGCACAGAGTACTTGAGTTAGCCCAAAACTTAGCTCACCAACAAGGCTACACTGTAATAGTAGTACTGCATGACTTGAACCAAGCCGCGCGCTATAGCGATCAATTAATTGTGTTAAAACAAGGGCGAATCGTCAGTGAAGGCACGCCATCCGATGCTCTGTCGGTTGATACCATTAGGGAAGTATGGGACTACGAGCCCGTATATATCCCCGCCCCACAGGGTGGACATCCACTGATTTTTTAATGGAAAGAAGATATTCATCTTACGTTTTTGAGGTCTAATGTGGGTATAATCGCTGCGTTTACACTTTAGCTATCACCTTTTAGCCACAGCCGCATTAATTTAGGCAGAGCCCAGATGAAACCCACTATCTCGACAGAAACTCAACAAGAAGCACTGGTCGCAGCCAAAGCCACCCAAAAGCCGGGACAAACCAAAGAGCAAACTAAACTCATTGCCCAAGGGATAAAAAAAGGTATAGCTGAATATAAAAAGCTGCAAAAAGCCAAAGCTCGCGAACGGGATAAAGCACGTAAACAACAGTTGAGAGCAAAATCTCGTACAATTAATGACACTGATGAACTAGAGGATTCAGACGAATTATTCGAATCTCAACGTCAGTTCACCACCGCGACTTGGATTGCCATAACGCTTTTACTATTAAGTTGGGTAGGGGTTGCCGCATATATCCTTGCAGATTTAAAGCTATGATTTATAAATAAAAACCAAGATGTCCATATATCACTTGTTAGGCAATATCCTCTAATACCTTACACACATCATTAATTGAAAAAATATTACCGTTAAGGCTTGCTCGGTCTTTTGATATATTCAGAACGAGCCTAAATACGTTGTTCGCATCAGGATAACGGGCAAGCTTTAAAATGATGTCATCACCATTTTCTTCTGCTGACCGAAAATCCCAGCCCTTCCCTGATAAATCAAAAAGCACTTCCGCCGTTTCAGTATTGATTAACACTGGCGCATAAACCCAATGCGACATTCGCATCTCACTGGGGTTGACATCCAGTGTTAACTTACCATTTTGAAAAAACAGCTTAGTGTCCATAAACAGTCCCTGAGTAACAAGTGCACAAGCGATAGGCCGATAGCTTGTATATTGAACCCCTTATCCATTTGTTGTCCATACCGCATCACTTCTAAAACGAACCGTTTACGCTCATTGCCATCAGGCAAAACCGTTAAATGCTTAAGCGAAAAAAAGACAAAAAAAAGCCTGCTCAATGAGCAGGCAAAGACATATTTCAAGCGTCCCTTTCGGGGAAGTACATTACCGCGCTAGCGGGAAAAACCTGGCATATCCATGCAAAAACATCAATATGCTACTTGAGTCTAAACACGCCAAAAAAGGCGATACAAAGGTTGATGGATGATGGAAACTCAAACTTTAAGGAGGGTTAGGCCTTAAAGCTCATGGCGAATAAACCGCCACGCAAAACATCAGTGTTAAACCAAGTGTTTTGCCAATAAATATGGTTGTTGCCTGTATAAGACATAGTCAATACTCCTAAATTAGTTGTGATTAAGTACTCTAGTGAAGCTTGGCTCGGTTCCTTGGAACTAGAGATTCTCATATCCGTTGAGACGACTTGTCACTCAGGTCCTTGGAGAAAAATATCCATCCTGGATAGACTAGAGAGGAAAGGCGTAGTGCCTAATCCACGAAAGTAATTATATGGATTTGTAGTTTTATTACAACCTTTATTTGTATTTTTTTTGATTAAGGCTTTTTAATGTAATTAAATTACACAATTATAGTGAGGTTAATGGCGACCTGCTTCACAGAAAAACAGAAATAACCCTGTAAATATCTAATAAATAAGATATTACAGAATTATTTCTATTTGTTACTAGGGCGTGTTGACGTTTCGAGATTAAATTTTGTTCGCTCTGGCAAGCTCGTGATCGCGAAACGAGGAGTGACGTGTAGTTATTCTACTCAAATGACGAGTGACAAAGAGCAAGAGCTTGCCAGACGAACCCTTCGGGCAGCGTTTGGCTGGCATTTCTGCTGCGTTATCGCCCGTTTATGTAGAATAACTACACCGCACGGGCTTTACCTTGCATAAAAGCCAGCCAACTCGCTGCAAAAATAACCCTGAAACGTCAACACGCCCTACCCGTTAGCGATTGATCAGATATTGATACAAGCCCACCAGCGGACTCGCTGTAGGTTTGCCGTAGAGCGGATCACCTTCTGTTGCACTGCCTGCGATATCTAAGTGTATGTAAGCCAATGGAATAGGGGCTGTTACACCATGGTCAAATAGCCCCGACGCTTTCAGTAAAAACGCCGCGGGATATTGATGTCCACGGGCGGTAATCGATGATGGCGCATTATTGGAAGATAATATTTCAGCAGCGCCTGACACATCGCGGATCTTAGCGAAGTCTTCAGGGCGTAATGTAGACACTTCAAAGGGTTCGCCCCATTGAGTCGCCTGCTGTTGTAAAGTGACAGCGCATTGCTGTGAACTCGCCACTGAGTTTTCCACCGCCGCGGGATAGCTGCCATAACAACGCACGACATGACCTGTGAGTGTTGCTACCGAAAACATCTCAGGCTTCACCGCCGACACGGCTTTGATACGTAAATGGCTCAGTAAATCCGCCAGCACTAAGCGCCCTTCGGCATCCGTATTACCAATTCGTACCCGCACACCCGCATGGCTAGTGATGATTTCATCGGTCACGAAGGCTTCGCTGCCTATGCTGTTACGCACTAAACCTAACTCGGCAATCACTCGAATACCTTTAGGCTTGAGCATTGACAGAGTTTTAAATAAACCCGCCACGGCAGAAGCACCGCCTTTATCACGACTCATGCCCGCCATAGCGCCGCCGACTTTCAGATCGGCGCCGCCGGTATCGTAAATCACGCCCTTACCCGCAAACAGGAAAGTGCGAGTCACTTGACCCTCTGGCAGATACTCTAGTTTCACCACCCGAGGCTGATGACGACCGACGGCAAAAGAAGAACGCGCCACAGCACTGAGCAGCGGATAATCACGCTCTAAAATATCTCTGTCTTCTACCACTGCGGTTTTGATCACGCTGCCCGCTAAGGATTGCAGACAATAATCGGCAAAGGCTTTAGCCGACATGCGCTCAGGTTCAGTACCACACAAATCCCGTGCTAATACGCGGCCCGCTTCTAAGGCATTGAGCAAATTGCTGTTATGGGTTGATGAAGATAATAACCCTATGGCCTCAAATGCAGGTGTTAAGCCCGTCGCTTCACGCAGCTCTAAGGTTTGCCACAGTTCTTGACCGCAGGCTAACGCCGCGACTTCAGAGGCAAAACTAAAACGCAGCTCCTTCGATGGCACCACATATAACAACGGACGTTTGGCGCCCGCCTCTTTTGCGATAGCAATCGCCGCCCTTGCAGCATTGGCATAGACTCGCACGTCCACATACTCGTCATTCACTTGGGTGACAGGGGCAATGATCAAACGCCCTCCCGCAAGCCCTGGGGCAAACAGTAATGTCGGGCTCTTACCCACGCGCTTATCCACGTGGGCACCGTGCTGAGCCAATAAACCTATCTCATCAAAACCGATAGAATCCAGATCGGGCGTCACCACCACAACCGCATCCCAGCCTTCACCATCAAAAATGGCATTTTCTGCTTTTACATCAACGAAGTTAACTTGAAACATGACCCATCCTTTTTCATTATTGTGCCTGCATTATTCCCGCTCTATCGCTTAATTACCAATCTAAAAGTGCTACCGACACTCCCAGAAAAAATCGAACTGGAAACTTTGGCTGCCAGCTCACCAAAAGCCTGTGACACTGAGATTATTTGGCTGCACAGAATGTGGTAGAATGGCCGCAAATTTGCCCTATACCCACAAGACCTTATGAGGGACACTCAAGTGACAGCCTTAAGTCAGTTATACCCGCAGCCATTATGGCAATGGTTCGAACAAATTTGCGCGATTCCCCATCCATCTAAGCATGAGCAAGCCTTAAGCCAGCACATTCAAGCGTGGGCTAAAAGTAAACAACTTGCCGTCGTTGAGGATGCCGTTGGCAACTTGATCATCCGTAAACCTGCGACGCCGGGTATGGAAGATCGTAAAATCGTGGTTATTCAAGCCCATATCGATATGGTGCCACAAAAAAATGCCGATAAAGTGCATGATTTTACTAAAGATCCTATCGAAGCTTATGTCGATGGCGATTGGGTTAAAGCCAAGGGTACAACCTTAGGTTCAGATAACGGTATTGGCATGGCATCGGCTTTAGCCATTTTAGGCTCTGATGATATCAAACACGGCCCATTAGAAGTGCTGCTGACGATAGATGAAGAAGCTGGCATGACAGGCGCCTTCGGTTTACAGGCGGGCATGTTAGACGCTGACATTCTGATCAATACCGACTCAGAGCAAGAAGGTGAAATCTACATGGGCTGCGCCGGCGGTGTCGATGCTCAAATCACCCTGCCTATGGTGTGGCAAGCCTCTGAGCAAAGTTACTCAGCCTTTAGCCTGCACTTATCTGGCTTAAAAGGCGGCCACTCTGGGGTGAACATTCACTTAGGTCGTGGCAATGCCAACAAGCTATTGGCGCGTTTCCTCTTTGAAAACGCAGATGATTTAGCATTGGAGTTGACCCAATTTAGCGGCGGTTCACTGCGTAATGCGATCCCACGGGAAGCCAACATCAGCTTTATGTTGCCAGAAGAAAACGTCAGCGCATTAAACGAAAAAGTCGCTGAGTTTGAAGCGCTTATCCGCACCGAACTCGCCATTGCCGATCCCGATATGCGTTTAGTGTTAAACACTATCCCAACACCAAAACGTGTGATGAGCGAAAACAGCCAAAATACCCTGATCGATTTGCTGCATGTGTGTCCGAACGGCGTGATCCGCATGAGTGATGAAGTCGAAGGTGTGACTGAAACCTCACTCAACGTTGGCGTTATCAGCACTAACGATGAAGAAGTCACTATCCTGTGCCTTATCCGCTCGCTGATCGATTCTGGCCGTACTCAAGTCGAAGGCATGTTAACTGCGCTGACCAACTTAGCCGGAGCCGATATCGATTTAAGCGGTGCTTACCCAGGCTGGAAGCCAGATAACAGCTCACCTGTAATGGCGATAGTGCGCGAAACCTATCAAGACATTTACCACAAAGAGCCAGTGATCATGGTGATCCATGCTGGTCTCGAGTGCGGCCTATTCAAGAAACCCTATCCAGACATGGACATGGTCTCGATAGGTCCCACCATTCGCTATCCACACGGTCCAGACGAAATGGTAAACATCACCACAGTCGGCCAATATTGGACATTATTATTAGCCGTACTCGAGCGCATTCCAGTCAAGGCTTAATGTTCTAACCTTACCCTAGCTCACTCAATTCAAGGCCACATCTGCTCAAGTCAGATGTGGCCTTATTTTTTACCGCGGATTCTATTTGTGTAGAAATGCCATCGATAAAATTTTTATGAAAGAACTGAATAACTTGAATTTTCTACTATAGTTGTTCTGTCTGACCCTAACGTATTTTTGCTTATCGCGCTTTTAGAGATAACCGCTTTCCCCTTCAATACTGTGACCTTAAGGAATAGAGATCATGAAATTTGGTAAAATCTTGTCAGCCGCCGCACTACTGCTCAGCAGTAACCTCAGTTTCGCCGAAGAAGTCCCCAAAGCCGTTATCAACCTAGCCGATTCACTGATGCCATTAGGCAGAGAAGTGGTACTGGTGAATGCCGTTAAAGCGCAAAACGCCCAAGGCAAAAGCTTAGATTCAATCAAAACATTAGATGAAAAATGGATTGCCACCGCAGGTATTGATGACTTTATGTCATCCCTGATGAACAACGAAGCGGCTAAGTTTCTCACGACCTTCGAAGCCAGCAAACCTTACTACCAAGAAATTTTCCTCATGGACAATCAAGGCGCGAACGTCGCCATGATCAGTAAAACTTCAGATTATTGGCAGGGTGATGAGGATAAATGGCAAAAATCCTTCGCCAATGGCAAAGGCGATAAACACATAGGTCCGGTCAAATTTGACGAGAGCTCCCAAGCCTATCTAGTACAAATTTCTATTCCAGTGATGGATGGCGATGCTGCAATTGGTGCTATCACGATTGGGATCAACCTAGATCAATTTGGACTCTAATTGCCAGAGAACGCCAGTGATGGGCTGCATCCTCTTACCACAGAGGTTATTGCGGCTCTCACCTTTTCAGTGCATCAATCAAGGAGGGCGTGACTATGGAATGGTATAAAGATCTATCCGTTAATCAGAAACTGACTTATCCGAGTCTGCTACTCGCCGGCGTAGTCATCTTCGCCTCTTCAACTGGCATTTTAGGACTCAAAGCCTTAAATCACAGCGCGAATACACTCGCGCTTGAATACTTACCTAGCCAATCTGAACTCCTACAGGCCGATAAAGAGCTTTATCAAGCTCAAGTGGCCGAGCGCAGCCTGATGTTTGTTAACGTGGGCACAGACTCTTACAACGACCTTTTAAAGCAGCACACTAATAGTATCTCTCTGGTTAAAGAACATATTGATAAGTTTGCCGATGTGACCACAAGTCCCCTCGCTAAAGATAAGCTCAATGAATTAAATCACAGTTTCGATACTTGGCGAGCGACAACCACAGAAATCAGTAATCAACGCACCCAAAATGGCCGTAACGGTAGAACGACGGCGATTGATCTTAGTTTCGGTCAAGCAGCAACGCAATTCGAGCAACTACACCAGAACATTAATCATTTAATCAATGATTTAAATAGTAATACTACCGCAGCGATAGCCCAAGTAGATGATGATGCCAATCATGGACAACAGATGCAGTTAATTGCCTTAGCCATCAGTCTCTTGATCTGCATACTCTTTATCGTTGCACTGCCTAAACTCATCAGCAAACCGCTGGCGGTTTTACTCGCAAAAATCCACGACATTACCGATGGTGATGGCGATTTGACCGAACGAGTCCACTTAACCTCTAAAGACGAGCTTGGTGATCTCGCCAAGGCATTCAATCATTTTCTCGATAACTTACACGGTATTATCTCGCAATTTAAACAGTCTACAGCAGAACTCAACACCGCTGCCGAAGGTCTAGCCAAAACCAGCGCATCAGCAAAACATACCTTGATGGATCAACAAGCTGCAACCCACAGAATCGCCGATGCCAGCGATCATATTGCCGCATCAGTGCAAGAAGTATCAGTCAGTGCCAGTCATGCCGCCGATGCCGCTAAACAAGCCGACGTATTTACCGCCGACGGTCAGGCAAGAGTGAAAAAAACCATCAATGTGATTCGTGAACTTGCGGGAGATGTAGGCACGGCAGAAATGCAGATCAATAAACTCGAACAGGAAGGCCAACATATCGGCCGCGTGCTTGAGGTGATTCAAGCCATTGCCGAACAGACGAATCTATTAGCCCTTAACGCCGCAATTGAAGCGGCGCGAGCAGGCGAACAAGGACGCGGGTTTGCAGTGGTTGCCGATGAAGTGCGATCCCTTGCCTCTAAGACTCACCAATCAACCGAAGAAATTAAATTGATGATCGCCAATGTGCAAAATGGCACTCAAAGCGCTGTGGCAGCGATTAATATCGGTAATGAAAAGGCTATCTCAAGCGTAGAAGCCGCCAGTAATGCCGGTGAAGCCTTAGCGCATATTGCAGAAATGGTCAGCCAAATTAGTGAGATGAACAATCAAATCGCCCTCGCGGCTAAAGCGCAAACCACTATGGCCAACGAGAGCCATCAAAATATTCAACACATTGCCGAACAGTCGGAGGAGAGTCTACGAACCACTGATGAAATCTACGCAGCAAGCGTACAACTCTCGTCAATGGCGAGTAATCTCACTGCGCTGGTCAGCCGCTTTAAACTGTAATTTGTTGAGAGTGAAAGCTTTTATATAAGTTACCTTTTGTAAATCAGTGATGTTTGAAAGGTCCCCTCAAACGAATAAGGGAGCATAAACCTGTCGCAGTGATTATCTGAATTCAGGTGCTCCCTTATATTTAAACAGCAAAGCTAGCACCGATTAGCAGCGCTTAACCACTAAGCCTCTTGCCTCGCGTAGGTTGACTAACATAGGTAACATCAACGCAAGGATCACGATCAGCATCCCTACCAACTGAATTTCCGTCACCGCCTGCCCCATGGCTAACGCCGTTAATGCTGCAAAAACGGGCACGAGATTAAAAAAAATCGATGCCTTAGCGGGGCCAAGCGCCTTAACACCGTTAATCCAAAACAGATAACCGAGCACAGTGGCGAACAAACCTATGTAGAGCACGCTAGAAAAAGCCGTTGCCGACAGTTCCATCAACTCCAGCCAAGGGTGAAATTCACCTCGGCCAAGCCCAACCACGGACATAGACACACTGGCAGCTATCATACTCAGCAAGGTAAAGGGCAACACAGGCAACCAATGGCCGACCCGTTGCGAACAAATGGTATAACCACTCCACGCCAACATGCCGGCGGCAATCATCACATCACCTTGGTTAAAACTAAAGTTGAGCAACTGCTGCACACTACCGTTGGTGATCACTAGCAGTACGCCCGCCAATCCCCCCACTAAGCTAAACACTTGTTGTCTGCTGAGCCATTCACGCTGTAATAGCGCATTGACGATTGAAGTCACCAGCGGGCTGAGCGCCATAATCAAGGCACCATTGGCAGCAGAGGTATGCTGCAGGCCATTAAATAACGCCAGATTTAAGCCGCCTACACCAATCACACCCACTAACGCTATGACAATATATTGCACCAAACTCAATTTGGGCCAAGCCTGACGAGTAAAAACGATATATAACGCTAGAGTCACAGCCGCAATGGTAAAACGCCAGAAGACGAGGGACTCTCCTGACATCTCCTCCAGCACTCGCTTAGCAATCGGAAACACACTGCCCCAGCTAAAAACGCAAATCAGTAGACAAACGAATGTCATGTAAGGTGTATGGGATTTCATATCGGCCTCTAGGGAGGTAATTGGGATTGAGCTTAGTTTATAAGTTTCATATATTATTAAAACCAACAAGATTGAGAGCTTAAATTCCAAATATGAAACTTAATTATTCCTTAGACGATATGCGCTTATTTTGGGTGGTGGCACAGCAAGGGAGTTTTAAGCTCGCGGCGCAGCACTTAGGCATTCCACCTTCAACCTTAAGCCGTCGAATCAATCTGTTAGAACAATCCTTAGGTCTGCGTTTACTGCACAGAGACGCCCATAGAGTCAACCTTACCGCCACAGGTCAGCGGTATCTCGAACGCTGCGGCCCGCTATTTATCGAGTTAAACCAGGTATCTGGTGAGTTGCATGCGGATAAACATCAAGCGGTTGGCAAATTGCGGATCTCGGCGCCCATCAATACAACCTATCGCTGGCTGGGTGAATCACTCAACGCCTTCCAACGGCATTATCCCAATATTGATATCGATTTAAGTCTGTCGAACATGAATATCGATGTCAGTGAAAACGCCATCGATATCGCCTTTCGAGTGGGCGCACCTAAAGATCCCGATTGGATTGCAAGGCCACTTACCACGATTAGCTTTGTACTTTGCGCCAGCACATCGGCAACGCAGTGGCATGCGCTGCAATCGATTGAAGAGCTGGATCAGCATTCGATTATCATCGCCAAGCCCACAAAAACTTGGAGTTTACAGCACAATAGCACAGGGGAAAATGTCGAGTTTGAACCAAGGGGGAATATCAAATTAGCCGTCGATGATATGGCGATTGCCTGTCAGGCCGTGGTGGCGGGGCTTGGGATTGGACTCATACCCATCAGCATGGCGAGTGAACAGATACGAAGTGGCAAACTCATTCAAATACTGCCCGAGTGGCAAGGTATTCCGCGCACCGCCTACTTGATGTATCGCGATCGGGACAACCTGCCCTTACGGGTCAGACTGTTAATTGATTTTATGTTGGCGAATCCACCCGAGGCTTATTGAGCCAATGCAGGCATGAGTCTGCGGCTTATCAACTCAATAAACGGCTAGAGTGCTAAATCCAGCTGAGTCTGGCCGTTTAAGCTTGTGGTGACGACAAGAGTAGAATCGGTAAGGCCGACCGAAATACCCAATAGACGAATGCCACGGCCTTCTTGCCTTTCCATAGCCTGTGCGAGTAGCTCATAGAACATTACAATCGAGACTTCATCGCTGCGGTGCTCAATTGTAGTCTGCTTGAAATCGTTAAACTTAAGTTTGACCACCTGTTTATGTATTTTGCGTTCCTTAGCACTGCGACTTAAACGCAACGACAGTTCTTGGATCAAACTCGGCATCACCTGCTGGCACTGCTCTAAGCTATAAATATCCTTTGCTAACGTGGTTTCAACACCCACTGATTTGCGCTCTCTGTCGGCAGATATACCCCGTTCATCTATGCCTTGGGAACGCTCAATCAACACACCACCAAACTTACCGAATCGCGCTAAGAGCTCAGGTTTAGAATAAGCTTGCACATCGCCACAGGTATTGAGCCCGAGCGAAGAGAGCTTTTCGGCGGTGACTTTGCCAACACCGGGAATTTTACGCAGCGATAAGGTCTTAACAAACTCAGAAAGCGTCTCTGGCGTAATGACATATTGGCCGTTTGGCTTGTTCAGATCCGAGGCGACCTTAGCTAAAAATTTTACTGGCGCGATACCCGCCGATGCGGTTAAACCCGTTTCGGCTAAGATATCGCGACGAATCGCTTGGGCAATCAAGGTCGCAGAGCCCTTATATTGTTGGCACTCACTCACATCCAAATAAGCTTCATCTAAGGAAAGCGGCTCAATTAATTGGGTATAGCGGGAAAATATTTCACGAATTTGTAGCGACACTTCTTTGTAAACCTGCATCCGGCCTGGTACTAAAATCAGCTCAGGGCACAACTTAAAGGCATAAGCCGTTGCCATTGCTGAACGTACACCGAATTTACGTGCCTCGTAACTGCAAGTACTGATAACACCGCGACGGTCGCTACTGCCACCCACGGCTAAAGGCTTGCCACGGTACTCAGGAAAGTCGCGCATTTCCACTGCAGCAAAATAGCAGTCCATATCGATATGAATAATTTTTCGCACGTTGAATTCCTCCAACGCCAAAATACTGTATATAAAAACAGTAATCAAGTATTCCTGATAGATTTGGGGCCAATAAGATGTGGCCTAGCGCAGGAAAAGAGAACAAGACAAGTGTGAGGAACAACAGACATACTTAATAACTGAGTTTCCTAGGCCATTACACTCAGTGGCCTAGGTATTTACTCAACCTAACAATCTAAGGCTCACATCTTAGTTTGCAGGTAGTTTTGCAATCCAACACGGTCAATAAGCCCAAGTTGTTTTTCGAGCCAATACATATGGTCAGACTCTGTATCGTCGAGTAATACTTCAAGGATTTCACGGGTCTGGTAATCTTGCTTCTGCTCACACAGTGCAATCACTTTGCGCAAATCGTCCGCGACCTTGTATTCATAGGCAAGATCATTACGTAGCATCTCTTCTACATCTTTACCTATGTTCAATGCCTCACGGGCGGCAACATTGGGTGTACCTTCGAGGAATAAAATGCGCTGCACTAATTTGGCTGCATGGGCTTTCTCATCATCTGACTCATGGGCGATACGCTCATAGAGTTCATTCAGGCCCCAATCTTCATACATATGGGCATGGACAAAATACTGATCCATTGCCGAGAGTTCTCCCGTTAGGAGTCGATTTAACGCATCGATAACGTCTTTATCGCCTTTCATATCTTGCTCCTATTGGTCGCTAATTTGCGATTGTAGATAATTTTGAATACCGGTTAGCGTAATGAGCTCTTGCTGCGACTCGAGCCAATCTAAGTGCTCTTCTTCGTCTTCGAGAATATCTTCCAGCAGATCGCGGCTCACATAGTCCTGTTCGGCTTCACACAAGCTGATCGCATCACGCAGCAATGTAAGCTGCTCTTGCACCATGGCCAGATCGCAGTCGAGCATCTCTTGGCTATGTTCACCAATGCGAAGTTTTTCGAGTTGTTGCAGATTAGGCAGACCTTCCAAAAACAGCACTCGCTCGATGAGCTTATCGGCATGCTTCATATCTTGGATGGATTTTTTGTATTCGACGTGGTTTAACTTCTCTAAGCCCCAATGTTTAAACATGCGGGCATGGAGGAAATATTGATTGATGGCGGTCAACTCACAGGTAAGCACCCGATTCAGTTGCCCAACCACTTTAGGATGACCTTTCATAAGTTACTATCCTTGGTAAGCGTGAAAAGATTGATCTAAATCAAGCTTCTAGCCTAGTACAATTTATCGACCAACTCAAATTATCTTTATATTTCACTCACTTAATGATGAAAAGCATTCTCATTCCTGCTTAGATTAACTTGCTATCCCACTCTAATCCCAAGGATAAATCTCAAATGATTAACCCGTGTAAGAAAATACGAGGCAAAAAATAGCCCCCTAAATCGGAGGCTATGATCGAATCAAGACTATTTAGATAATGCGGTCTTTCGTTAACTTCTCACGACGCGCTTCTTCAGCGGCCATACGACGTTTACGTTTGTCACAAGGGTCATCACAATCACACGCTTTTTCAATCCCTAGAACACCTAAACCGCCACAACTTCCTTCAACGGCTTTGCGCTTGATGAGATAACCAATCGACATGAGCAAAAAGAAGACTAACAAGATCACAAATGCCGCGATAAAAGAGGTCATGGTTTACTCCAAAAACTAAATAAGGAAAGGCTTGAAGGCGTCGCTGTAATAGACCTTAAATCCGTCGCCTTGCTTTTCGATTAGCATTATCGCCAAGTGTTCCTTCTTGGCAAGCTCCAATGATGCTTCTGTGCCCAAAACCATCATGGCCGTCGCAAAACCGTCGGCCGTCATACAATTTTGATGCAATACAGTCACGGATGCTAACTTATGATTTATCGGCAAACCAGTACGCGGATCGATTATATGCGTAAAACGTTGGCCGTCTTCTTCATAATAATTACGATAGTCGCCAGAGGTCGCCATCGCCATAGTACCAGGTGCAATAACCTGCTGTACGGCTTCAGAGCCATCATTGGTCGGTTGCTCTATAGCAACACGCCAAGAGCTTCCATCACCTTTGGCACCTTTGATACTCAGTTCGCCACCGATTTCAACTAAATACCCTGTCGCGTGGTATTTATCAAGAATGGAAGCGATCTTATCAACCCCAAATCCCTTCGCGATTGATGATAAATCTACATATAAATAGGTGTTGTGCTTACTTAGACGGTTGCCTTCAATGGAAAGTTCACTAATCCCTGTTTTGGCTTTAGCCGCATCAATATCAGCCTGTGTCGGAACTTTCGTTGGACGCTTATCAGGTCCAAAACCCCACAGATTAACTAAAGGACCTAAGGTAATATCAAGTGCCTTATCCGTCACTTGATATAAACGTATTCCCTCTTGCACCACTTTTATGGTATCCGGTGAGACTTCAACACTTTGCTCCAATGGCAATTGGTTGAAACGGGATAATTCTGAATTAGGCCGATAGGTCGACATCTGGTCATTGACTAGCTCAAGGGCTAAATCAATTTCCGCTTGAAGTAACTGCGCCGTCGGCATCTGCTCATTCGGGACGACTTTAATGTGATAAGTCGTGCCCATAGTGCTGCCGGCCAACGAAATGACTTCGTTTTGCTTAGAACAGGCTGAAACAAAAAAGGCCAGTCCCACGAGGACTAGCCAGTTAAATGAATACTTTAACACTGAGGTATTGATCTTTAAGGTCTGAAACATAGTGACCTACTACTCTTATTTGGGCCCTTAAATGCAAAAGTTGCAGATGAAAGGTTAACCTCAACATCTGCAACTTTTCTATCTAGGACTAATGAACATTAGCCGCCGAAGTCATCCAACAGGATGTTTTCGTCTTCGACACCAAGATTTTTCAACATACCAATTACGGCAGCGTTCATCATTGGAGGTCCACACATGTAGAACTCACAATCTTCTGGAGCATCATGGTTTTTCAGATAGTTTTCATACAATACGTTATGAATAAAACCTGTGTAACCATCCCAGTTATCCTCTGGTTGAGGATCTGAAAGTGCCACATGCCATACGAAGTTATCATTCTCAGCCGCTAGGCCGTCGAAATCTTCTACGTAGAACATTTCACGCTTAGAACGTGCACCGTACCAGAAGCTCATCTTACGTTTAGACTGAAGACGCTTCAGCTGGTCGAAGATATGTGAACGCATTGGCGCCATACCCGCACCACCGCCGATAAACACCATTTCTGCATCGGTATCTTTCGCGAAGAATTCACCGAATGGGCCAGAAATTGTCACTTTATCGCCAGCTTTTAAGCTCCAAATGTAAGATGACATCTTACCGCAAGGCAGAGTCAAGTTACGTGGTGGAGGCGTAGCAATACGCACGTTCAGCATAATAATGCCGAACTCTTCTGGGTAGTTAGCCATTGAGTATGCACGGATAGTTTCTTCATCAACCTTAGATTCAAGATTGAAGAAACCGAAGTGTTCCCAGTCGCCACGGTATTGTGCAGGTACATCAAAATCTGCATATTTAATATGATGAGCTGGTGCTTCGATTTGAATATAACCGCCAGCACGGAATGGTACAGACTCGCCATCAGGAATTTGCAGCTTCAGTTCTTTAATGAAAGTGGCTTTGTTATCGTTAGAGATAACTTCACATTCCCATTTCTTGATACCAAAGATTTCTTCGTCAAGCTCGATTTCCATATCGTTCTTAACGTTAACCTGACAAGAAAGACGACAACCTTTACGGGCATCACCTTTGCTGATGTGGTCAAGTTCCGTTGGCAGAATATCGCCGCCGCCAGACTTAATCACCACGCGACATTGGCCACATGAGCCACCGCCACCACACGCACTCGATACGAAGATACCGCTGTTAGCCAAAACGCCTAACAACTTACCGCCCGCACCGGTTGTAATCGCTTTTTCAGGATCGTCATTAATGCCGATCGTGATGTCACCACTAGCCACTAACTTAGACTTAGCGAATAAAATCACTAATACCAAGATGAGGACGATAGCAGTAAACATACTCACACCGAGGTAAACCTCGAGCGGAGTAGATTTAAAAATACCAAGAATATCCATTAACTTATCCTTAGAAGGTCCAATTCAAGAAGCCGTTATGTATCTCTTACAGAGACACACCTGAAAACGACATGAAACCTAAGGCCATCAAACCAGCGGTGATAAAGGTAATCCCTAAACCACGTAGGCCGTTAGGCACGTCGGCATACTTCAGCTTCTCACGGATACCGGCCATCAATACGATAGCTAATGCCCAACCCACTCCTGAGCCGAAACCAAACACCACACTCTCGCCCAGCTTGTAGTCACGCTCAACCATGAATGATACCGCACCGAAAATCGCGCAGTTCACTGTGATCAAAGGTAAGAAAATACCTAATGCGTTGTACAAAGGTGGAAAGTACTTGTCCAGTGCCATTTCCAGAATTTGAACCAAAGCCGCAATCACACCGATAAAGGTAATGAATTTCAAGAAGCTTAAGTCAGCTTCAGGTGCGCCAGCCCAAGCAAGTGCACCAGGAGCTAGCAGCCCTTGATAGATAACTTGGTTTGCTGGGACAGAGATAGTTAACACTACAACTACCGCAATCCCTAGGCCCATGGCTGTAGTGACTTTCTTAGACACAGCCAAGAAAGTACACATACCTAGGAAGAAGGCCAGTGCCATGTTTTCAATGAAAACAGAGCGAATTAACAGGCTAATATAATGTTCCATCGCACTTACCCTTTTGCTTCAACTTGCTCTGGCTTATAGGTACGAATAATCCAAATCAAAACACCGATCAGGAAGAACGCACTCGGAGGCAGTAGTAGCAGACCGTTTGGTTGGTACCAGCCGCCATCAGAGATCTTGTGCAGGATTTCAACACCGAACAGAGAACCGTTACCAAACAGTTCACGTACGAAGCCAACAGCTAACAGAATTGCACCGTAACCTAAACCGTTACCGATACCATCCATAAAGCTCATCATTGGCGGTGTTTTCATCGCGTAAGCTTCGGCACGACCCATTACGATACAGTTCGTAATAATCAGACCGACGAATACCGACAGCTGCTTAGAGATCTGATAAGCATAAGCCTGCAGCAATTGGTCAACCACGATTACCAAAGAGGCAATAATGGTCATCTGTACGATAATACGCACACTGCTTGGAATATGATTACGGATCATTGAGATAAACAGGTTCGAAAACGCAGTTACCGCAGTTAACGCCAACGCCATTACCAGTGCAGTTTCGAGCTTGCTCGTTACCGCTAATGCACTACATACACCAAGTACTTGTAAAGCAATCGGGTTGTTGTTGACTATAGGTCCGGTCAGAACCTGTTTCAGTTCTTTAGCGTCAGACATTAGTTGAGACCTCCATTGCGTGCTTTTTCAATGAAACTCGCAAAACCTTCTTTACCCAACCAGAATGTCAGTGAATGTTGTACACCGTTACTCGTTAAGGTTGCGCCAGATAATGCATCTACACCGTACTCAGTGCTAGCAACAGTTGGGTTTTTCGTTACGCTGATAGCGAGTTTACCTTGCTCATCAAATAACTTTTTGCCATGCCATTTCGCTTTCCACTGAGCATTTTGCACTTCGCCACCTAAGCCCGGCGTTTCGCCGTGCTCGTAGTAGACTAAGCTTTGCACTGTGTTTAGGTCAGCATCCATAGCAAGGAAGGCATACATAGTAGACCATAGGCCATAACCATGGATTGGCAGAATGACACTGGTTAATTTACCTTGCCCGTCACGAACAAGATAAACCACAGCCTTATCAGCAACACGTTTCACTGAAGCGATGTCATTCTCAGGTACAAATGAGGTTTTCACATCACGAGAAGCTTTACGTTGATCATAAGTGTCAGCATCAACACCCTCAACCCAAGCACCCGTTTTCAAATCGACCAGTTTAGCTTCGATGTGTTTGCCGTATGTATCCAGAATTTGCGCTTTGGTCACTTTGCCAGCTTTAGTATCGATAAGACCAGCGGCTTCCAGAATGTACTTTTGCTTATCAAGCAGTTTATTTTCTGCTTGAGTCGGTCTCAGTAACACAGCTGCAGTAGACACAAATATCGCACAAATTAGACATAAGCCAACGACGATAAATAACGTTCTGCCGAACGAATCTTTATTACTAGCCACGGGCAATCCTCCGCTTGATATTTGCCTGAACCACGAAGTGGTCGAACAATGGCGCGAACAGGTTAGCAAACAGAATCGCTAACATCATGCCTTCTGGGAATGCAGGGTTAATCACGCGGATAAACACAGCCATTGCACCGATCAAGATACCGTATGCCCATTTAGCTTGGTTAGTAAATGACGCTGACACTGGGTCTGTCGCCATAAACATCATGCCAAACGCAAAACCACCTAACACTAAGTGCCAGTACCAAGGCATTGCAAACATTGGGTTAGTGTCACTACCGACAAAGTTAAGCAGCGTAGAAATGGCAATCATACCCACCATCACACCACCAACAATGCGCCATGAAGCAATACGGGTATAGATGATGACCAGACCACCTAACAGAATCGCTAATGTAGACACTTCACCGACAGAACCAGGAATGAAACCGAAGAACGCATCCCACCAGTTTTGATTAATGGCGTAATCTAAGGTGCCAGATGCCGCTTGGCTCAGTGCAGTTGCACCAGAGTAACCGTCAGCCACAACCCATGAGGTATCACCCGACATGTTCAGCGGATACGCGAAGAACAGGAAGGCACGACCCGCGAGTGCTGGGTTTAAGAAGTTACGCCCTGTACCACCGAACACTTCTTTCGCCACGACCACACCGAAGGTGATACCCAGCGCCACCATCCATAATGGGATAGTTGCTGGCAGCGTTAAAGCGAACAGGATAGAGGTAACGAAGAAACCTTCGTTGACTTCATGACCGCGGACAGAGGCAAACAGCACTTCCCAGATACCACCGACGGCGAACGTCACCGCGTAGATAGGTAGGAAGAAACAGGCGCCATACCACATCAGCGCTGGCCAGCCAGAGTTAGCCGTCAGTTCGGTACCGAACATGCTAAACAAGCTCACTTGCCATACGTCAGGGGTAGCAAAACCAGCCACGAGCGCTAATTGAGCTTGCAAACCTACGTTGTACATACCCACGAACATCGCGGGGAAAGCACAAGCCCAAACCGTAATCATCATACGTTTTAGGTCGAGGTTATCGCGAACATGGGTTTTGCCCTTGTTCACTTTACCTGGGGTATAAAAAATCGTGTATGCCGCTTCGAATAAGGCATAAAACTTTTCGTATTTACCGCCTTTTTCAAAGTCGGGTTCAATACGTTCGAAAAAATCTTTCAAGCTCATTAGCCTTCCCTCTCGATCGTATCTAAACAGTCACGCAGATATGAACCGTAGTCATACTTGCCTGGACATACGAACGTACACAGTGCGAGATCTTCTTCATCTAACTCTAACGCGCCTAACGTAGCAGCACCGTCAAAGTCACCTGAAATCAAGTCACGCAACAACATAGTAGGAAGAATGTCCAATGGCATTACACGCTCATAGTTACCAATTGGCACCATAGCGCGGTCTGAACCACCTGTACTGGTCGTCATGCTGAACAGACGAGAAGGAGCAAGATGTCCTAAGAATGCACGAGTGATAGAATATTTGTCTGAGCCTGGTAATACCCAGCCTAAAAATTCTTTCTCTGTACCTTCTTCTAACAGACTTACTTGAACATGGTAACGACCTAAATACCCTTGTGGGCCAACGGCTGTACGACCATTCAGAACAGAGCCTGAAATCAGACGAACATTGCCATCTAAAGCTTCACCTGCGGTTAATTCAGTCATGCTCGCGCCCACAACAGTGCGTACGAGTCTTGGCTT
Source organism: Shewanella sp. SW1 (assembly GCF_025653545.1). NCBI lineage: Bacteria > Pseudomonadati > Pseudomonadota > Gammaproteobacteria > Alteromonadales > Shewanellaceae > Shewanella > Shewanella sp. SW1. The sequence continues at coordinate 33,364 of NZ_JAKKSG010000017.1, read as the reverse complement.
AGCCGCTTTAGGGCCTGCGATCGCAATAACACGTTCGGTATTGAGTTCACCCGTCGTAAATAGCTGACCAATTGCTATTACATCTTGGTAACCAATATGCCAAACGGTACGTTTTGCAGAGGCAGACAATAAGAAGTGAATATGAGTACCGACTAATCCTGCAGGGTGCACACCAGCAAATTCTTCAACTTGGGCGTTTGCGGCAGGAATATCAGCGCCAGGCGCTTTACAAAGGTAAACTTTACCGTCAGTAAGTCTTGCTAAGACCTTAAGACCATTAGCAAAATCTTCTTTATGCTCACGGATCACCACAACGGGATCAGCGGCAAGAGGTTGAGTATCTATTGCGGTTACAAAAATACCAGCAGCAGAAGAGTCTACAGCAGGAACTTTGCTAAAAGGACGAGTACGCAAAGCAGTCCATAAACCTGATTCGATCAGATTGTCACGGACTAACTGCGAGTCGAGCGTATCGAGTGCAGTGGCATCATATTTAGCAAAGGTAACGCTTTCGTTTCCTTCCACTTCAATGACAACAGACTGCAGAACACGCTGGGCGCCCCGGTTAATGTCTAATATAGTACCACTGGCTAAAGCCGTATATTTAACGCCTAAATTCTTCTTATCTTCAAAAAGAACCTGACCTTTTTGTACTTTATCGCCCACTTTGATTTTCATCGTTGGACGTAAGCCAATATACTCTTCACCCAAAGTAGCTACATGTTTAATGGCTGGGCCATTATGGATAACTTGCTCTGGTCCGCCTGCTATAGGCAGTTCCAATCCTTTCTTAATTGTAATCATATCCACAAGCACTACGTTTGAAGGAAAGACAATGCGCCGCGTTCCTGCTAAATACTTAGGTTTTAAACAAAACCTACTGCATTGAGCTAGCGCAGATTTATCACAGAAATGCGATCGCAATCACGCTGGTCGCGCGCATTTTACCCCAATTGACTTGGCATCGCCACGAAAATTATAGGTGATTTCAAACCTAAAATACGGATTGAAAAGAATCATGCGCTACGGCGTTCACCTTCCGACCTAGTGACTGATCAGAAAGAGAGAATATTACGGCCACTGGGTACTATAGCATTAATAATTAAAGATTTAATTTAGCAAAAAGTCGAAACATCCACTACACGCGGCTTAAATCGATCTTATTTGTTTCAATTGATTTAAATTCAAACGAAATAAAATTCAACTTAAAAGCGCCATTGATAACCTAAATAGCTAATACGTCCATTTTCCGATCGAATTCCGCTATTTGATGCTGTTGTGACTAATGTCTCATCTAAGAGGTTTTCTACCCTAAAATAAATCTCATGGTGACGGTTAAAATGATAATTCGCCGCCAAATCTACTCGCCATTGTACTGCGATAGGCTGTAATTCAGCGCCAAATTGGCCCATTTCCCGCTCGGATTGATAAAAGACATTTGCATTCAATTCATATTCGGCATATTTCATTCCAGCACTAAAATGCAATTGCTGCTCAGGTAACCAAGCCACTCTATCACCAGCCACAACGCAACCTTGGATTTCGTTACAGCTATTGGTTTGATACTCTGAATTCGAATATTGATAATTTAAGACTAATGGTAACTGTACACTACCGATATCCCACTGGTAGCCAAGACTCAGCTCAACTCCTTTGGTCAGTACATCCACGACATTGCCTTGAACCCACAAACGACTGTCGGCGCATTGGGTATACGCATCGCAATTGACATGCAGGTTATCAAAATCTTGAACGTAGGTTTTGATGTCAGCACTAAAATGCTCACTGGCATATTGGGCGCTGACTTGATATTGCAGCGATACTTGCGCCTCTTGCTCAAGATTACCTGCACTCGCGGCGGTCCATGAGCGGCGAATATCCGTACTAAAGCGCCAATCTCCAGCATCATATAAAACACCGAGTTGTGGCATCCAATCGCTGTCGGAGAAATCAGCCGCATCCAGTCCTACATAAGCTAAATCGACCTTGCGATTGACGCTCACTTGTTCATAGGCGAGCGCGAGCTTTATCTGTAATTCGTCCCAATTAAACAAGGAATCGATTGCCGAAGTAAATGCTGTTGCATCGTCGGTATAGGCCAATAACGCATTTTGTGCATCACTCACTAAACTCAAGTCCTGCTGCCATAGACTCTGTTGATCGCCAAGGCGCATCTCAGCTTTATCCGTATGATAACGGGCGCTATAGATAATTTGATGGGCACCATACTGATTCACTGATTCAGTTTGTGCCCCAAAGGAGCTGAAATCATTGTCTTGCTGTAAAGAAGCCAGTTCGACGCCATCGACTGTCGGCTGACGTTCAAATGCGGCCAACGCAGCAAGACTCTGGGCATCGAGCATTTGCCCATCAAATTGATTGAGTTGGTTTAATTGCTGCGAATAAGACTGGTAGTAAAAGTCTGTGGTGACCTTATGCCCACCATTGAGCGTAACTTGGTGAGACAGTTGGTACTTATGATGTCGCCCCTGATGTTTATCCGCCGCAGTGGCCGAATACAAACTCATAGGATCTTGTTGCCAATCGGCCTGTGTTAACCCAAGCTGAGAGCGATAACTATCATCATCGAGAAACTGGTAAGTAAACTCAGTCACCTGTGGACTTCTGGCGCCGAGTAAACTCGCGGCGTTGATTTTAAATAAGATGTCTGTCGTTTGATGGTCTGTGTCTTGACCATTGAGCAAGTGCTCGGCGCCGCTACCATCGCTGTAGTTAACCGCGAGTATCATGCCGTATTCTTTTTGCTTCACGCCCCAATTCACATCGACACTGTAGTCAGCATCCGTATTGCCTTCGAGCGTTACCTTACTGTTTTCCGCTTGCTCGGCTACAGGTAAGGTTTGATAACTCACCACCCCAAACGCCCCTTGCCCACCAACCGCCATATTCGCCATTGGCGTGACAGTGACACTCTGTTGTTGCAGTAGATTGGGTAATAGTTGTAATTGCGGTGCAGAATAAGGCGCAGGTGAGAAATACACTCTATCTTGCAATACGGCCACGCCTTGACTCGCGCTGCGCATACTAATGCTTGCTGGATTTCCGTTAAGATCCGCAGGTAAAACCGTCAAAGCCGTTAACTGGCCTAACGCTAAACTGTCAGCAGTGGAGTGGAATGTGTCATTGAGCTGGTTCAGTTCCAGCATTTGACTGTGGAAATCATCGGCGAACGTTGTGTTAGAACAGGCAAGAGATACAGAAATTGCACAGAGTGATACTGTGAAGTAACGACTAGGCATACCAAGCTCCCAAAAATTTTGTTAGCGTACGGCGTTTTTGTTATTAACTTGTAAAATAGCTGAATTTGTTTGAAAAAAAAAGCGACTCTCGTCGCTTTCTCTCATTAACTTCAGGAAACTGAATTTACTGGCTAGGCACTCTTATACAAGTAAGAGTGCAAACCGTTACAGATTACCTAGAATTTCGTCGCTTAATTTCAAATCATCATTGCGATTTACACTTACGCCAGCCGCAATAATATTACGTGCGATATCTTGTGCCTGCTCTAATGAATGCATCTCATACGTACCACATTGGTATTCGTTCAGCTCAGGGATTTCTGACTGCTCAACCACTTTAAGCACATCTTCCATCGCAGCTAACCACGCATCGGCCACTTGGCGCTCAGTCGGCTCACCAATCAAACTCATATAAAATCCGGTACGGCATCCCATTGGCGAAATATCGATGATCTCAACATTGCTACCATTTAAATGGTCACGCATAAAGCCAGCGAATAAATGCTCCAGAGTGTGAATACCACGCTCACTGAGAATATCTTTATTCGGTGCGCAAAAACGTAGATCAAATACCGTAATCGCATCGCCCTTTGGCGTGCTCATGTGCTTAGCAACACGAACTGCTGGGGCATTCATTCGAGTATGATCAACGGTAAAGCTATCAAGTAATGGCATAGGGATCTCCAAATTCTCAGGGCGATATCAACGCCACTGTAACTGTCTATTTATGGCTTGCAAGCATAACACCAAATGAATTACGCCGATAACAAGATAATTTAAGATGAAATCATCTCATATAAATCAGCTGTTAATGTGACAGTGAGTGCTAAAAACGGCACGCATTTAGTGTTGACGCTGTTGGCTGTAAGCATCCTCAGATATTTTATGATACTGGCGTACACCTTGCTCGTAGGCGTGATAGGCGGCGTACACTTTTCGCATTAAAGGATCTTGATTGGCTTGCTCTTCAATCACTTGTTTAGAGATTTTCTCAAGTTCCAACAACACTTTCGGTGGAAACGCTTTGAGCACTACCCCTTCATCATTCACTAACGTTTCAAGGGCGGCAACATTACGGGTCGTGTATTCATCGAGCATATCTTGGTTAATGGCTCTCGCCGCGACTTTAACTATGGCTTGTAAATCTTGAGGTAAACTCTCGAAGGCGGCTTTATTAATCAAGAATTCCATATTAGAACCCGGCTCATGCCAACCAGGGTAATAGTAGTACTTCGCCACTTTATGTAGACCAAAGGCAAGGTCGTTCAATGGCCCTACCCACTCAGCCGCATCAATCGAGCCTGTTTGCAATGCACCATAAAGTTCACGCCCCGCCATGTTTACAGGTACAGCACCAACGCGTTTCAACACTTCACCACCTAAGCCCGGCATGCGGACCTTCAATCCCTTAAAATCCGCAATAGTATTGATGGGTTTATTAAACCAGCCGCCCATCTGCATCCCAGTATTGCCTCCCGCGAGGGGAATAATACCAAAGGGTTGATACACTTCAGTCCACAGCTCCATACCACCACCATAGTGAAGCCAGCCATTTATTTCCTGTGCGGTCATACCAAAGGGGATCGATGAAAAAAACTGCGCTGCGGGCGCTTTTCCTCTCCAGTAGAAAGAAGCGGAGTGGGCCATTTGAATTTTACCCTGACTCACACCATCAAATACGGCAAAAGCAGGCATCAACTCACCCGCACCATAAACGCTAATCTTTAACCGACCGTTAGACATTTCATCGACTAAATGCGCAAAACGCTCAGGAGCCGTGCCTAAACCGGGGAAGTTTTTCGGCCAAGAGGTCGCAAGACGCCATTCAATAGCAGGTAAAGCATGGGGAACATCAGTTGCGGCATGGGAAGCGGCTACGCTTTGCGCATCACTGGAGACGGGGTTACAACCGCTCAGTCCCATCAGCAGCACTGAGATAAACAAACTCCCTAACTTACGCATTTTTAATAGTCTCCCTGATGTCAAACGAGCACATGGATCCAACTGACATGGAAATGCACTCAGGATGGGTATCGACAATCACATCGCCCAACCTCTTAAAATAAAACATATTGTTAACACAGAAACTAAGGTAGGGAAACTAGAAACTAAGGTTAGCAAACCCAAAAATGGTCTTAAGCCGGCCTAAAACAAAAAGCCACTCTATGAAGAGTGGCCTTGAAATCTAAGCTAAACAGTATCGCGGAGCGATTAATTAACCACGACAATTTGGCGTATTAGGCACTTGTACATTCGCATCCCATTCACTTTGAGTGAATGTGTGAATCGACAAGGCATGCACGCCATTCGCTAACTCATGGGCTAAGTGAGTATTAACCAATCGATGCCGGGCCAAGAGACGTAAACCATCAAACTGCTCACTCACGAGCACAACTTTGAAATGGGTTTCCGAATTCGGTGGCACATGGTGACGATTACTTTCGTTGATCACTTCTAAGTGAGTCGGCGAGAAGCCTTCAGTTAACTTCTGCGTGATAGTGTTAGCCACTGTGCCCTGCACATGAGTATTGGACATATTCGAGTCTCAGAATGGGAAAATCCAGTTGCCGCAGAGTACTGCTTCAAATTGAAAAGATCAAATTCACGCTTTCAATTTGTTGATGCCCTACCACTTTATATCCAGCCATATTTCGCAGTGCTTCACCATAGGCAGTTAGCGTGAGGCAATTAACCATGGAAATTAACGATGAGTTGCCTAAAGGTGTAATTCCAGCGCGGCTCTTTTACTTTCAACCGTTTAGGGAGGCTATGCAGCCAATCACTTTGCATGGGCCAATGCATGATCAGTAGATCGCCACTGTTCAAACTTATGCAGTACTTGGTTTGACTGTGCTTATGCTTAAGCACAAAATCCCGCGTGGCGCCTAAGGTAATAGAAGCAATATGACTCCCCTGAGCAATTTCAGGTTCATCATCACTGTGGGCGCCCATACAATCTTTACCATCGGCGTAGCGATTCACTAATACCCCATTGCTCTCCAAACCATAATCCCGCGCTAACTTATCCCTCAACTTGTGAGCATATTTAGGCCAAGGTAAGGCGCGAATAAACAGTCCTGAATATAAATAGTCGCAGCCCAAATCGCCAAACCACACTTGCTGGCGGGGAATTGCGTGAAACTGACCAAAGACTTGGATTTCGGGGCGGCTTAAGGGATAGGTCAGCGCTTCTTTCATTAGCGCCGCTTGCTGCTCAGCATTAAGATAACCCCGCACTAAGGTGATGGGCGGTTTAATTTGAGCCTCACCCTCTGTATCAAACCCTAACTTACCTTGCTGCATTGACGTCCTCCATGCGAGCCGTCGCACTGCGACATGAAATCTGCGATAATCTGCGCCTTAAATTTATTGGCGCAGTGTGGCACATGACAACACAATTTTCAGTAGCGGGTGTTGAACTCGAACTCTTACGGTATCCAACTCAGCAGGAATCTAATCTTCAAGCTTGGGATGCCGCCGATGAACACTTACTCAAAAGCCTTATTGAGTCAGAGCAAGCCGCCGTGCCAACCGCCATTATCAACGACAGTTTCGGCGCCTTAAGCTGCGGTTTATTTAAATTGCATCCAAGTTGGCCGCTATTTGTTGAAACCGATGCCAGAACCAGCTTTTTAGGCACAGAGCAAAACCATGGCCGCAATCAGTTGCCGATGGATAATCTGAAGTGGTTTACCAGCCGCGATACCTTGCCGGAAAACTTAGCATTAGTATTGATGAAGTTGCCTAAGAACTTAAGCTACTTTGCCCACCAGCTAACGCGCTTGTCGCAAGTGTTACCCGCAGGCACTCGTGTATTAGTGGCCGCCAAATCCAAATCGATTAATGGCGCCTTACTCGACATCTTTGCTAAGCATTTAGGCCCCGCAAGCGCTAGCTTAGCGTGGAAAAACACCCGAGTGATCACCTGTGTCAGTGATGGCAAACCAAGACCATTAGCCAAAGAAGTGACTTGGGCCGTACCCGAATATCAACTTGAGATCAGCAATTTAAGTAATGTGTTTGCCGCCAACAAACTCGATATTGGCGCACGCATCATGCTAGATAATCTGCCCAAAGGGGATTTTAAGTCGATTGTCGATCTCGGCTGTGGCAATGGCGTGCTGGGGTTACGCACCGCCCAGTTATTCCCAGAGGCTGACATTCACTTTATCGACGATTCTGAAATGGCAGTCGCATCAGCCAAGGCAAACTGGGCACGCAACCAATTGCCCGTAGACAAAGGCCACTTCTATTGGGACGATTGCATGACGCATCTGCCCGATGATGTTCAACCGGATCTGGTGCTGTGTAACCCACCCTTTCATCAAGGTGAAGCCATTACCGATCATATCGCTTGGCAGATGTTTTTAGATGCCCGCCGCCGCTTAAAAGAGGGGGGGATCTTACATATCGTCGGTAACCGTCATCTGGCTTACCATGTAAAATTACAGCGCTTATTTAAGAACTGCACCACAGTCGCCTCCAACGGTAAATTTGTGATCCTGCAGGCACAGAAAAAATAACCTCATCGAAATTGACACGTTAAATGAGAGCCAGCAATGTTTGGCTCTTTTTTATACAGGGCTCTTCTTATGCTGAGCAATGACATGTTGGAAAAGTAGCAGTCGGAGATTTCCTAAAAATCAACAACAACTAGCCGAAAAATACACATACAAGTACACTTCTTGCCGACAAAGGTTTATGAGTTAAGCACTTAAACACTTAGGAATGAGATATGCCGTTAAAGGATGACGTTGCCCAACTAAAAGCTGAGCTGGCACAGTTACAATCGCTGCATTTATCGCAGCAATCTTCGCTCGGTCGTCAATTAGCAGAATTCTCCACTAAGCTCGAGACGTTAAGTCAGCAAATTGCGGCTGAAGACACGCTCCCATTAACCTATGCGGCACAAACACCAACCCTTGAGCCAGCTTCCGTAGAACCAGCCCCAGCAGAACCCAACCCATGGCAGCAAGGCCCTATACCAAGTGAACCTTGGCAAGAAGACCCTTGGCAAAGAAAAACGAAAAATACCTCGACGGAACAAGTCGCTAAAACCGAACACCTTATTCAAGCACAAAATCAACAGCTGAGTGATGAAGTCAAATTGCAGGCAAGTGTGCAAGCGGCGAGTCAATTTGATGAGTTGTTATCCCAAGGACTCGCGGCCGTCATGGCACCCTTTGCGGCAGTCAACGAGCAAGTCAAATCTTTCTATCATCATTATCAGGCTAAGGGATTAGGACCTGTCTTTTTAATGACTGTCGCAGGGATCATCACCCTGACCTTAGGCTTTGGTTATTTACTGCAATATTCAATCAACCATTGGTTTTCTGAACTTGGCAAAGCGCTACTCGGGTTTGCCAGCGCGAACGCTATCATAGTGGGCGGGATTTTTATTCGCCAAAAACGCGCGGGTATGGCGGATTTTGGCTCAGGTATTGTCGGACTCGGACTCATACTTAATTACCTCTGCGCGTACTTTATTGGGCCGTATTTTGAGTTAATTCCCAATAGCGCGAGTTTTATCTTACTGTTATTGATCACTTTGGCGGGTTATGGCCTGTCGATGCGCTTAGATGCCAAAGTGATCGCCGTGATCGCCTTAGTCGGTGGCTCGACCGCGCCTATGATGCTGTTATCCCAAAGCTATGCGCCGCTATTGTATCTGCCTTATTTAGTGCTTATTGGTGCGGGCGCCCTTGCCCAGAGTCGCAAACTTAAGTGGCCGCTGCTACTGGAAATCAGCGCCCTGTTGCACATAGGCTGCATCGAAGCTTTTAGCAATTTCATTGAATTGCCACTTGGCGACATTGGCGGAGTCAGTCTGCTCGCACTTATCAGTATTAATGCGTTCTTTTATCTCTACGGCATCACAGGCCTACTATTTACCAAACCGTTTACCCATCAGGATGAAAAACATAATGCACTGAGCCATCGCATACTCGCCCTACCGATAGCATTGCTCGCATTTGTGTTATTAGAGTTGACGCAATTTACTGAGTTCGCAGGGGAAATCTTTGCGGCGAACGCACTGATTTGCGCAGCCCTATATTGGAAGCGCACAGGCAATCTAGAAAAAGCCCGCAGCGGCTTATTGTTAGTCTTTGCAGGCAGTTTTGCGGGATTTGCCGCACTGTATTTACTCAGCCACGATTTCCTTGGATTAGTATTACTGCTCGAAGCCTTATTACTCTTGTGGATTGGCACCAAAGAAGAACTGATTTCCGTTCGCGCCGAAGCCTATGTATTGCTGCTGATGGGATTAGGGCTCAATGTGTCTAGTGTACTGACGGGCATGAGCCTTTTAGAATCAAGCTTTATCGATGGGGCGCCAATTTCTCCCTTGTCAGCTTTTGGCTTTCCACTGTTGGCACTGGCTTTAAGTTGCGCCGCCTTAGTCTTAGTGATTCGGCTATTAACACTCCATCATACGTTACTTTCGACCCTAGAAAGTCAGCTAAACAGAGTGTTAAAAGAGCTATTAAGCGGTTTTTATGTGGCGACAATTATCCTCGCGGCTTACCTTCTGAGTAGCGATTACTACCTCGCCATCTTGCCACTCGTCAGCCTATTACTGCTGTATTTGAGCGCAAAGGACAGACTCGTTGTGAGCGAGTTTGCTGCTTGGCTCTTACTATTGCCGCTGCTGTTTAAGGTTGTTGAAGGCATAATGCTCACAGGCAGTTTTAGCTTTAGTGCCCAACCGCTTATGGCAAAACTGGCACGGTTTGAGTTATTTATCGTCCTACTCTTGGCCCATTATTGGTATCGTCGCCACTATAAAGATGCCTTATTTGCCAAAGCCGCTTATACGATGCAAATCTTCTGCTATTTGCTGCTGCCGCTTATTCTGCTGCCCAAAGTCATCCGCAACCATTGGGAATATACCGCTATTGCACTCTGGCTGAGCACCTTTATGAGCCTAGGTTTAGCCTACTTTGTTAAACATAAGAGTTTGAATATAGAAGCCAAAATCCTCACTTGGCTAGCGGTTCTTATGACAGCCTCGCTATGCCTTATTCACGCTTGGCAAGGACTCGCGGCGCTAGCCGTTGGCGCCCTCTTTATGGGCTTCACACTGCTTCGTTATCGCCAATTACCCGAGACATGGCGTCCCTTGCTGCAGCTACAATGGCAATTAAGCCCTTATTACTTTGCACTGGTATTGGCCGTGATCGTTTATGGTTTTAATCATTCTGAGCTAGTAGGAATAGCCATGACAGCATTAGCCTTAAGTGGTTATTTTGCTTTGCTAATCCAAAGAGGTTTAAGCCTGAGAGGTTTAAGTCAGAGATCTGTAGGCCAAGCCTCATATAGCGCAAAATTCCCCCTCGCCGCCGAAATCCAAGCCGCAATAAAGGAAAGCTATCATCTCGCCTATGGCCTAACGTTAGGCTTAGCCCTGCTGCCCATCATGTTGCATTTTGAGCTAACACTCGGGCTTAATCGTGATAATGCCTCGTTTGTGTTAATCGAGTTTTTATCACTGGCACTCCTAGCAAGGCTTATCTTGCAGCACGGTGCAGCAATACGCTTGCATAGACGCATCTTACCTTTACAAGGACTTAAGTGGGGTTGGCATCTGTTACTCGCCTTAAGTTACTTCATGTGGAGTTATAGCTTCGATAACATGATTGCCGCACCGCTCAGCGCGATTTTATTGGTTATCCATGGCAGTGTGTTGATGTTTATCAGCTTAAAACCACAAAATGCCAATATGATCAGCCTCGCTGCTGGGCTATTTACCTTATCGACGCTCAAGGTGCTATTACTGGATATGGCGTCCTTCGAGCTAGTGCAAAAGGTGATTGCCTTTATGCTGATCGGGGTCATTTTGCTGACTGTTTCTTACTTCTATCAGAAGGCGAGAAATCGACTGCAGTAAGATTAACATCGTTTTTAAAGCACTAAAAAAGCCGCTATCGAATTGAATCGATGGCGGCTTTTTACTGTTAACGATTTAATAAAGCGATGAGGTATCGGCTATTTAATATGGACTATTCGATACGAGCTATTTGCTCACCAGTGCCTTATCGAGCGCCTGCGCCACATCGTTAATGATGTCGTCGATATGCTCAATCCCAACCGAGATACGGATAAGATCCTCAGACACGCCCGCCCTTGCCAGTTCATCGGCATCGAGCTGTCTGTGCGTAGTGCTCGCAGGGTGGCAGGCCAAGGATTTCGCATCCCCAATGTTCACTAAACGCAGGATCATCTGCAGTGCATCGATAAAACGTCCGCCAGCAAGCTTACCTTCTTCTGCTGTGGCCGCTTTAATCCCAAAGCTGATGATCCCAGAAGCTTTTCCGCCAGTGATCTTGTGGCAATTATCCTGATAAGGACTGCTCGGCAAGGCGCCGTAGTTCACCCAACCGACCGCCGGATGCAACACCAGATATTCAGCTAATGCCAAGGCATTCGAGCAATGGCGCTCCATTCTAAGGCTTAAGGTTTCAAGGCCTTGCAACAGTAAAAATGCACTGTGCGGTGACAGTGCAGCACCGGTATTACGCAGCGGTACCACACGGCAACGACCAATAAATGCAGCAGGACCAAAGGCTTCTGTGTAAACCACGCCGTGGTAGGAAGGATCGGCTTGATTGAGTAAGGCAAATCTTTCCTTATTCGCCACCCAATCGAACTTGCCAGAATCGATAATCACGCCGCCAATCGTCGTGCCATGGCCACCAATATATTTAGTTAAAGAGTGAATAACGATATCGGCGCCATGCTCAAAGGGGCGACATAACACTGGAGTCGCGACCGTATTATCGACAATTAAAGGCACGCCATGTTTATGGGCAATCTCGGCTAAACGCTGTAAATCGACAATATTGCCGGCTGGATTACCAATCGATTCGCAGAACAAGGCCTTAGTTTTGTCATCGATCAGCTCATCGAGGCCTTCAAAATCATCGAAGGCCGCCATGCGAACTTCAACGCCTTGGCGCGGCAGCGTATGGGCAAACAGATTATAGGTGCCGCCATAGAGCTGACTGGTGCTGACGATGTTATCGCCAACTTGAGTCAAGGCTTGAATTGCATAGGTAATCGCCGCCATACCCGATGCCACGGCCAGCGCACCTATGCCGCCTTCAATGGCCGCCAGACGTTGCTCTAGCACGCTAGTCGTAGGATTCATTATCCGTGTATAAATATTACCAGCGACTTTTAAGTCAAATAAATCAGCACCATGCTGGGTATCATCGAAGGTATAAGAGGTCGTTTGATAGATAGGTACTGCGGCCGCCTTCGTGGTCGCTTCTGACTCATAACCGTGGTGTAATGCCAGTGACTCTAATTTCATTTTCCCTTCCTTATCCGTAGCAGCCCAGTTTTCAATCGACATTGAGAATTGCACAAGATTTGTGCATGCTCAACAAGCTAACAGATAGACATCTAGAAGTCTAAAACTTTTTAGCCACAGCCTTTAACTTCGGCGCGAATAGTTACGAATAAGTTCGGCCAGCACCACGACCGCAGAGACTATCTCTGGCGAGCACTCGTATGAGGCATTCAAACGCATAAAATGGCGGAATTCGACCTGATTACTAAAGAGATTTCCGGGTGCAATACTGATCTCACGCTCAATCGCCTGATAATAAATTTGTGTAGCGTCCATGTGTGATGGCAGCGCTAACCAGAGAAAATAGCCGCCCTGCGCGAAGTTGACCCCCACAGATTCAGGCAGATGCGCGCACAATAATTGATACATGGCCAATTTACGGCTGGCTAACTTTTTACGTAACTGTTTCAAATGGCGTTCATATTGCGCCGACTGAATAAAATCGGCGATGGCGAGCTGCATGGGCGCACTGGTCGATAACGTCGACATGACTTGTAAACGTTGTAACTGCGGTGCATGGCATCCCGCCGCCACCCAGCCGACACGATAACCAGCAATCAAAGACTTAGAAAATGAGCCACAGTGCAACACCCGTCCTTCGGTATCGAAGGCTTTTACTGGCCTTGGCGCGCTGGAGTCGACATAGAGTTCTTGATAAACATCATCCTCAATCAAACTGACTTTATGCTCGTTTAGTAGCTGATAAAGCGCCTGTTTTTTAGCATCCGATAAGCTGCAACCTAAGGGATTTTGATGTTGGCTCATCAACCAGCAGGCTTTCACTGGATAGGTATTTAACACTTCTGCCAGCGCCTCGAGATCAATCCCCTGTTGTGGATCGGTCGCGACCGCAATCGCCCTGAGTTTAAGCCGTTCAATGGCTTGCATCGCGCCATAAAAGGTCGGTGATTCAATGACAACCCAATCACCCGCTTGAGTCAGCGTCGCTAAGCTCAAGTTGAGCGCCTCCATGGCACCCGAGGTAATGATGATTTCGTCGGGCGAAATGCTCATGCCCAATTTGGCATAACGTTGGGAGATCGCCTTACGCAATCCCGCATTTCCTGGCGGTAAATTATCGGCGGCAAAAGAAGGTGACATGTGCCGAGTCACCTTAACTAAAGATCGCGCCAGTGCTTGTTGCGGGAATAAACTAGGATCGGGAAATCCAGAGCCAAAGGGCACTATGTCCGCCTGCTTTGAAGCCTGCAGAACATTGAATACAAACTCATTAATATCCACGCTATCGGAAAGATAAATCGGCTTTTGTCGCTCGGGATAACGAAAGGCTTCTCCCTGCCGCGCGATTAATTCCGGCTTTGGCACCACTAAATAGCCCGATTTTGCCTGCGCCGAGATCACGCCTTGGCTTTCCAATAGCTGATAGGCATTGAGCACTGTCATCAGACTCAAGCCCGAATCGGCCACAGTTTGGCGCAGCGACGGCAACTTGTCCCCCGCCTGCCAGACACCTTGGGCTATTCGTGTCTTTAATTCCTGCGCTAACTGCTCGTACTTCGTCATCTGTTATAGCCAATCCAAGATATTCTGTGTCTGTTATAGCCAGCATATCCCATGGTCTAATAGCACACAAGCTTTCACCGTCAAGCCAATTTAGGGTTCAGTGAACGCGACTAGAACAATGCCTTTGTAACGAGAAATGCCTATCGCTCGAGGAAATTATGTTTGATTTTGATGCCACAGTGCTCGCTAGGATCCAATTTGCTTTTACCATCTCTTTTCACATTATTTTCCCTGCCATCACTATCGGCCTCGCCACCTATCTGGCGGTATTAGAAGGCTTATGGCTGAAAACAGCGAATGAGGTGTACCAACAACTCTATCAATTTTGGTCGAAGATTTTTGCCATAAACTTCGGCATGGGTGTGGTCTCAGGCATAGTGATGGCCTATCAATTTGGTACCCATTGGAGTGCTTTTTCCGCCTTCGCGGGCAGCGTAACTGGGCCGCTACTCACCTATGAAGTCCTCACCGCCTTCTTCCTCGAAGCGGGGTTTCTGGGGGTCATGCTATTTGGTCAGCAGAAGGTAGGCAAAAACCTGCATTTCTTCGCCACTTGTATGGTCGCCACGGGCACTATTATCTCAACCTTCTGGATCTTAGCTTCAAACAGCTGGATGCAGACGCCCCAAGGTTTTGAAATTGTGAATAATCGCGTCATTCCTGTGGATTGGTTTCAGATAGTGTTTAACCCTTCATTTCCCTATCGTTTAGCCCATATGACAGTAGCGGCGTTTATTTCGTCGGCTTTCTTTGTGGGCGCATCGGCGGCTTGGCATTTACTCAAAGGTAACGATACACCCGCGATCCGTAAGATGTTGTCTATGGCGATGTGGATGGCGTTAATCGTCGCGCCGTTGCAAGCTGTGATTGGTGATTTTCATGGTTTAAATACCCTTGAATATCAACCTGTAAAAGTGGCGGCGATGGAAGGCCATTGGCGTAATGAGGGTGACAAACCCACACCGCTTATCTTGTTTGCGATTCCCGATATGGACGCAGAGAAAAAGCACTTCAGTCTCGAAATCCCAGGGCTCGCTAGCCTGATCTTAAAGCATGATTTAAGCAAACAAGTGCCAGCCTTGACTGAGTATCCCGCCGAGGACAGACCAAATGTGTTGTTAGTGTTCTGGAGTTTTAGGCTCATGGTCGGCTTAGGCTTATTGATGATTTTTGCTGGACTGTGGAGCGCTTATCTCAGGCGCAAAGGCAGCCTCTACAGCAACAAACACTTTCTGCGATTTGTACTCGTGCTCGGCCCCGCCGGATTGCTCGCCACACTAGCGGGTTGGTTTACCACCGAACTTGGCCGTCAACCTTGGGTGATCCAAGGGTTGATGCGCACTCAGGATGCCGTGTCTTCCCACAGCGTTACCCACCTGAGTATCAGCCTAGGGATTTTCATCGTCAGTTACTGTGGCATCTTCGGCGTTGGTTATCGCTATATGATGCGACTCATCCGCAAAGGGCCAGATATCGCGGCAACAAGCCATTAATTTTAAAGTAAATGAATCTAGTTTAACTTATTCAATCTTAAACATATTTAAGGGCTCACCATGGAA
The DNA here is from genome assembly GCF_025653545.1 of Shewanella sp. SW1. Lineage (NCBI taxonomy): Bacteria > Pseudomonadati > Pseudomonadota > Gammaproteobacteria > Alteromonadales > Shewanellaceae > Shewanella > Shewanella sp. SW1. The sequence continues at coordinate 17,669 of NZ_JAKKSG010000017.1, read as the reverse complement.
TTCGATCTACCCTTGATTTGGTTCGGGATCATCATTTTTGCCACCTTAATGTATATCGTGATGGATGGCTTCGATCTCGGCATCGGCATACTGTTTCCCTTCATTCACGACGAGGACGACAGAGATATTATGGTCAATACCGTCGCCCCTGTTTGGGATGGTAATGAAACCTGGTTAGTGCTCGGCGGCGCCAGCCTGCTCGGTGCATTTCCCCTCGCCTATGCCATAGTGCTCGAAGCGCTAACCATACCGCTGCTCATCATGCTGCTGGCATTGATTTTTCGCGGCGTGGCATTTGAGTTTAGATTTAAGTCGGGCGCAGAAGCTAAACCATTCTGGGATAAAGCGTTTATGTTTGGCTCTATCACAGCCACCTTTTCACAGGGCGTAGTGCTGGGGGCGTTTATCTCCGGCATTTCGGTGAGTAACCAACAATTTAGCGGCAGTAGTTTCGATTGGTTAACGCCCTTCTCACTTTTCTGTGGATTTGGCCTTATGCTGGCCTATGCTCTGCTCGGCGCGACTTGGTTAGTAAAAAAATGCCAAGGCGAGCTTAAAACGACCATGCAACAACTCGGCAAAGCACTGACATTATGCCTGTTGATGACCATAGGTTTAGTCAGTTTATGGACCCCCTTCGTGCAACCCAATATTGCCCTGCGCTGGTTTAGTTTACCGAATTTATTCTACTTCGCCCCAGTGCCAATACTGGTATTAGCCTGCAGTTGGGCCTTGATAAAATCCCTAAATCGTGATGATAACTATCAGCCATTCCTACTCACTCTAGGGCTGATTTTCTTAGGATTTAGTGGCTTAGGGATCAGCATCTGGCCACACATTATTCCACCCAACATCAGCCTTTGGCAGGCAGCTGCCCCCGACAGCAGCCTGAGCTTTATGCTCGTCGGCGCCCTGATGATCATCCCGCTGATTTTGGTTTATACCTTTTGGAGCTACTACGTGTTCCGCGGCAAAGTGACCAAGGATGCAGGCTATCACTAGCCATAACTCAGATAAAAGAAGAGGCTTCCCAAAACGCGACCTAAGCTAACTTGGCTTAGGTCGCTGATTCACCTTAGATGACTTTACATATGCAGGAGATCAACATGACGACCCAAACGAAATCCCTCGCCTATCGACTCGGCTGGTTAGTGCTGATTTGGTGTACGAGCGTAAGCTGTCTGTTCCTCGTCTCTATGTGTATCAAAATACTTTTAAAAGGTGCGGGCTTAACAACCTAAGTAAATATTGACTTTATAAGCTTATATTAAGGCTTAATTCAGTTAGTGCCCATAGCATCTAGCAACAATGCACTAGAATATTCAAACAATGCACTAGAATATTCAATGGTTGAATTAATTTGCGCCAAATTAACAAGTGCTCAGTTTACTTTACGAGTGCTAGCATTAAATTGACGAAGACTAGCCCCCAATGTGGCAAGGTTAAAACAATGTTAAATCCAACTTTACTGTTATCAGTATATTCAGCAAGATTAGCTTAGTTAGGCTTGCTTTATATTTTTACTTGACCTATGGTATCAGCCAAGCAATTACTTATTTAGTTAATGGCAAGATTTAGTTAATGGCAAGACCGATATACTAAATCGATATACAAAAAAATAAATAATCAATCGAATATCAACTTTTGACTGGAGATGTAACACTATGTTTAGCACTGCATTTTCATCACTATTTTCCCATGTGTTAGCTAACACATCTAGTTCAGTAAGCTCAATCCGCCTCTCGCTCAAATTCCCAGTCTAAGCCGAGCGTCACTCGCGCTCGGCAGAATTATAACTTCTTGTGAAATAAGCACAGAGTAATACTCATTTTAATTTCTATGCTTATATTTTAACTTTGTTATTTCAGAGGCGGCAATGGCATATTCTTTTTTTAGTGGTCTTTTCCAGAATTTTATTCTAAAAACTGAAACCTATTATTTACAAAACAGTTTTAATGCCTCTCTACGCCCAACGGCTTTGGCAGGCGTGATTAGTAAGCTTGAGCAGCTAAAGTATGATACGACGAGTGATAAAGTGACTGTGGGACGGGAAATTCACTTAGTTAATCTGCAGGATCAGCAAGAGTACCAAATTGAACTCGTGTATCCACCAAGGCATAAACCCAGTGCAGGACGTTTCTCTGTCATATCAGATTTAGGCGTTAGCTTACTTGGGTTATCAAAGGGCGAACTGGCAGAGGTGAGCATTTTAGGCAAACCAGTTCTGTTTATGATTAAAGATGTCAATTTAACGAAAAAACAACCTAAAAAGTCTGTATAGGAAAAAATCATTTGGGCATACTGTTTGTAAATGGCTATTGAGTATTGCTACTTGATAACATTTCAGAAAATTTTAAAGATATGATTATAAGGTTGTAAGCATTTTAAAATAGAGCATGTTCAATTCAGTGGCAACATGCTTTGAACTCGCTATTAGCGGCGGCTTATAGCGGCATTTTCAACATAATATAATAAGAGGGAATGTTATTTTGAAGTCATTAACTGGCCGCGATATTTATTAAAGAGACACTTTAAATAAGTTTAACACTGCAATTAACGACTCTTTGCAACTATTTACGTATAAGTCATGGCAGCGCTTTAGAGTAAACAGCAAAGGGGTTAAGAGGTTTAGCACGGCGCCTCAATCGTTAAATTTATTTTTATACTCTTTATAAATAAACCGTCTCAATTAAAGCCTGAAATAAAAAATTGAGCCCAACTATCGAAACCGATTTGCGGCGCGGGTTCGGATAGTAACCTTCACTTTGGAGTTTATATCTATGAGTAAAGAAAAAAACAAAAAACCGCCAATGAAAACCTTAAAAGAGAAGCGTCAAGATAAACGGAACCGCCAAAAGGCTTCCGACTAACTTATCTAACTCTGTAAAAAACCTTAAATCCTCTCTTTAAATAGGCCGAAAATAGGGTGTTAATACTTTAGCACCCTATCTTATTTCACAGTTTCCCCCAATATTTTTAGTGCATCATCTAGCGCGACTTTCGCATAAGATCTCATCATCTCGCCTTTATTAAGCCTTGCTCCATCAGCCACTCAATCACAATCGGCGGCGATACTGCTCAGGTGAGCACTGAGCATATTTTTTAAACATCACGATATAAGGCGAAGTTTGGTTATAGCCGAGCGTCAATGCCACTTCTTTGATCGCAAGTCCCTGACGTAATAGTTGTAAGGAATAGATAAACTTATGCCTTTGTCTTAGCTCAGTAAAACTCATCCCCAGAACCTCTTGGCAGCGGCGAGCTAAAGTACGCTCTGTGGTATGTAATTCACTCGCCCAAGATTTAAAGGTTTTCGAACTCGCAGGGTCGGCTTCAAGTGCCAGCAACAACGGCTGTAACAGTTTATCTGAAACGGTGGGCAGAAATTGCGGCAGAGCTTTACCCAAGGTCAGCTGATCGAGTAAAACCTCAACCAGTCGCTTATCCGCCGCAGTTTCTGCCACAGTGACTTGCCGCTCCCGCAGATCGTTAACGATAGATTGGGCAATGGGTGTCACGGCTAAAAGACAGGTCTCTATGGGAAAAGCCGCAGCCCGCTCAGCAACTATATTCATCGAGCAATAATGAATACTGCGCCGAGTATAACTTTCATGTTCTATCCCCGCAGGAACCCAAATCGCATATTGTGACGGCGATAAAAACCGTTGCCCTGCAGCATGTAACTCCATAATTCCACCGCTGATTAACTGCAGTTGCCCCCAAATATGTTGATGTTTTGGCGTTACCGTATTTGGCAGGAAAGCTTCATAGTTGAAGAAGATATCTGCAGCAGGCTCTTGCTCTGCCGTGAGCGGATGGTAAACCGTGCGCATTTTGATGCCCTCAAAGCTATGGTGGTCCAAAAACTCAAACGAAATCGCTAACCCAGATTACGCTTGTCCGTAGAGGAACTGACCTTGTCTGATAAGCGATATTTATATCATAACCGACCATGGATAATAGCCACTAATCTATTATCTGGATGCTTAAGTGATAAGCCATAAGCTATGGCCAGTCACTTTAGCCAGTACCTAAAGGCAAGACCATGCTGTATTTGTTTCCCCTGTTGGCCGTATTAATTTGGGCAGGCAATTCGATAGTCAACAAGCTCTCATTTGGGATTATCGATCCTGAAGCCATAGCGTTTTACCGTTGGTTTTTCGCTATGTTATTGTTAACCCCCTTTGTCGCAAGTCGCGTCTGGCAAAAACGCCAAGTGATACTACCTTTGTTACCTAAGTTCGCTACTTTGGCTTTGTTAGGTATGGTGCTAAACCAAAGTCTGGCCTATTTTGCGGCGGCAACCACCACGGCAACAAATATGGCATTAATCACCTCTCTCGTGCCTATGATCAGTCTGTTTTTAGCCGTGCCATTACTCAAGCAAAAATTATCACCGTTAGCCTTTGGTGGCACCTTAATCTCGCTATTTGGATTGATTTTTATGCTCAGTCACGGCGATATGATGAACCTTGCCATCGGCGTGACCCAAGGTGATTTACTGTTGCTCTTTAGCGCCTTTGTGTATGCGCTCTATGGCGTATTACTGAAACGCTGGCAACTGCCACTACCGACTTGGGAATCGGTTTATATTCAAGGACTCATAGCCGTATTCATGCTAACGCCACTGCTGTTTACGAGTCCCAGCATGGCGATCAGTGCCCAATCAGCACCACTGATACTTTACGCTGCTATCGCTGCCTCACTTTTAGCGCCGTGGGCTTGGATCAATGGCATAAGCAAACTCGGCGCCGATCGCACCAGCGTATTCTTTAATTTAATGCCTATTATTGCGGCTATACTGGCGGCCATCATCCTAGATGAAACCTTAGCCATTTATCATTATATTGGCGGTTCTATGGTCATTATTGGCGTCATGCTAGTGCAGATAAAACCTAAGCCTAAAGTCATCCCTACCCTAGCTTGTCCTGAATAATACAAAGTAATGCGTCAACGCCTTGGTAACAGTGACCAAGGCGGTTTCGCTTATTTCAATGTGTACAAAATCCCATCGCAATCTGCTGCATGCAAAGGCAATTCTATAAATAACGGCTAAGCTATTTATTAAGTTATTAATGGAGATCGTCCTATGTTTAACAGTATTCGCGTTAAGTTTTCACTGATGTTTGCCATTATGGCGACAGCGCTCATTGTCATGGCAGTCACCGATGCTATGCAAAGCCGTGCTACTGTGAAACAGATGCAGGAATTTAGTCAGTTATTTAATCCCGCAATTTCGGCAATTCTCAATGCAGATCGCGACCTTTATCAAGCGCAGCTAAGTGAAGAAGTGTTACTCAGGGAAGAATTATCTGCCGATAATCGCAAAAGTGAGATTGATAACTGGCAAGAGAATGTCGATCAAGCCCGTGACAGAATGGGAGAATTTAAACAAATCCTGACAGATCACCTGCAAGTACTGCAATCAACCAGTGGCTTTGAGGCGCAGTTTTCGCTCTGGTATCAAGCCTCATCAGAGGTCATTAATGCCGTTAAAAGTAATGATTTTGAACGCGCGAAACAACTCCACGAAACCAAATCCAAGCAAGAATTTAAGGCATTAAGAGATATCTACAATGCCGCGGGCGAAGCCGCCGATAACAGAGTAAAAGAGCTAGATTTACAAGCAACGGAACAGGCAACCACCCAAACCCAAATATCCTTAACGATAGCGAGCTTAGTCGCCATTGTGGCGCTTTTGATTGCCTACTTCGGACCTAAAATCATAGTCAATGCAATTGAAGATATCACTAGCAGGATCAATGACATTGTCGATGGTGACGGTAACTTAACCCAAAGGATCCCTATCACACGTCAGGATGAAATCGGCGAGCTCGCCCATGCATTTAACTTATTTGTAGAGCAGCTACAGCAAATGGTCATCTCGATTATTGGTCAAACTAAAGATGTGAGCCAAACCGTTGAAAGCCTTGCAACTAAGTCAGCTACCACAATCAACATCAGCCATGAACAAGAGCAGTTTGTCGATACCATTGTCACAGCAGTGAATGAAATGAGTGCAGCCGTAAGAGAAGTCGCCAGTAACGCTCTTCATACTGCCACCGAAATCACTAAGGTGAATGACCAAACAGTAGAGGGTAAGAATATCCTTGCCCAGTCCGTTAATCATATTCAGCAACTGTCTGAATCAGTTAAAAATGCCGTGACTGTTATTGAAAAACTTTCAGTCAATTCTGCCAATATTGCCTCAGTGCTTGATGTGATCCGCTCAATCGCTGAGCAAACTAACCTCCTTGCCCTTAACGCGGCCATTGAAGCGGCGCGCGCTGGCGAACAGGGCCGTGGCTTTGCCGTAGTTGCCGATGAAGTACGTACACTGGCGAGTCGTACCGAAACCTCAACCCAAGATATTCAGCGCATGATTGAAGAGTTGCAACGCGGAGTAAATGATGCGGTTAAAAGCATTGAATCGGGAGCTAGCCTGACCACATCAACCGTGACCCTCGCCAGCCAGACCCAAGATGCATTAGATGAAATTCTAAACTCCACCTCTAAGGTCAGTGAGATGTCCACTCAAACGGCGACTGCAACCGAAGAGCAAACCCATGTGACCGAAGAAATTAATCGTAACTTGACCGAATTATCCGATAAAACAAGATACTGCAACTTAGTGATCCAAGAAACTCAGCAAATAGTCGTCAACACTAAAGCCATTTGCAGCAACCTACAAAAAGAAGTTGCGCGATTTAAAGTCGCTTAAGATAAATGACTAACGACACATAGTTAGCGATAAGCTATTGAAACGAAAAGAGTGCCCAATGTAGGCACTCTTTTTAATGGAAATAATACCAAGCAAAGCTTGAAGACAATAAAAGCCCACAACCGTATGCAAGTTGCAAATCACGGTAACGAAACCCAAGTTGTATCGATTCACCCGTTAAAGTGCGAATAACAGTACTAACTGCTTAACGTTAACTCACAGTAATGATTGAATTTCTAATTCAATCATCTGCAAAAGCTGTAAAACAACCAAAAGATACATCAATCAAAACTGACTAATTGCCCACCCAAGTGAGCAATTTTTTCAGCGGCCAAGTCGGGATTAAGATAGCCTGCGACTTTCGTTAACGCATCGGCGCGCCAAGCAAAAGAGGCTCTCACACTAACAATACGCTCGCTTTCAGCATCGATGTTCGTATCGGCAACATTGCCAGTTGGCAGTAATAGTGCAGGGTAATCATGACTTAAGGTTTGTGAGACCCTTGAGCTGGCGAGCGCCATATTGCTAACGCAAAGCTTTTGGCTCGCTCCTAATGGACCGCGGCACACTACATTTAAAGATGCACTGCCAAAAACTTTTAAATCGCCACCCGCATTGACCCAACCTCCGCTCACGCCAGCGCGACGCAGCTCACTCACTGCCATATCAACCGCATAACCTTTAGCTATACCATCTAAGGTTAAAATTAGCGGTCTAGCTAATCGCGCTTGATTACCTTTTATTTCAATATCTTGCCAGTCACCTTGCAATAACAATGGCATACCAAGGTAAGCAGGCAAAGCGCCGCGAGACATCATTTCGCCGCCAACGGTACAATTGAATAAGTTGTTGCTCGCCTTACCCAGCCCCTTAGCCAACTTGAGCACTCGTAAACTATCTTGGCTTAACGTTACCCAAATTCCCGGCTGCCGATTTAACTGATTTAACTCGCTGTCCTGTTGATGGAAGCTCAGCAACCGCCCAATATGGGTCACACGCGAAAAAGCCGCGCTAATAGCCGCTTCCAATGCTTTATCTTTAAGTAGTACCTCACCGCTTTGATTTGGCAGTGACTCGGCAGCGATTTCCACCAGCGTTCCGAGTAATGGCTTAGCGCGACGTATCATGATAATACCCACTGTAGTAGGAAGATCTGAGGGATCAGCAATAAACGCTTCATCCAGTTAAATTTAAACAAAGCACTAAGAGCAATTAACATAATTTGTGCGGATTCTATTAAAGTCTCTACTTCAATACAAATTGTTGCCATTAGTTTTTATGGGGATTTTAGATGCTTGAAACTGTTTTACATTTAAAAACAATAGATTGCTTATTAAGGTTTTATTAAAGTTATTTGACTTATCATTGCTATCACAACGCTGCACAAGCGAACTAAGTCAATACGTCCCCAAATGAGCCCTATTGATTAATGCCACTCATCATTTACGCTATTTATGGCTGTCTTACCCACCAATAACTCAAACTAAATGGAGCAATAAATAGCCGGCTTACTCCATCACACCAGTCATCCGCTTAAATTTTACGCTATTCCATTCAGTTGAAATACACGCTAAATCAGATATAAACCCTCTAACTCAATCTAAATGAAAACAGGTAAAATATTGATTAGTAATTAAAATAAAGACTAATTTTCATCTTATACAACCTATTAATAACCTAGCGATCACAACGGAAGTAAAAACATCTAGACGTCTAAATTGACAGGTTATCAGGGATCAAATATGCTTTGCCTCAAGTTGCTAGGATACGATGCCGAAGCGACACTAAATTTAAGCGAGTTTGACTGCTAAGGATCCTGCGGAAAAACCCTAAGCGAAAGAGAGATAACATTTGAGCAATCCAACAGCAGCACAGCACAGCCCGGCATCTTTTATTGCCCTGTTGCCATTATTTGTTTTCCTTGGTCTTTTCATTGGCGCGGGTGTGTATTTCCAAAGCCAAGGTGTCGACTTTGCCTTCTATCAATTACCCAGCGTTATCGCTATTTTACCTGCAATCATTCTGGCGTTGATTTTATCAAAACAGAAATTAAATCAATCGATTGATACCTTTATTGGCGGTATTGGTCACAGCAATATTATTGCTATGTGTTTAATTTACTTACTTGCAGGCGCCTTCGCTGCAGTCGCTAAAGCCACTGGCGGCGTCGATGCTACTGTTGCTCTTGGTTTATCGTTAATACCATCGAACCTGTTACTACCTGGTTTCTTCGTGATTGCGGCCTTTATCGCAACGGCCATGGGAACCTCTATGGGGACAATCGCGGCTGTCGCTCCCATCGCTCTAGGCGTAGCCGACCAAGCGCAAATCGACTATGCACTGATGGCGGGAGCCGTGATGTCTGGCGCTCTATTTGGTGACAACTTGTCGATTATTTCCGATACCACTATTGCAGCTACGCGCACCCAAGGCTGTGATATGAAAGATAAATTTCGTGAAAATTTAATTTTCGCTATCCCCGCATCACTGCTAACTTTAATCGCCTTTGTATTTGCCGGACAAGGCCAAGCAGAATTAGCAACGCAGAATATCGATCTTATTAAGGTCATTCCTTATCTGACCATTTTGATCTTAGCTGTGGCAGGTCTGAACGTATTTGTCGTCTTAACCTTAGGTATCTTATTAGCGGGCGCAACCGGCCTGTTTACTATGGATTACGGTGTGATCCAATTTGGTAAAGATATTTATGCTGGCTTTAGCAATATGCAGGAGATTTTCATTCTGTCTATGCTAGTGGGTGGTTTAGCCGCACTCATGCAGCAGCAAGGTGGCCTTGCCTTTGTGAGTAAACAGATTGAAAAGCTGATCACTCGTTTCTCCAAGGCGCAAGGTGAAGCTTCATGCCGCGCTGCTGAGCTAGGTATGGCAGGTATAGTCGCAGTGACTAACTCTTGTGTGGCTAACAACACGGTTTCTATCGTGGTGACGGGTGATATTGCAAAAGACTTAGCAGAGAAGCATGGCGTGAGTCCAAAACGTGCCGCCAGCATACTCGATATTTTCGCCTGTATTATCCAAGGTTTGATCCCGTATGGTGCACAGGCACTCTTGATTGCTTCGACCTTTAGCATCACGCCATTAGCAGCGGTATCACACGCTTGGTACTGTATGATTTTAGCCGTAGTGGCTGTTGCGATTGTAATTTTCCGCAAACGACACTAAATGATATTTGAGTCGCATGAGTAAAATCTAACGTTTATGACAAGGAACGCACTAGGCGTTCCTTGTCATTTTAAAGCCCTCTTTTGACGAAAAAGCATCAACTCGCTTGCCTTCATTAAACAATTCAGGCAAGTTACCGCATTCAATGTGGTCATATCCCGTCAGTATATTTTTAGTCTCCATGAATCCTCTTTATCACCAAGAACCAAGTTATTACGATCTACATCGTCTTATTACATGGTTGATTGTAGGCGCAGCCTTTATTAGTGCTTCTGGAGTTTTAATTGCTATTTATGCTGAATATCAAAACGTTGGAGTTCAAGTCTTACAAATACGAGCTGATTTTTTAGGTAACTATATCAACTCCTCCCTCGCTTATGTGTTTAATTTAAGCTTATTGGCTGCGGGGCTCTGCATACTCATTTCAATGACCGGGCTCTACATACTAAAACTAGATACGTTTAGCCAATGCATAGCACTTACAGGTGCTTGGGTAGGAGTCTCTGTGATTTTGATGGGAATATTCCCCATTAATTTTTTGAGCATACACAGAATAGTTTCAACGAGTTATCTATTAAGCACCCTCATCTTACACAGCCTTGTGATTATAGCGGGGATAGTGCCTCGGTTTATTTGCCCAAAGCCACTGTTCTATTTGAGCCTGATCAGCTTTTGTAGTGCCGTGAGTTTAACCCTGCAATTAGATTGGACAATATTGGATTTCCCTCCCTGTGTGCCCCAAACACACTTTTGTACTGTTTCAGCCAATATGTGGCTGCAAACTAACTTGAGTATTATTTGGTGTTTAAGCCTAGCCTTTGCAATGCGGCGCCTATCAAAAATACTGTATCATCGCGCCCAAGAACGCCAAATACTTTAGGGTAATCCATGCGCTTAGCAAAATACCTCGCCCAGTGTGGCATAGGCTCACGCCGTGAAGCCTGCCGTTTGATTGAGGCTGGGCGCATCACACTCAATGGCGGTATCGCCCGCCACACAGATCCCATCTGTTTGGACGAGTCATTAAACTGCCTCGACTGTATTGAGTTTGATGGCAAACCTATCACTAAAGCCGAAACGCTCGCCTATTGGGTATTTAACAAAGCTGTGGGCACGGATTGCCGTCTGCTTGAGCAAGATGAAACGAGCCTCATACACCTACTTCCCAAAGCACCAAGACTCTACCCCGTCGGCAGACTCGATAAAGACTCCCGCGGCATACTGCTGTTAACTAACGATGGTGAGCTGACCCATAAACTGATGCACCCCAGTTTTGCCCACAGCAAAACCTACCATGTGCGCCTCGATAGGCCATTCGCAGATGATTTTATTGAACAAATGGCCAGTGGAGTGCGTTATAAAGACCTGCAAACCCTGCCCTGCCAAGTCCGCCGCCTCAGTTCGGACAGCTTTGAAATCGTGCTGACTCAGGGATTAAATCGACAAATTCGGCGTATGGCCAGCGCCTTAGGCTATAAGGTAATTGACTTACAGCGCGTCGCATTAATGACATTAACGCTAGAATCCTTAGCCGAAGGAGCGATGCGGCCACTCACCCCACAGGAAGTTGCAGTGCTTAAAGCCGCAGTGACAATTTAGAGAAAGACAAGTGGCGAATACACTCAAGCTACTAACCTCAATTTTAGACAAATGCCCGCGCGAACAATATCTTCCAATGAACTCCAATGAAGATAGAAACGCCTGAGATGACTCAGGCGTTTCTATAAAACGAGGCTCCCCTTTCAAGCTTATTAATATGAGCTACTTTTTATCGGAACGAAGTACTAACTCCACTCTGCGATTCAGTTTTTGTCCGGCGTCATTAGTATTGCTGGCGACAGGGCTATATTCCCCGTTACCGTGGGCGGTTAATTGGGCCGACGGAATTTGAAACCCGTCACTCAACTGCTTAATCACAGCTGCGGCGCGGCTCTCCGACAGGCTTTGATTGTAACTCCGCTCGCCCTTGTCATCGGTATGTCCAACCACATAAAAACTCATCGCCGGATGCTGCTTAAGATAGCTTGCCAGCACCTCCAGTACAGGTTTGGACTCAGGCAACATGCGCTCACTGTCATAATCAAACAGCAATCCCTCCAACGTCGCCTTGCCAGTTTGGCTAATCGCATCGGTCAAAGCATTGAGGTCAATCGCCACTCGATCATCCTTCAGAGTAGAGAGTTCCATTACCCTGAGGGTAGTATCGGCAGGTGTGCCATCGAAATATCCTTGGGAATAGATATCGAAGTAAACATCGCCCTTTGCGTGACTAAGCTTAAACAGCTGATACTCCTGCCATTCGTCCTCTTTATCGTCCTTGATTAATTTGATGGCATTAATCAGGCTATCATCGTCGCCGCAAGCCGTGCCTTTGCAATGGAATACCCGCTCTGCTGCCAGCTTTTGTGCGGCTGCGGCATAATTGCTGTTGATTTCAAACAACGAATAGCTTTCAGGCATCTGATAACTTATTTGGGTAAGCTTGGCGTCCAGCGATTTGGTTTGATAATTTGCGCCCGAGATCCCAACTAATACAGGCACTTGGGTAAAGTTAGTTTGTTTGTAACTTGTAATATAACTGCCGGGCATACGTCCCAGCAAAGGATGGTCTGTCGAGCCTTGAGCATCGTCACTACGCCTATCTTTAATCTCAATGTTCTTCGGCGCCTGCTGTAAAAAGTCACTATTCGCTTGGATTAAGTCCAGCGGCTCAGGGATAGCGTCGAGAATATCGACTTGCAGATAGGTATATCTGTCCTCGCGATTGACGACATAGATACTGGTGTAAACCTCACCGCGAGTACCTTTCAGTTTTGCCGCCACGTAAGCACTGTGATAGTCGGCATTCACGCTTTTAAGCGGCTTTAGCTGAGTTTGCATGACTTGACCATCACCGCAGGTGACGGCCTGACAACTAAATAACACTTCAGCATTCAGCTTTTTTAGCTGTGCCAAATAATTATTGATAACATGCTCAGGACTATAACTCTCGGGAAGCTCAACGCTTTGTCGAGTCAATTTCCCCGATACAGGCAACAGAGTGAACTTGTCACCATTCACTGCGGTGATAAGTTCAAAGGGCGTAAAGTGGATGCGCTTTTCTTCAGGCGATTTGGCGTCAGGAAAGGGAGTAAACAGCGATTCAGCATTCACCGCAAAAGTGGCGACACCGCAGGTCGCGGTCAAAAGTACAACACTCAATAACGTCTTATGTCCCATAAAAAATCCTTTTCTGTGGGTAAATAGAAATTTAGCTCATAGCTTAAAAACATAAGCGCGAACGATATTACGATAAAATGCAAAATAATTCAGCCTAGATATTACTTCAAAGCTTGAGACATATTTTCAAACTTTAAAAGCCACCTCCCTTACTAGCGTTGCGCTCAAAAAATCTATGACATATAAGCAGCTTAATAACCAAATCAAAATTACATTAAGATGCGCTGAGTTATACAGCTAATTAGTCAGAAATCCTTCTTTAGTGTTATAGCCATCAGCAATACATCTCCTTATAAAAGGGCAATTAATTTTTTCCGAAAGCCATATTTTTATATGCTGATGAAATTATAAATAGAAAATGTTTACTCATTCAGTAAACACGAAGACATTAACGGATACAAAGACGACGCCGAAAACGAATCGTCAATAACGAAGACATAATGGAACTAAGGCTATAACTTCAGTTGGTTTTTCCCATTTTTAGCTAGCTAAACTCATGCTCAAAGGACTTTGCAAAAATGCGATTCAGAATAATGTTATCTCACGTAAAACTTTTACTTTGTATATCACTATTCATGCTTGCTCCTACATCAGTGGCGGAAGAAAAAGCGGTAACTGTGCAAAGTATCCTTGCTAATGCACCTAAACCCCATGAGGTTGAATTTGCTCGTAAAGGCGTAGCAGAAACAAGCATAGAGAATGCTTGGGAGCGGCCATGCCCATATAACAGTTCTCGCTTGCTCTTTGACGATTCGGGCGATATTAACTTAGACGAAATTCATCTCCGTTGTCGCCGCTGGCAAGACTGTAAGACGATGGGAGCTTCAGCGAGTCAGTTTACTGAAGGTTTTTTCAAGCACCATAAAACGGGGGAGAAAATTCCTCAGCAGTGGAAAGACGATGGCGAAGACTTGGCCAAGAATGATGCAGAATTTGGTGGCGGTTCGGGACATTCGTATAACCATGCCTTGAAATTTGCTGAAAAAAACTGGCGCTTGTTTGAAGATCGCAGTGCTAGCGAAGCCGACAAACTCGTTAAAAAGCAATTCTGGCAATGGTGCGCGGTCGAACCTTTGTCTATTTGGAAAAGTAAACTAGATGATTAGGATTAGTATGTATTTCAAATTCTTATCAACAGTGACTTAGGTGTAAAAATGCGATTTAGAATAAGGTTATTTCAAGCAAAAATTTTACTTTGTGTCTCGCTGCTCAGCGCCGCCTCTATTTCCATTGCAGAGGAAAAATCCGGCTATGACTTGTTATTGGAGATGTTTCCTGAGCCTTATGAGATTGAACTGGCGCGCAAAGGTATAGCCGAAACCAATATCGATAAGGCTTGGGAACGAGCTTGCCCCTATCGAGAGCTAACAGGAACGACTGAGGCGGAGGACGAGTATTTCTTTCGCTGCAAACGTTGGGACGACTGTGTGTCGGCAGGCAGTTCGGCCAGCGTTTACACAGAGGGGTTCTTCAGAAACCAGCAACTGGATCCCAATGCACAAGTACCGTGGGAGCTCTACCGGGATGTTCTGTTGGAGGGGGCTGATTTAGAAAGGGTTACAGGTCACTTAAAACAACATGCCGTGAAGTTTGCCGAGGCAAATTGGCGCTTGTTTGAGGGGCGGGATGCTGCCGCGGCAAGTGACTTGGTTGAGAAGAAATTCTGGCAATGGTGCTCTGCCGAACCTTTGACTTTATGGAAGGCTGAGTATCAATAGCAGGCGTCCCACACCCTAGCAACAAATTTAATGTGAATAAAGGCTGAGCATTCAAGCATCGCCGTCGGCTTTTCCATGCTCTCAATATCGGAAGAGTTCACGGCGGGGAGATAAAAAAGGACGGAGATAAAGGGATAAAGAGGGATAAAGAGGACAGCCATATCTTTTGTGTTTTGTGCCCCTTCTACTAGGCTTTACATTATCTTGCTTTTGTTTGTGTGGAGCTTGTGATGACCTCAGCCAGAAGACAGTTAATTGATGCCAATACAACGCCTTTCTATCATGTGATAAATCGCTGTGTTAGAAGGGCTTTTTTGTGTGGTGAGGATAAACTCACTGGTCGCAGTTACGAGCATAGGCGCGGCTGGATTGTTGATAAAATCATTGAAATCGTGCTGACGCAAGGCTTAAATAGGCAAATTCGGCGTATGGCCAGCGCCTTACGCTATAAGGTTATCGACTTACAACGCGTCGAGCTAATGACGCTAAGGTTAGCGATAGAGGCGGAAGACTCTTGTACTGAAGCAGCATTAGCAGAGGGAGAAATGCGACCACTCACACTAGATGAAATTGCAACGCTAAAAGCCGCGCTGGCAATAATATAGGCGGTTGTATGCCTCACCCTAGCGGCACTCAGAGAAGTCTTGCGCTCTTTTCACATCAGTCTTTAGTATCACTGTAGCCACTTCGTACGATGTGCCTTACTGTTCTTAAAAAGTGGGAGCATTACCAAGTGTCGCACTATTTTGGTGATAAGACGTATTTGGCGATAAGAGATAGACAACTCTTTCATTGCTAGAATCACATCCGTCTCATTTCTCTGCATATTTTACAATCCTACCTATACTTTTAATTCATATGAAGCGAATGGATTTGCCTTATGCTGAAAAAGTGCTTTTTTACCATAATGTTGCAGTTGACGATTGTGAATGCGATGGCGGAAGAAAACTCCCCGTATACCTGGTCGAATGCCCTTACACTGGAGTCTGTCACCAATCTTAAAGGAGGGATCGCAGAGGGAACACGCAATCTCGCAAATTTGGATTTAACCTTAGCGATCGATACGCAAGCTGCCAATTGGTCGAATAATGGCAACATCTTTATTTATGTCTTAGGTAATTATGGAAAGGCGCCCTCTGATTTGACTGGCGACTTACAAACCATTTCGAATATTCAAACCGATAATCATCTTAAACTCTATGAATTGTGGTATGAGCATAGTTTTGCAAATGGCGCGGTAAATTTATTGGCAGGCCTGCATGATTACAACTCAACCTTTTACACACTTGAATCTGCGGGACTATTCACAACGTCATCTTTTGGTATTGGTCCAGAAGTCGCTCAAGTAGGCCCTTCCATTTTTGCGACAACCGCGGTAGGAGTTCAACTAACACTTGTTGGTGAACATCAATATCTCTTACTTGCGACATACGATGGCATTCCCGGCGATCCTGAGCATCCGCATGGTACTCACATTAAATTTAAACAATCTGATGGTTTATTCAATGCCATTGAATGGGGAATAAAAAATGAACATTCCTATAAATTTGCCATCGGTGCATGGCACCATTCTGCAGAAATAGAAAATCCCGTTGACGAGAATATCAGTGATTCAAATAGCGGTTTTTATTTAATTGGCGAAAAGAATATTAACGATAGATTGACCGCTTTTTTCCAATATGGACGAGCTGATGCCAGTAAAAATCAATTAGCATCCTATCTAGGTATCGGGTTCACTCTAAATAATATTTGGTTTGAAGAAGATACCATTGGTTTAGCCTATGCTTCTACTCAAAATAGTTCGCCATTCTTACGCGTAAATACTGATTTACTCTTCAATGAGAATATTTTAGAGCTGAGTTATTTATGTCCAGTCACATCTTCAGTGAGTATGCAAGCCAGTTTGTACGGTATTGATAATCCAAGTATGTCATCAGTGCTAGATAACGCATTAGCATTTGGAGTGCGAGCTTATATTGAATTTTGAGCTAATAAATTAATCGTAGATGACGCTGTAAAATTAAAGTTTGTGGATCTATTAAGGATTTTAGGGACAGCATATGAATATTAAACAATCAATTATCGCGGGTTTAGTGGCATTTTTAATATCTATCGGTATTAATACCTATGTGGGTTACTCAGCGACAGTACAAATGTCAAACATGCTAACCTACATCACAGGTCCGGCTTGGAATACGGCCGATGGTGCCATGGAGGGGCAGATAGAGCTTGAAAAACAAATTATTGTTATTAACCGTTTACAACAAAAACAAATTGATCCAGCCGAAGCTCGAACTGAAATGGATGCCGCCATTGAAGCCGCAGAAGAAGCCTTAGGGCGAATGAAATCACAAAACTTGATAGAGCCTCAGCAAGTTAACTCATTAAACCATCGTTTAGAGAGTTTTAATCATATCCGCGAAGTCATATTTTCAGCCTTGCAAAGCGGAGATGTACCAGAAAATGATATTAAACAATTTAATCAACAAATAAGTGAACTGTTAGCATTTATAACCAGTTTAGAGGAAGCTGCTGATAGTAAGGTAGAGGGGGAATCTAGCCAAATTGATTCCATTGTTACCAGGGGCTGATCATACTCGATCGCTTTTTATGCATAACCCTTAAAAACAATGAGATAAGAAATAGCTTGATTGATCCCGCCAATGTGATCAAATAGGTCACTTTTTCTTTGTCTTTTGACCTATATATGCTCAAACATCTCGATAACATTGCTGATTGCCGTTCCCATATAAATCAAGAACATGATGTCATTGACATCTGTTTTCTTGTGCTTAGTGCCGTCATCTCAGGCGCTCAAAGCTGGTCTG
>NZ_JAKKSG010000016.1:0-141446 GCF_025653545.1 Shewanella sp. SW1 | reverse complement strand
AGACAGAATACAGATACTTGATAAAGTTTGAACTCAAACAAAGCAAATCAGCTTTCCGAATTATTATTAACGTGAGCCAGAGATGGACACGGTAATAAACAGAATTTGCTTGGTGACAATAGCCTTGTGGAACCACCTGATCCCATCCCGAACTCAGAAGTGAAACGCAAACGCGCCGATGGTAGTGTGGGGTCTCCCCATGTGAGAGTAGGTCATCGCCAAGCGCCTAATTATCTCATTGAGATGTAACCAAGCCAGCTGAATAAGCTGGCTTTTTTGCATTCGCAATTTGTTAAATTATCATTTAAGACCAATGCTATCTAGCATTGTTCTATTCATTTTAGTTTTGGTTCTTCTGCTAGTTCTTTACGTTTTTTCCTTCCTTTATTTCAGACTTTTATACTCTAAGTTGATTATTTACATGAAGATCTCGCTTAGTTTGATAAGTCCTTTTGCTTAGTGGTTAGTTTCCCGTTAGCATACAAAAATATTAATTTTTTTGTTAACGGCCATCTGTTACCTATGCTTCGTAAGCTTTCGCTCGCGGTACTGCTTCCTCTTTGTATGCTGACCCTATATTTAGTGTTGGTCATAGGCGAGTACCTGTTTGAAAGCGATCAAGTGCGCGCTGAATTGGCGCAGCGACAATCGACACTGATAAAGCAGCAGTTGTTCCGGATGCAGAATGTGGTTCAATCGGCGCAGGCTTTACAGGATGTGGAGCGGATCGAGCAGGAGGTTTCCTTAGCTGCGCTCGATATGGGCACTATGGTTTATATCTTAGTTGATGCTGATAGCCGTATTCGTTTTGCAAACCATACTGTTTGGCGCGATAGCAATGCCATGCAAGTCATTGATGGTTATGATGCTGCCCGTCACAGTGCTGTGGTTCAGGCTTTTTTGCCACAAATTCTTATTAACCTCGAACGCTTAACTATTCAAGCATATTATCCCGTCGTGCCTCAATATGGTGGTGCGGTTGACTTGATTTATCTTGAAGCCGATTTAGCCCCTTTAGTGGTCGAAGCTTCTGCTAAGTTGCAGCAACGTTTTATGCGGGTTTGGGGCCTTGGCGGATTATTGCTGATTGGCTTTACCTTTATTTTATATTTCCTGTTGATCCGCCCATTCCAAATGTTGAGTGAGGCAGCTAAGCAGGTAGGCACTTCTTCCTTTTCGACATCGATACCTTGGAGTTCATCTGAAGTTTTATCTTTGCAAGCCAGTTTGCAGCAGGCACATGAGCGTTTAAGTCGGGCTGTTAAAAAACTGAATGACAGTGAATTGCGTTGGTTATTTGCTGTGGAAGGTTCGCGTAACGGTATTTGGGATTGGGACATCAGTACGGGGGAGGTTTTTCTTTCTGATCGCTGGAAAGAGATGATTGGTTATGCGCCTGATGAATTGGCTGGAGTATTCCAGACATGGGAGACGCGGTTACATCCCGATGATAAGCAGATTGTGTTAGATGCTTTGCAGGAATACGTTAGCGGAAAGAGTAAAGAATTTGAAAGTGTTCACCGCTTACGGCATAGAGATGGCCATTATGTGTGGGTGTTAGACCGCGGTATGTTAGTTGATTGGGATCCCCAAGGGCGCCCGACTCGCATGATAGGCATTCATATGGATGTGTCAGAAAGCGCGAAGAACCATGCTGCAATTACTGAGCTTGTAGATCAATCTGTTGTCGGTCGCAAGATGTTGCCCGATGTTTTTATGGGGCGTTTATCGCAATTTTTAACCCAAGGTAATAGTTCGGGGCAATGGGGAGCATTGCTGCTCGTTGAGGTGGATCGCTTAGGATTGGTCGCCACTTTACATTCCCATGAATTAGAGCGCTTGTTAACACAAATCGCGGCCCGTTTATCGAGTTATTTCACTGAAAATATAACGGTCGGTCGATTAGAGTCTGGTAATTTCGTTTTGCTTGCTAAAGATTTAGCGGCAGATGCGTCAGCCGCTGCGCGTCGTGCTTTAGCGCTTGCGAGTGAGTTAAGGCAAGTGATTGCTCGACCATTCCATTACGGTCATCATCACTTTGAACTCAGCGCGAATGTGGGGATTTGTTTGCTCGACAGCATAGAGACCTTAGATCCTGCTTTAGTCATGCGCCGCGCCGAGTTAGCAACCTTGAGTGCTAAGCAACCTGGGCAAGCGGGATGCGCTTTCTATCATGCTGAGATGGATTTACGTCAGAGCCGTGATGAACAGTTACAACAGGAGTTACAGACGGCATTACAGCAAGATAGCATGACGTTAATGTTCCAACCTGTGATGAATGCGCACAGTGAATTGGTCTCGGCTGAAGTGCTCACACGTTGGTATCGTGCCGATGGCGAGTTTATCCCGCCTGCAGAGTTTGTAGCGTTAGCCGAACAGGGAGGAATGATTGCTGAACTCGATTTTTGGGTCGCTAATCGTGTGTGTCAGTTTATTCAGACATCCCATGCCCAAGGCCGGAGTTTGCCGACTTTAACTCTTAATATCAGTGCATTCTCATTTGGTCAGGCAGATTTTGTTGATGCATTGATTGCGTTAGTTAAAGAGCATGGCATTACGGCTCATCAACTGGGTATTGAGCTCAATGAGGCCGCATTGTTAATGCAACCACAGTTTGTGGCTGAGCGCGTGTCTAAGTTAGTTGATGCAGGGATAGGCATCGTCCTCGATCATTTCGGTTCTGGCTCGAGTGCTTTGAGTTGTTTAGCCAACCAGCCATTAGTTGCGGTTAAATTGGATATGAGTTGTATTGATTCATTAGCCACAATGCCACAAAGAGTGAAGGCGTTAATTGTCTCTGCACAGCAATTTAATTTGCATGTTGTGGCTAAAGGCGTTGAATCGCCCCAACAATATCAAGCCTTTGTTGAATTTGGCTGTGATGGTTATCAGGGCTATTTATTCAGCCGAGCCTTAAACCAAGCGGACTTTATCCAGCTTGTTTGTCCTCGTCCTTTGCTGCGTAGCGTTTAAAGAAGTCGAGAGCATAGTTTAAGGCTTGGTTTCGGCAGGCGTCTTTTTCCATAAAAATCTCATGGGCAGCCCCAGCGATTACTTTCAATTGGCAATGGGTACTCACGGCGAGATTCTGGGCCGCATTATCAACAATCTTATCTTCACTCGCTTGCAGTATCAGTATCGGAGTGCGAATTTGTGCCGTTGCCAGTACGCAAGTATCTGCCGCATCTAAAGATTCAGTCAACCAACGGTTAGTGGGTGAACCGAGTTGTAACTTAGGAGCAGCATCATACAATTCTCGGTAGGCTTGGTATCGGCTTTGGCTGTGAGTTAGCTCATTCCCTTTGAATGGAACAGGTTTATAGTTTTGTCCTGCAAGTACATAATTAGGCTCGCCGCCATTGAGTGTGGTATCGAGTTTACTGGCTAACCAGCGTACGAACGCTTTTGGCATAGGTAATTTAATGCCATACATGGGCGCTGAAAATGCCGCGGCGGTAAAAATATCGGGATGCTGTTTGAGATACAAAGTGCCAATCGCGCCACCCATTGAATGGCCAAGTAGCATGAGTTGTTTGTCGTTTTGTGGTAACACTATCTTCTGCATAAATAGTGCAAAATCATCAATATAATCATTGAATCTTCGCACATGGCCCATGTGTGGATTGATTGTCATACGATCCGATAGCCCTTGGCCACGGTGATCTATGGCATAAACAGAGTAACCTTGTTGGTATAAGTCGAAGACCAATTCTTGATACTTTAAATAGGACTCGACTCGGCCACTGCTGAGAACGATTGCGGTATGCGCTTGGGGATGTTTGACCATCATATAGGCCAGCGTGACGCCGTCGGCAGAGGCTAGCGTGTCTTGAACAACGCTTTGCCAGAAGGCTTGCTGCTCTGAGGTATTTAAATCGTGTTCAGTCGAAAATGTCGCTTTGGCTTGGCTCATACTCAGTCGCAAATCATTTGGCTTGAATGGTTTGTTAGAGTGTAACAGACAACCATGGGAGTCTGAAAATACCGACTCCCATGAATTTCATTAACTTAGCGTGCCACCTTTTTCGCTTCAATAAAATCATTGATTTGCTGTTCGAGGATCGACATAGGCACCGAGCCATTTTCGAGCACAGCATCGTGGAAGGCACGAATATCAAATTTGTCGCCGAGTTCCTGTTCTGCCTTGGTACGTAATCGTTTGATTGTTAACTCTCCAATCTTGTAGGACAAGGCTTGTCCTGGCCACGAAATATAGCGGTCAATTTCGGTCGTGACATTGTGCAGTGATAGTGCGGTATTGCTGGCCATAAAGTCGATGGCTTGTTGACGACTCCATCCTTGGGCGTGCATGCCAGTATCTACGACTAAACGGGCCGCGCGCCACATTTCATAGGTTAAGCGACCAAAGTTACTGTATGGATCTTGGTAGAAACCCGCTTCTAAACCTAAATATTCGCAATATAGCCCCCATCCTTCACCAAAGGCAGAGATATAGCCATAACGACGGAAATCTGGGAGTGAGGTTAGCTCAGAGTTGAGTGAAATTTGCAGATGATGACCGGGTACGGCTTCGTGCAAGGTTAAGGCTTCTAGCTCGTAGAGTGGGCGCTTATCCAATGCATAAGTGTTGACCCAGTAGTAACCGGGTTCATCATCGCTGTTCGATCCTGAATATCGTCCTGTGGTGTATTTCGGCGCAATTTCGGCAGGCACTGGCGCTATACCATAGGGTTGGCGTGGGAGTTTGCCGAAGTACTTAGGTAGCATGGCATCGGCTTTTTTGGCAATAAATGCCGCTTCTTTGAGTAACTGATCGGCACTGGTGGTGTAGAACTGAGGATCGGTCCGCAGGAAATGTAAGAAGTCGGCAAAGCTGCCTTTAAAACCTACTGACGCGATGATTTGTTCCATTTCTTGGCGGATACGTTGTACTTCTTTTACGCCCAGTTCATGCACTTGCGTCGACGTCATATTCAAGGTCGTGTAGTAACGTACCCTATTCTCATAAAATTCTGCGCCGTTAGGTAAGCTACTGGCCGCGATATTTTCCCGGGCATTGGGAATGTACTCTTTAGTCATGAAATCATAAAAGTTTTGGTACAGAGGTAGAACTTTTTGCTCAACTAAAGCGTGGCCTTCTTGGGTCAGCTGAGTTTTTTGTGCCTCAGTGAAATAGTTGGGATATTGAGTAAAAGGTTTGAAATAACTGCTCTTTTCAACTGGGATGATATAAGCACTGATACTGTCTTCAAAGCCATTGAGTGTCACTTTAGGTGGCGTTATTCCCTCGGCTAATCCTTGTTTTAGCCAGTGGGTTTGCTGGGCGAAATAGGTCGGGAGTGCATTGAGCTTGGCAATATAGTTGCGGTAATCCTCAAGGGTGTTGAATCTTCCCTGTGCGATTGACGTGATATAAGCGTGGAAGCCGCTTTCCGCCGTAATGGGCAGGTAATAATCCTTGAAACGATATAGGTCGACATCGTTTTGGATCTGATCTTCCAGTATTTGAGCGTTAATCTTATCTTCTTTACTCAAGCTGCCGCGGTCGAGTGCTTTGAGCTGCGCTAGTACTGCGATTTGACCTTGATTAAGCTTAGCGAGCGCGGCTGGCGAGAGATCCGTTAATTTTCCTGCGGCACTGGCATAGCCCATGCTGTAAGCCATTTCAGGACTCGCACTGAGTTGTAATTGCCAGCTTTGGTCGATAATCGCTTGCAGCGCGGGAGCGATTGGCTCAACTTGCGACTGTGTTGCTGATATTGTCTGTGCCGATGGGGTTTGAATATTTTTTGTGGTTTGAGTGGCACTGCAGGCGCCTAATGCGCATATCAATAAACTGGGGGTTAAGAGTTTATGCATGTTAGATCTCTGATATTTTCGTTGTTATTGAAGTCATTATGCCTGATGAATGCGGCCGTTCCTTGTATGGATATTAAGCAGAATTGTGACTGAATGTGAATTTAAATGCGTTTGGCGCATAAATGCCCCCGAAAATGCGTGTTAAACTTAGTGTCCGCCCGCGACCAAATAACAAAAGCATTGGCTGGGTAGTTCAAATAGGGGTTAAATATGATTGATACATCCATTCCATTGGTGGATCTGCATCGTCACCTAGACGGTAATGTGCGGGTAAATACCATTTGGGAACTAGGACACCAACACGGCATTGCGCTACCTGCCGATTCTTTAGAGACTCTCGCACCTTTTGTGCAAATTCAGGGGAAAGAAACTAGCTTAGTCGCCTTCTTAAAGAAGCTCGATTGGATGGTTGCTGTACTCGCAGATTTGGATGCGGTTAAACGCGTGGCCTATGAAAACGTTGCCGATGCGGCGTTGTCTGGCTTAGATTACGCTGAGTTACGTTTTAGTCCTTACTATATGGCGATGAACCATAAGTTACCGATTGAAGGCGTAGTTGAGGCGGTCGTTGATGGCGTTAAAGCGGGCTTAAAAGACTATAACGTGAAGATCAATTTGATTGGCATTATGTCACGTTCATTCGGTCAAGCGGCTTGTACTCAAGAACTTGAGGGCTTACTCGCCCATAAACAACATCTCGTGGCTATGGACTTAGCCGGTGATGAATTGGGCTTCCCTGGCGAGTTATTTAACGATCACTTTAAACGTGTTCGTGATGCTGGTCTGGCGATTACGGCTCACGCCGGTGAAGCTGCGGGTTCACAAAGTATGTGGCAAGCGATTCAAGAACTTGGCGCGACGCGAATTGGTCACGGTGTGAACGCGATTAACGATCCTAAGCTGATGGAATATCTTGCTAAGCACAGTATTGGTATCGAATCTTGCCCAACCAGTAACTTGCATACTTCTACTGTGGCTTCTTACGCTGAGCATCCTTTTAGAACCTTTATGGATGCAGGCGTGTTGATAAGTCTAAATACCGATGATCCCGGTGTGAGTGCTATCGACATTAATCATGAGTATCGTATTGCCAAATCGGAACTCAAATTAACCGATGCAGAGCTAGCCCAGGTGCAACGTAACGGCGTTGAAATGGCATTTTTATCGGACAGTGAGCGCAAAGCACTGTATGCAACTAAGGCATAAGCTTTTAGTTATTACTAAAAATAGCTATAAATAAAAAATCCGACTTAGAGTCGGATTTTTTGTGAGCGTTCGCGAGTGCAGCGATAGGCGCTTTAGATCACGCGTGAGAATTGTTGCTGACGCGCTTTTTGACGATAGTAAAGGTCGAAGCACATACAGATATTGCGGATCAATAAACGGCCAGTAGGGCTGATAGTGATCTGTCTGTCGACGATTTCAACTAATTTATCATCGATAAATGTCTGCATCAACTTAAGATCTTCTGCGAAATAGGTTTCGAAGTTAATCCCCAGTTTCTCATCAATTTTCGCCATATCCAGTTCGAAGTGGCAAATCAGCTGCTTAATCACTACGCGGCGGATTTCATCGTCACGGTTCAGGCTACAACCTTTCCACAAAGCATGGCCTTCCTTATCTATGGCTTCATAGTAAGGGCGGATATCTTTCTGGTTTTGCGCATAACAGTCGCCAATCTGACTGATGGACGACACGCCAAGACCTAATAAATCGCATTCTTCTTGGGTGGTATAACCTTGAAAGTTGCGGTGCAGTCTGCCTTCACGCTGTAACTTGGCTAACTCGTCATCGGGTTTAGCAAAGTGGTCCATACCGATATATTGGTAGCCAGCGCCAGTCAAGGTCTCGATAGTTTGGTGCAGCATTTCGAGTTTTTGTTTTGGCGAAGGTAAATGCTCATCTTTAATCTTACGTTGTGCAGCAAAGCGCGCAGGTAAGTGAGCATAGTTAAATACCGACAGACGGTCTGGTGATAAATCTAAAACGCGCTGCATAGTGACGGCAAAGGTTAATGGCGTTTGGTGTGGCAAACCATAGATTAAATCTATGTTGGTCGACACAAAACCCATGGCTTTCGCTTTGGCCATTAAGTCGAAGATAAATTGCTCATCTTGTTCGCGATTAACGGCAATTTGCACTTCTTTATTGAAATCTTGTACGCCGATGGAGATCCGGTTGAAGCCCGCTTCTTTCAATGTGTCGAGCATTGACAGCTCTATCTCGCGAGGATCGACTTCAATCGAGAACTCACCTTCTTCCGCAAAGTTAAAGTTAGCTTTAATCAATGACGTAAGTTTAAGAATCTGCTCAGGATTTAAGAAAGTGGGTGTACCGCCGCCCCAATGCATTTGGGTTACGCTGTAATGTTTAAACAGGGGCGCACGTTTGATAATTTCTTGGCTTAAATATTCAATGTACTGATCGGCTTTGTGTTGGTGGCGGGTGATGACTTTATTACAGCCACAGTAATAACAAAGCTTGGCGCAGAACGGGATATGAATATACAGCGACAGTTTATCGCTTTTGCTATTTTCAATGGCCGTGAGCAGGTTTTGTTCGGTGAATGTGTCATCGAACTCTAATGCCGTTGGGTAAGAGGTATAACGGGGGCCGCTGTAGTTATATTTTTCGATCATCGACTGATCCCAGCTAATCTGAGTGGGCTGCTTCAAGGCGTGTCCTCCGTGGGTAAATTAGCAACAAGCGAAGTATGCAAGGTTCTTAAGTAAATAACCTTGATCTAGGTTGTAAAAATGACGTCTGTCTTTTTAGAAGTTACGCAATATCTATCAAAAAAGTACGCTTGTCTGTCGATATATGGCGGTTTTGTGCGCAGGCTCACGGGAGAAAGCAGAGTAAGATTGGAGTGGGTTTTATCGAGATGACCTCAAAACCACAACATAAGTGGTCTTGAGGTATAACAATGAGCAGGTTTAATGCATCGCTTTGGCTTGGTAATCCACCAGTTTTTTCGCATCATCACTAATGCCTTGCTCTAATGCCGCTTCGGACTTCATTCTGATCAAGTCTAACTTCATTCTTTCTTGCTTAGGCAAGGCTTGGCGAGCATCCATGATGGGATGATCTTTAATTAGCTCAAAGTGTTTGAATAATGAAGGATAATCAGGAGCCACGCGCTCACTTAATGACAGGATTTCAAATAATCGCCCAATTCTGACCACGCCTTCAGAGATCTCACAGCGGTCTTCAATCATAGCGGTGGCGATATAGCGGATATCATCTAAAACTTGGGCACGTTTTGCATTCGCCGTGACTTCACGCTCGGCTTGTTCGGCTTGCTGACGCTTTTTTTGCTGCTTGAGTTTTAGGATTAAGAAGGTGGCGTAGCTACTAAGCGCTACTATGATGATAAAACCGAGAATAATGATAGCCGTAGACACAGAGACTCCTTATATGAATGGCATAAGGAGCACAGCTAAAAAACTGAGTTCCCTATGCCTTAGCACTGAGAGGTTTAGAACTTGTCTTGATAATCTTTCAGTAAGTCAGCGCCTGATTCGAACTTATCGAACAACTCATCGTCAGACAAAGACTTAGCTGGTGATGAAGGTGCGTCATCATCCATATCGTCGCTAATGCCGAGTTTAACCATCAGAGCTTCAATCTTATTCAGCTGTTGATCTAACCATTTTTGATCCACATCGTTGAGATCACGGCCTTCTTCCAGCATATCTAACAGCTGATTTAGTCTTGGATCTTCTTCCAATTTCAGCAGTTTTTGTTCGTCAGTCAGCTTAGCTTGTTTCACTTTTGGCTGAGCGGCTTTATCTGTAACCACTGCCGCTGGAATCGCTAAAGCAATAGGCTTCTTGCTGCCATGACGCGGGTCTTTTTTCTTCGCGGCCTGCTGTTGCGGCGCTTGCGCTAAAATTAAGCTTTCGTTATGACGACTGCCTGATTTATTGCCAGAATCTTTACGTTTGCCAGTCGCTACAGCGCGATCTTGCTTCTTCACTCTTGGCTGTAACTTAGGGCTGTTCTCGCCGCCCTTGCGTGTTTTCTTGCTACGAGACATGGTCTTCTCAATTGTTTACAACGTATGGCCCCGCAGACTAAGGTTGAGCTTGTCTACAAGGTGCGAAATTAGGCCGAGTGTTATACCAGATTATGATGTTTTTTGCATCAAAACGAGGTCCTTTGCGGCAAATAATAGTTCAAAATCGCTATTGTTTGCTAGGTACTCGAAGGTTTGTCGCTGGTAAAAGCTCACATGGGTGAGGTTGTTCTTGTAATGCCACTTAGCAAAACCATCTAATTCAGTCAGTAACGGTGTACTTATCGCTAACCAACCACCAGAATGCAGTAGTCGAGAGAGTAAGGCCCACTCTTTTATTGGGTACTGAAAATGCTCAAAAACGCGATAACAGCAGATAAAATCATATTCTTGCTTTAACACATCATGATTCGGGGCAAAAAAGGGATCATATTGATTTAACTTGTGGCCCGCATTTTCTATGGTCGCCAAACTCTCATCATCGAGTATGCGACCAAAATTCAATCCTAATAAGCTGCCAGCTTGTTGCTGCTCTAATTGCGCTAACAGCGGCAAAATAAATTGCGATAACTGTTTTTGCTTCGACGCTATGCGTGAACGACCGTATCTTTGCTTCTCTGCCGCAGGGGGTAAATGGCTATTGGCATCCGCAAAGGTTAACTCACATGTCTTGCAAACATAAAAACTCCGCTTTTTATCTTGATGAAGGAGTTGTGTCTGACTGTTATGACAAAGAGGGCATCTGGGCATTGAGTCTGCTGAAGTGGTTATTAAGGCTTTGATTGTACCAATTATATTGGTCGAGTGCACATTTTAGACACTAGGGTGTGTTACAAAAGAAAAAAGGCGGCAGTTAAACTGCCGCCTTACAAAGGGTGCTTTAGCACCTTATCCTGATTCCAAGTATCCATACTTGCTATGCGACTTTCCCGGTCGGTATCCTTCTTTTTTTTACTGCTTTCCCTGCATTATTTTTGTTAATGGTCTTCCAGACACTTTATTTTTTTCTGTCGCCATCCTGACTACAGTTTCCGTAGATGGTCTCGCGACACATCTTTTAAAGCATCGTCATCATTGACGTCGAGTTAACCATCCATGTTACTTAAGTACCTTCCTGTGATAACAAGCATCCAGCCAGTGCATCCTAAGCTTATCGCTTCCTTTGCTACAGTTTACATCATGTAAACTATGTCCTGATGGGGCAAGTTACCCTGAGTGTAAGGTGTTTTGCTAGAAGCAAATTGGCGTTATCGGCCATCCCTTACAAAATTGTGCTGACCTGGATTTCAAGTGGAAATCACGACTCTTGCTATTATTAGAGAGTGGTCTTAAGTATATTATTGTTATTGAGTATCTTTATTCTTATATCTTGAACGTTAATTATACCGAAACCTGTAAGTTATTATTAATCTTTTTGTACAAACAGATGGGTTTATCTCGGTACGGGGCTTATTAAACCGAAATCTGTGATCTATGTCAAGTATGAATCTTTGCAGTTTACGTCCACGTCAACTTTAGAGTGTAAAAAAAGGGTGACAACACACCCTTCTTTTCACTCGCGAAGATTACTTCAGGCTAGAAAGATACTTTGATAGCGCGTCGATATCGCTATCATTTAGTTTTTTAGCCACATCTTGCATCATGCCATTCAAGTCATTATGGCGGCCCGCTTCACGGAATTTTGTCAGCTGGATCTTGATATAGTTGGCGTGTTGGCCTGCCAGCGTTGGAAAACCTGCAAGCTCAGCGCCTTTACCATCTGGGCCATGACATGCCATACAAGCGGTAATGCCACGAGAAACATCACCCCCCTTGTAAAGTTTAGCACCTAACTCAGGAACATCTTTTGCTTCAGCCACTTGGATTGCTTGGCTAGAAAAATATGCAGTAATGTCGAGAATATCCTGATCGCTTAGAGGCATTGCCATGCCACTCATGATAGGATCCATACGACCATCTTTACCGCCAGTTTGTGCTGCGCTACGGAAATCATGTAGTTGCTTTTGGAGGTAAGTGGCGTGTTGGCCCGCAATTTTGGGGTACATATCGATCATACTGTTACCGTCCATACCGTGACAGGCCGAACAGACAATGATTTTCGTTTTTCCCGCTTCAGCATTACCTTCAGCAATCGCAGGTGAAGATATGGCGGCAATTACAACAGACAGCGCAAGAGCTAGCTTTTTCATGGCGTTCCAACTTCTGGTTAAATTATTATCCTGAGCTTACTAGGGTGACCCGCAAGCGTGGTAAAATATGATTAATGTGATCGGAGTAATATTTTACACGAAAACGTGGGAAAGTAAGTAATTCTTCATAAATTATGGTATTGCGTAGAAAAATTTCGGAGTAAATAGTGACTGAATCTCGTATAGATTTTCGTAGGGCAAAGTTTTTAATCAGTGCACCTGACATTGCACATTTGGATCAATATCTGCCCGGCGATGTTGGAGTTGAGATTGCATTTGCTGGCCGCTCTAATGCTGGAAAGTCTAGTGCACTCAATGCATTAACTGAGCAAAAAAGTTTAGCAAGAACCAGTAAAACACCGGGCCGTACTCAACTAATTAACGTATTTGAGTTAGATGCTCAGCGTCGTTTAGTTGACTTGCCTGGTTATGGCTTTGCGCAAGTCCCACTTGCGTTGAAAAATAAATGGCAGCAAGCATTGGGTGAATATTTGCAAAAACGCGCTTGTTTAAGTGGCGTGGTTGTCTTGATGGATATTCGTCATCCATTAAAAGATCTCGATATGCAGATGATTGAATGGGCAGTTGCTAGTGAAATTCCTGTATTAGCTTTGCTAACGAAATCAGACAAATTAGCCCAAAGTGCTAAGATGAAAACCGTAAATGAAGTGCGTCTCGCACTAAGTGAGTTTGGCGACTGGGTGCAAGTTGAACCCTTCTCATCACTTAAAGGAACCGGTAAGCCTAAAGTGTTGGCAATTCTTAATGAATGGTGTCATCCACAGTGGTTGACTGATGAGTTAGATGCAGCGAATAACGCTGAATAATATCGCCTGTTTTGGTGTACATGGTAGAATTTGACTGTGTATACCTCCTCTTTGTTTTTACTGCAATTTTTTCTCTTTTGTTCAGTCTCATTCCCATCGGTTCTTCGTTAATCTCAGGCAAAAAAATAGCCGATGATATTATCATCGGCCAAAAATATTAGCTCTTTTGGGGAGAAGCTAAATTCAACAAGACTCAAGCACCATCAAATTAGCTTCAATGGTTCTCAATGAAACTAGCATACAGCCAATTCACTCCTTATTAAAGTAAATACTCTAAAATTTACTTAAAGTCTGAAAAAAGAGCAAAAAAAAGCCTCAGCAAACAAGTTGCTGAGGCGCCAGAATTTGGCTCATCACTATAAGTGAAATAAAGGTCTGAAAGATAGAACATCTTAACCTCTGTACCCTACGCAGAGAATATTACTCTATTTATCTTTAAATGGAAAACTGTTTTTTCAAAAAAGAGGTAATTATGTGCGCTTGATCTCAGGTTATGAGTGAAAAAGCATCTCAAATTGATCCTAAAATTTCATTGAAAATGATTAATTAGCTGATTTATAGATGAAACTCGAAATTTATATACAAAAGTGATCAATATTTGAGATTTGATTTTTTACTCTAATCCTGACCTAAGATTTTGGTGTACGCGTGAGAGAACAACTGTTATGGCACTCTTGAGCATATATGGCTGACTTGAATGCAGTTTCAATTCGAGTAAATCACACCTTTTAATATCCATCTGCTGTGGCAGTGTATCGATGAACTCTACTGCCAAATGTATCAGGTAAAGATTGTTTGGCTGTGAGTTAATCATTTTCTGCCGATGAAGTTTGTCTAACTTAACTAGCTAATTTGTATTGTGAAAGGGTTATTTATGCTGAGTGATGAAAAGGACTCTGTATTGATGTGCTTAGAGGCGATTAAGACGGGAGAGAGCTAATCTGAGCTCAAAATATTGAAGTCAGATTAGCTTTATTTTCAGTTAAATCATATTGATAGTGTTCTTCTGGATATTACTGAGATTAGTGCGCTTCATCCCAGTTATCACCAATGCCTGCTTCGGCAAGCAGTTCAACATCGAGATTAGCTGCTTGCGCCATCAAGGTGCAGATTGTCTTTTTAAGTGCTTCAGCTTTATCCGCATCGACTTCAAACACTAATTCATCGTGAACCTGCATGATCATAGTGATTTCGCCTTGGGTTTCTGTTTTGATCCACTGGGCAATATTGATCATGGCCTTTTTGATGATGTCGGCAGCCGTACCTTGCATTGGAGCGTTAATCGCCGCACGCTCAGCACCTTGGCGGCGCATCGCATTTCGATCACGGATTTCGGGCAAGTAGAGGCGACGACCAAACAGAGTTGACACATAACCTAAGTCAGCAGCACCCGCCCGCGTTTCTTCCATATAACGTAATACGCCAGGATAACGGGCAAAGTAGGTATCGATATAGGTTTGTGCTTCATGGCGTGGGATATCAAGCTGACGCGCCAAACCAAAGGCTGACATGCCATAAATTAAGCCGAAGTTAACCGCTTTGGCACGGCGGCGTTGTTCTGTGGTGACTTCATCAAAGTCGGTACCAAATACTTCTGCAGCAGTGGCTCTATGAATGTCTTTGCCCTCGGCGAAGGCTTTGAGTAAGCCTGCATCTTGGGATAAATGGGCCATGATCCGTAGTTCGATTTGCGAGTAGTCGGCGGCCAAAATTTTACGGCCTGCTGGGGCGATAAAGGCTTGGCGAATACGGCGACCTTCTTCGGTGCGAATCGGAATATTCTGCAGGTTAGGTTCGCTTGACGATAAGCGACCTGTTGCCGCATTAGCTTGATGATAGCTAGTGTGTACGCGACCTGTTTTGGCGTTGACCATCAGTGGCAGCTTATCGGTGTAAGTACTCTTTAACTTAGATAGACTTCGATGCTCGAGGATCACCTTTGGCAGTGGGAAATCTAAGGCTAATTCGACTAATACTTCTTCCGCGGTCGATGGCGCACCCTTTGGGGTCTTTTTGGTGATCGGGTAACCTAGCTTTTCATAAAACAATACTTGCAGTTGCTTAGGTGAACCAAGATTGAATTTTTCACCGGCAATGTCGTAGGCTTTTTCTTCTAAGGTATCGATTTTACGCGCCAGTTCATCGCTCTGTTGGCCGAGTAACATACTGTCGATTAATACCCCTTGACGTTCAATGTCCGACAATACTTGGATTAGCGGTAATTCGACTTCGGTAAACATGGCGGCAAGTTCGGCTTCTTTCTCGAGTCTTGGCCATAAATGTTGGTGTAAACGCAGTGTGATATCAGCATCTTCTGCTGCATAAGGTGCAGCCGTCTCTAGCGGGATTTGGTTGAAGGTCAGCTGTTTTGCACCTTTGCCAGCAATTTCTTCAAAACTGATATTTTTATGGCCTAAATACTTGAGTGCTAAACCATCCATATCATGGCGCGAAGCCACTGAGTTGAAGACATAGGATTCGAGCATAGTGTCGAAAGCGACGCCCTGTAGTTTGATCCCTGCATTGGCTAAGATACTGATGTCGTACTTAAGATTTTGACCGACTTTCTTGATCTTTGGATCCTCAAGCAGTGGACGCAGTTTTTCTAACGCGACCGTTTTATCGATTTGAGTCGGTGCACCAACGTAATCGTGGGTCAAAGGAAGATAAGCGGCTTTTCCTGTCTCAACGGCGAAGGAAATCCCGACTAATTCGGCCACCATGTAATCTAAGCTGGTGGTCTCAGTATCGACTGCCATTAAGTCGGCTTGTTTAAGCTTAGCAATCCAAGTGTCTAATTCGGCTTCGGTGAGAATGCAGTCGTACTGTGTTTCAATCGCTTCGACTGGAGATGAGTATTCTTGTGTTTCTGTGGATGCCGCATCAATTGAGGTATTTGCCGTCATTTTATTATCTAAGACTTCAGCTAACCAACGTTTAAACTCCATCTCGCCGTAGCATTTGATCAGTTCATCTTTGTCTGCTGGCATGAGAGTGAGTTCGTGCCAATCTTGCTCAAGTTCGACATCGGTTTTGATGGTGGCGAGTTCGTAAGAAAGCTTGAGCATGTCGGCATTTTCAATGATTTTTGCCGCCATGGTTTTAGAACCTCTAAAGCCGAGCTCGGCGACTTTTTCGGGTTCCGCTAATAAGTTACTCACACTGCCGGCTCCCGTGAGCATAGCGAGCGCCGTTTTCTCTCCCACGCCGGGTAAGCCTGGAATATTGTCAGCCTTGTCGCCCATCAGTGCGAGTAAATCTATGATACGGTCTGGACCGACACCAAATTTGGTGACGACTTCTTCTGGGCCCATTATGGTGTCTGTCATGGTGTTGATGAGCGTAACGTTCTCATCCACTAACTGGGCCATGTCTTTATCGCCTGTGCTGATAAGCACGGCACGGTTTTCTAAGCTGGCTTGGCGGGCAATAGTTCCAATCACGTCATCGGCTTCGACGCCGGAAATTGAAATCAGTGGTAAACCCAGTGCGCGAATAATGCGATGCAAGGGTTCGATTTGCGAACGTAGATCATCAGGCATAGGTGGGCGCTGTGCTTTGTATTCGCTGTACATGTCATTGCGGAAGGTTTTTCCCTTGGCATCGAACACGACTGCTATATGGCTTGGCTGATAACGGGTCAACAAGCTGCGTAACATATTCACTACGCCATAAACGGCACCCGTTGCTTCGCCCTTTGAGTTTGTTAGGTGAGGAGGCGCATAATAAGCGCGATACAAATAAGAAGATCCATCCACAAGCACAAGTGGGTTTTTAGCGACGGTTGGCATAGGTATTTTTCGTTTATCGATGACTTAGATGGCGCTAAGCATGCCACAGAAGCACTATTTCAGCCATGGCAAAATGACTCCCAGCCTGTGGATAAGTCTGTGAGTGAAAAAGTCAACTGAGAATAATGGCGATGATTACGGCTTAGTGCGATTTTTTTAAGTTGTTGTTTTTTATGTTTATAAAAGATTTGTGTGAGTTCAATACTGTTTCTTAAAAAATCTTCCCAATTTGTGGATTTTTTATTGACTCCGTAAAATACATCTAAGGATTGGCTTAATTTTCGGCACTCGTCAGATTCGACGAATTAAGTTAGCACGATTTTTAATCAGATCAACTAGTTTGTTTATGGTTTGTTAAAACTTAATGACATAAGAAGGATATTTTTAATGGAAAAAGTCGCAGTGTTACTGAGTGGATGTGGTGTTTTCGATGGAACTGAGATACATGAATCGGTTTTAACGCTTTTATGCTTATCCCGATCAGGGGCTCACTACCAGTGTTTTGCACCAGATATCAAACAGATGCATGTAGTAGATCATCTCACTGGCGAGGTCGATGCTGCTGCAAGTCGTAACGTGCTGGTGGAGTCGGCACGTATCGCCCGTGGCGAAGTCAAAGCGACCACAGAATTAGATATCGCCGAATTTGATGCCTTGATCATTCCCGGTGGCTTTGGTGCGGCGAAAAATCTGTGTAACTTTGCGACGAATGGCAGTGAGTGTGAAGTGGAACCGCTGGTGACTGATTTTATCAATGAGTTCATTCTGGCGAAAAAGCCCGTTGGTTTTATCTGTATTGCTCCTATGATGATCCCGCGTTTATATCCCCACGGTGTAAAAGGCACTATCGGTAATGATAGCGATACTGTTGCAGCGTTTAATTTGATGGGCGGTGAGCATCAAGTTGCGACAGTACATGAGATAGTCGTGGATGAAGCGAATCGAATTGTCAGCACTCCCGCTTATATGTTGGCTGGAAGTATTGCTGAAGCGCATTCAGGCATCGAGAAGTTGGTTGCTAAGGTACTGGAGATGACTGACGCACGTTAGTTTGAGCGGTTTGTAGAAGTGTAAGAGCGCGTCATTGAACCAAGATAAATCCCCATGCGTTCTTCTGGATTTATCTTGGTATAACGGGATTAGACTGAGCTTGAGGACTTGCGGCTATCGAATAAACCTTGGGCTAACCCTATGAGTAAGCCACCAATGTGGGCACCGTTCGCAACGGCAACCCCTAGAATATCCATGAATCCCAATGCCAACCAAATCATCATAAAGGCCATATATGATGGTGGAAAGTCTATTCCAGCAGCTGGTTTACGTATCCCCATGACCCAAGTGTAACCCACCACGGCATACACAACGCCAGATAGCCCGCCGAAGTTAGGTCCACCGACATAATATTGGATGACGTTTGGCAGTGTTCCCGCCACAAACAGCAAGATTAGCAATGGTGCTGTGCCGATTCGGGTTTCGATTTTACCGCCTAAATACCACCACCAGAGCAAGTTAAAGATGACGTGCATGGCTGAAAAATGCAGCAGGCTCGGAGTGAAAACGCGCCAGAACTGGCTGAACTCTGAATTTGGTACCGCGCCAAAATAGGACAGTGCAACGTAGGTTTGGTTGGCGAACCCTAAGTTCATCGCCGCAAAAATGAGTACGCAAACCGCAAAAACGATCAAGGTGACTGGGCCTGCGCCGGTAATGAATTGGGTAAACAACTGTAGCGTAGGGGCGCCGTAATCTATCTTAGTTTGGGTATCGCCGTGTTCCCACGAGGCTTGCAGATATTTACTGTCGTAGGGATGAGCCATGAAATGGGCAAACTCTTTGCGCGCTTGCTCCAGATCTTTGTCATGGATGACGAGAATGGCGACACCTTGCTCCAGCGGCTCAATTTGGCAGTCAATGTGTTCACCTTTGAGGTGATCGACAAATGCCTGCGCGGCTCTACTGTTGGGGAGTCGGCCAATTTCTATCATGCATTCGCCTCATGCCAGGCGCTATAGCCGCCGTCTAGACTGTAAACGTCATCAAACCCTTGCTCGCATAAATACTGTGCCGCATTTTGGCTGCTCATACCGTGGTAACAAACCACCACTAGCGGGCTGTCCATATCGGCTTGGCTAATAAATTGCGCTAGGTTTTCGTTATTCAGGTTAGTTGAACCTGCAATATGGCCATTGGTGAAGCTATTGCCATCGCGGATATCGACGATTTGCACTGGCTGTGCTTCGGTCATTTGCAGCAACTGATTAACGCTTAAGTGTTTAAAGGAAGACATAATAAAACCTGACAAAGCTAAGAGATGGAAATCAAGATGGGATAAGTGTGCAACAAGGGGCTGCGAGT
Source organism: Shewanella sp. SW1 (assembly GCF_025653545.1). Classification (NCBI taxonomy): domain Bacteria; kingdom Pseudomonadati; phylum Pseudomonadota; class Gammaproteobacteria; order Alteromonadales; family Shewanellaceae; genus Shewanella; species Shewanella sp. SW1. The sequence continues at coordinate 122,446 of NZ_JAKKSG010000016.1, read as the reverse complement.
GTACAGCCCCTATCTAGGTAATGCTCTGCAGGATTAATCCCAGCTGAGGATCACTTTACCCGATTGGCCCGAGCCCATAGCGTCGAAACCTTGTTGGAAATCATCAATCTTGAAGTGGTGAGTGATGATAGGTGAAATATCTAAGCCTGATTGGATAAGACTGGCCATCTTGTACCAAGTTTCGAACATTTCACGGCCGTAGATGCCTTTAATGACCAAACCTTTGAAGATCACTTTGCTCCAGTCGATGGCCATTTCACCACTTGGAATACCGAGCATAGCGACTTTGCCGCCGTGGTTCATGGTATCTAACATGGCGTGGAAGGCCGATGGTACGCCAGACATTTCTAATCCAACGTCGAAACCTTCGGTCATGCCCAGTTCTTTCATCACGTCTTTTAGGTTTTCTTTTGACACGTTCACAGCGCGCGTGGCGCCCATTTTACGGGCCAGTTCTAAGCGGTATTCGTTGACGTCGGTGATCACCACATGGCGAGCACCTACGTGACGACATACTGCTGCCGCCATTATGCCGATGGGACCTGCGCCTGTGATCAACACGTCTTCACCGACTAAATCGAAGGATAATGCTGTGTGCACAGCGTTACCAAAGGGGTCAAAGATTGAGGCTAAATCATCGCTGATATCATCAGGGATTTTAAAGGCGTTAAAGGCGGGGATAACTAAGTATTCTGCAAATGAACCTTCACGATTGACACCCACGCCAGAGGTGTTACGGCATAAATGGGTGCGGCCTGCGCGGCAGTTACGGCAGTGGCCACAGGTAATATGACCTTCGCCAGACACGCGGTCTCCAATCTTAAAACCACGAACTTCTTGGCCGATATCAACCACTTCGCCGACATATTCATGACCAACAACCATAGGGACTGGAATGGTTTTTTGTGACCATTCGTCCCAGTTGTAGATGTGCATGTCGGTGCCACAAATCGCCGTTTTTTTAATTTTGATCAGCAGATCGTTGTGGCCCATCACTGGCTTAGGCGCATCGACTAACCAAATACCTTTTTCGGCTTTTAACTTGCTTAGTGCTTTCATTGTCTTAAGTCCTAAATAATGCCCATTTCTTTGGCAATACGGGTAAAGGCGGCGATCGCTTTGTCGAGTTGCTCACGGGTATGTGCCGCTGACATTTGCGTACGGATACGGGCTTGTCCCTTAGGAACGACTGGGAACGAGAAGCCAATAACATAAATATGTTCTGCTAATAAGCGGTTAGCAAAGTCGCCCGCCAGTTTCGCATCACCAATCATCACAGGGATAATCGCGTGGTCGGCGCCGCCCAAAGTAAAGCCTGCTGCTGACATTTGCTCACGGAAATAACGGCTGTTTTCCCATACGGCTTCGCGCAGGGCTTGGCCTGATTTGAGCATTTCTAACACATGGATAGATGCAGTCACGATTGACGGCGCTAATGAGTTAGAGAACAGGTAAGGACGTGAACGCTGACGTAACCAGTCGATGACTTCTTTTTTACCCGAAGTGAAACCACCCGATGCGCCGCCTAAGGCTTTGCCTAAGGTGCCAGTGATGATGTCGACTCTGTCCATCACATTGCAATATTCGTGGGTGCCACGGCCGTTTGCGCCAATAAAGCCTACCGCGTGAGAGTCATCGACCATCACTAGTGCGCCGTATTTATCGGCTAAATCACATACGCCTTGTAGGTTAGCAATCACGCCGTCCATCGAGAATACGCCATCGGTGGCGATCAAGATGTTACGGGCGCCTGCTTCTTTCGCGGCGATCAGCTGAGTTTCTAAATCGGCCATGTCGTTGTTGGCATAGCGGAAACGCTTTGCTTTACATAAACGTACACCGTCGATGATAGAAGCATGGTTTAACGCATCAGAAATGATGGCGTCTTCTGCATCTAACAAGGTTTCGAATAGACCTGCGTTCGCATCAAAACATGAAGAGTAAAGAATAGTGTCTTCAGTGCCGAGGAATTCGCTCAGGCTAGCTTCTAGCTTTTTATGTATGTCTTGGGTACCGCAAATAAAACGTACTGATGCCATACCAAAGCCGTGGCTGTCTAAACCCTGTTGGGCGGCTTTGATTAGCTCGGGGTGATTCGCTAGGCCTAGGTAATTATTCGCGCAAAAGTTAACAACTTCTTGGTGATTAACTTGAATGGCAGTCTGTTGTGGTGAGGCAATAACACGCTCGCTTTTATATAAGCCTTCGGCTTTGATGTCTGCAAGCTGTTGATTAATCTGTGCGTAGAATGAGGTAGAGGCCACCTGATATCTCCTTAGTTAACTTTATTCTGATTTTGGGAGTGGCGGCATTCTAACTCTAAACCTAATCGGCCTACAGCCTTTTTTTCATGCAGGTTCGCAAGATAAACTAGTTTAGGGCTAAAGTGGTTTTTACATTATAAAAACTAATGTGCAACATAAGTTTGCCACTGTTTGACTGAGTATTCTTTTAAGCGTTGTAGAGCGAAAACGGGTTCGCACTCAGTACTATAATTGCTTTGAGTTTAGTTCCGAATGCGAGTTCCCAACATAGGTGTTTGGGATGACGTTATAGAGATTCTTGACTCGCTAGCGCGTGGTAATGTTGCTCTAGGCGAGTAAAAGTCGCAACGGAAGTCGGGGTTGCATAGGCTTTGAAAATCATCAGCACCCTTAAAACGCCTTCATAAAGTGTCGCTTTAGTAATGGTGGACGTGCTGGATTGTGTGAGTTGATAACCAATCCAAAAGCTGACGATCATCTTAATGGTATCCGCCAGTGGCGTGATTTTGTCAGCATCGACACACAGAAATCCATCTTGTGTGAGTTTATGCAGCACATGGCTTGAACGCGTTAAGACTTGCTGCTGTGCGTGCAAATAGCGTTTTTTTAGTTCTTCATCGCGGGCGAGAATATCCGCAAGATTGGCGTACATAAAACGGAATTGCCACAAGGTATAGAACATAGCATCGAAGTAGCCGATTAACAGTTCTACATCCACTTGCTTATCTTCATAGGGTTGGAAACCCGATTCGAGATGATTCTCATATAGACTGAAAATACAGCGGATAATGTCTTCTTTATTGCGAAAATGGTAATAAAGATTCCCGGGACTCATATTTAAGTGAGCAGCAATGTGATTGGTGGTGATGTTTCTTTCGCCATGCTCGTTGAACAGTTCAAGACTGGCATAGATTATTTTGTCGCGGGTTTTCATAAGTTATCCAAATTGCTAGTGAACGCCACATAATTGATCAAAGAAAGCTAACCAACGACCGCCGAACTGCTGGTAAATTATCCCTAATTTGGTGCATATGCTAACATTGCCACTATTCATCAGGCAAAACTCATAAGCACGTTTTTAATGAATCGTTTTCTCTATTCCACGATCTTATATTTATTATTCCCTTTGCTAATCGTCTATTTAGCATTTCGTGCTATTAAAAGCCCTGATTACTGCGGTCGTTGGGGGGAACGTTTTGGATTAACCCGGCTTAAATCGACGGATTTACTGATCCATTCTGTGTCTATGGGTGAAACGCTTGCGGCAATCCCATTGATCCGTTTGATTATGCAATCACACCCTGAATTAAGCATTACGGTTACTACAACCAGCCCAACAGGATCTGCGCAGGTGCGTAAAGCCTTTGGTGACTCAGTGCAACATTGTTATTTACCCTTTGACTTACCTTGGTGTGTGGAGCGTTTCTTGCGCCAAGTCTCACCTAAATCTTGCATCATTATGGAAACCGAACTGTGGCCTAATTTGGTTGCTTTAGCGGCCAAGCGAGGTGTGCGCTTGATGTTGGCCAATGCACGTCTGTCGGCCAAGTCGGCGGCGCAATATGCTAAGCGCCCTAAACTCAGTCGACCTATGTTGCAACGACTCGATGTTATTGCGGTGCAGACTCAAGTGGAAGCGCAGCGTTTTATCGAGTTAGGTGTATCGCCGGACAGAGTGACAGTATGCGGTAGCTTGAAGTTTGATCTCAGTATTACGCCTGAGCGTTTAGCCAATGCCAAGCTGTTGCGTCAGACTTGGGGACGTAAAACCTCGCCGATTTGGGTCGCAGGCAGTGTGCATCCTGGAGAATTTGACGCCATGCTCATCGCCCATAGGCAATTATTGGCTCAGTGGCCCGATGCCTTGCTGATTATTGCACCGCGTCATCCTGAGCAGTTTTCTGCCGTTGCTGAGGTTGTTGCCAGTCAAGGTTTTGAATTAATTCGTCGCAGCGGTAATCTTCCTGTGACGGCCACGACTCAAGTGCTGGTCGGCGATACCATGGGTGAACTTCTGACTTTTTATGGCGCGGCGGACCAAGCCTTTGTCGGTGGCACGCTGATCAATAATGGTGGCCATAATCCCTTGGAGCCTGTTGCTATGGGCGTACCTGTTATGGTGGGGCCGAACCATTGGGACTTTGCCCAGATTACGCAGATGTTGGCGGATGCTGGTGGGTTAAGGGTTGTCACTTCGTCGGATGAACTGGCGGCTAACTTGATTGCCTATTTTGCGAAACCTGAATTGCGCCAGCTGGCAGCAAACGCGGGATTGGCAGTGGTTGAGGCAAATCGCGGTGCCTTGCAACGACAATTTCTTCTCGCGCAATCATTAATCAATTAATTCAACAAGATAATTTATTTAGTGGTTCAGGCGCTTTGCATCGCCGCTTGATAGCCCAGCAGCAGTGATGACCAGTTATCGGCAGTGAAGGCAAGACTTGGCAGTTTGCCTTGTTCTTTATTAAAGGAGCGTAACAGTCTGTCTAGATTCGATTGTTGCCATTGCGGGCTCGGTATTTTTAACTCACCGCGGTCGAAATCGATAAGATAAAAGCGCTCTGGCGTTATGGGTGCAGTTTGCGCAGGCTGAAACAGAATGTTTTTGGCATTGAGATCGGCGTGGTACACACCGCGCAGGTGGAATTGGGCGATAGTTGCTCCCAACGCCTGCCATTGCTCTGTGCTCATGACCCCTTTGCCGAGTTTAGCGACTAAATCTTCGGCGCCTTCGACCCGTTCGATAATGATATCGGCGCGGTAAAATAATCCATCGCGTACTATGTTGGCGGCAATCGGCTTAGGTACGGCAAAATCTTCGTGATACAAAATGTTTAATAAGTGTAACTCACCCATGGCGCGGGTATTTTCGAGGCCAGTATAAACGTAAGCGTCTTTGCTGAATTTCTCCATTAAGCCGCCACGCCAATAATGCCGCAATACCCAATGACTGCGCTCAAATGCCACAAACCAAGTGGTGTAGCGGCCTTTTGATGAACCGACGACAGCATTTTTAGCCCGCCAAAAATCCACCGAGAACCACGCGGGATCGATATCTGTTGGCGTATTTTGGCAAACTGCCATGTGACCTTGGGCGGTTTTTATGAGCTGTATCTGAGCATTCATGGGAGATTTGTTGACTTAAGCGTGGCACCTAGGGCCATTCTACATTAAGATCCTTAGCTTGCGCCAAATAACCTTAAGAGCTTTTAGCTTCAATCCCAATGAGTTTAAATCCCAATACCATGAATTCCCTTTGTTTGCTGCGCTTATCCGCTATCGGTGACGTCTGTCATGCCGTGGCAATGGTGCAGGCGATTCAGCGGCAATACCCCGAGCTCAAAATCACATGGGTGATCGGTAAACTCGAATATCAATTGTTGAAGCATTTACCCGGCATTGAGTTTGTTATTTTCGATAAATCTCAAGGATGGCGCAGCTATTTTAATTTGCGTAAGGCCTTAAAAGGCCGACGTTTTGACGTGCTGCTGCATATGCAGGTTGCGCTACGTGCTACCTTCGCTTCATTAGCCATTTCGGCAAAGGTGCGCATAGGCTTCGATCGTGCCCGCGCCAAAGAAGGTCAGTGGCTAGTGACAAATCATAGGGTGGAGCCCTTGGCCAAGCCCCATGTGCTCGAAGGATTTATGGGATTCGCTAAGGCGATTGGCGTTAACGATCTCACTCCTCAATGGCATATTCCTGTGCCAATTGCGGATACTGAATTTGCCCAGACGCAGATTAAAGATAATGAAAAAGTCTTTATCATTTGCGCTGCAGCCAGTAAGGCAGAACGTAACTGGTTGCCCGAGCGTTATGCCGCCGTTGCGAGCCATGCGATTGCGAAAGGATTTAGAGTCATGCTGTGCGGTGGTCCAACGCAGCTTGAGAAGGATTTAGCAGAGCAAATTTTGCAGGCTTGCCCTTCTAAAATCGATAATTTAGTGGGCAAAACCAGTCTGACTCAACTCTTAGCACTGCTAAAACGCGCCAGTTTAGTGTTAGCGCCAGATACCGGTCCTGCGCATATGGCGGTGACCCAAGGCACGCCAGTCATTGGTTTATATGCCCATTCCAATCCTGGGCGCACAGGTCCTTATCTATCTCAGCAATATGTGGTGAGTGCCTATGATGAGGCCATGAGGTTGCAGCATAGTGGACAAATTACGTGGGGAACTCGCGCTAAAGGCGAGCATTTGATGTCTTTGATCAGTGTTGAAGCTGTGATTGAGAAGTTTGAGCTGGTGGCGCATGACACTAAAGCTTCAGAATAAATTTATTTGGATTAAAGGTTAATTATGGCTCCTCAAAAAGCCCCTAAGTTCTTGTTTATCCCAGTCTCATCGGCTGAGGGCATAGGTGAGTATATGCGCTCAATGATCATTGCCGATGAGGTGAAGAGAACTTGGCCGAATGCCGAGATTAAGTTTATTTTGAGTCAACAAGCTCCCTATGCGACTCAATGCCCTTATCCTGCTGAGCTACTCGAAGATACGCCGACTAAACAAGTCAAGGCGGTTAACCAAATCATGTCAGATTTTCTGCCAGATATAGTATTGTTCGACGCATCGGGTCGTAAATCGCAGTTAGTCCATGCCCATAAACTCGGTGCAAAGGTAATCTTTCTTAGTCAGCATAAGCGTAAGCGTAGCCGTGGAATGAAAATTGGACGCGCTTTAGTGACGGATTGTCATTGGGTTGTGCAACCAGAATTTGTGATTGGCCCTATTAGTTGGTTAGATCGCCTTAAGCTGAAGCTAATGAATAGACCTGAGCCTTTGAATATTGGTCCTGTCTTTACCCAGCCAGATACAATTACCCAATCGGCATTATTAGCGCAATATCAGCTAACGCAAAATGAGTTTGTATTATTCAATGCGGGTTCTGGTGGTCACAGGGTGAATGGTGAACTAGCCGCTGATATTTTTGCTAAGGCTGCTCACGATTGTTTCATTGAATTTGGTATTACTAGTGTGATGGTGTTTGGGCCTAATTATCCGAAATCATTACCTAATCTGACAGGCATTATTTTGATATCGCAATTAGATAATCAAAAGTTTATTAATCTTCTTGCTGCTTCTAAGGCTGTAGTATTGGGCGGCGGAGATACGCTTTTGCAAGCTATTGCACTGCATAAAGCAATACTAGCAGTACCCATTTCAAAAGATCAGTCTAGTAGAATTGCTGCTTGCATATTAAAAAAGTTAGTTATGGCGTGTGCGGCTGAATCGAGAGTAATACAAGATGCGGTTAAAGCGCTGATAAAAAAAGTAGAGAACAATGATGGGTATGAGTTGCAATGTAAGTCTAGTGATTTGAATGGTTTAAATGTAGCAATTCGTGAAATTGACAATGTATATGATCGTTTAGGAGATAAATCATGCGAATAGCCATTGCCATTGATAGTTTAGCGGGTGGCGGAGCCGAAAAGGTCATGATTACCTTAGCCAAGCAATTTATTCGCTTAGGGCATGAGCCGCATTTTTTAGTCATGGAAGATAATCGCTATTATGAAATCCCTGAGGACTTACCCATTCATCAATGTTTTGCCCCTAAGGATAAAGATTTCGACCATTTTGGGCGATTGAATGCTTCGGTTAACAAACTCAGCGCAAAAATCGCGGAAATTGAATCTCAAGTGGGCAAGTTTGATTTGTTTTTATCAAACTTAGATAAAACCAATTTGATGATGACCAAAACCGGTGTTTCACCGCTTTATGTCATAGTCCATTCTTCTGTAGAAGAAGAGTTGAGCCGCCAATTTAAACTGGGACCGTTTGCTTATTTCAAGAAGCTAAAATCCAAAAAATCGCTCAATGGCCAGCATTTGATTACTGTCTCAAATGGCATAGCAAAGGAGATTAAAGATAAAGGTCGTTTGCATCCAGCATCTATGCAAACTATCTATAATCCATTTGAATTTAACGAAATCACATCTCAATCACAGCAAGATAATCCGCAAATCCCTCAGGGAGATTATCTTATTCATGTCGGTCGTTTTGCTAAGCAAAAGCGCCATGATGTGTTGTTTGAAGCCCTCAAGCTCACGCAAAATCAACTTCCTGTCGTGCTCTTGTGCCATAACCACAAAAAAGCGATAAAAGCAGCGAAAAAGTTTGGTATTGAAAAGCGATTAATTATTCCCGGTTTTCAAAGTAATCCTTTTCCATGGATTAAGCAGGCTAAGGCATTAGTGCTCAGCTCTGATTTTGAAGGTTTACCGACAGTCTTGATTGAATCTTTAGCTTGTGGGACTCCTGTTGTGAGCACTGATTGCCCACATGGACCCAGTGAAATTTTAACGGGGAATTTAGTGCCTTATCTCGTGCCGCGTCGTGATCCCAAAGCGTTAGCTAAAATGATAGACAAGGTTGTTAGCTTGCCACCATCCCTCGAGCAGGTTGAGATTTTGGCCAAAGTCGATGCGACCTTAATTGCCGAACAATATTTAGCGTTGGCAAAATAATTTATTCGTTTGTGTTTTAGGAGCATGCTTGTGGAAGAAGCCAAACAAGCCAAAAGACGTTATTTATTTTACATAGCGCAAAACTATTCCTATGCGATGTTAAGGCCACTTCAACAAGTCATTTTGGAAAGAGGTGATGAGGTTAGCTGGTTCTTAGAGGGAAATGAGGTCGATCCTAAGTTTTTAAAAACCGATGAACTGCGCTTGCAGAGCATCGATGCTGTGAAAGCGTGGAAACCAGATGCGGTATTCGTCCCTGGGAACGTTGTCCCTCGTTTTATTCCTGGGGTTAAAGTGGGCGTATTCCATGGATTTAATGCGGGTAAAATGAATCATAAGGGCCGAGAAGATCACTTCGAAATCAGAGATTGTTTTGATTTGTATTGTACCCAAGGCCCTGCGACGACTCTGCCCTTTCTGAAACTAGAGAAAAAGTTTGGTACTTTTACTGTAGTTGAAACGGGATGGCCTGCGCTCGACCCCCTATTTCTTGAGAATAAAGATAATCCCTATATCAAAGCTGATGACCCAAGGCCAGTAGTACTCTTTTGTTCAACATTTTCCCCAAGTTTGACCTGCGCACCTGTGGTATTTGAGCAGATTAAAGCCCTGTCGCAAAAGAGCCAATGGCGCTGGCTCGTGCAATTTCATCCAAAGATGAACCCTAAAATTGTTGAGCAGTACAAGGCTTTAGAAAACGAGAATTTACAGTTTGTTGAAACTGATAATGTGATCCCTTTGCTGCAGGCGGGGGATGTGATGTTGTGTGACACTTCATCGATTCTGTTGATGTTTTTAATGCAGCGAAAACCAGTGGTGACCTTTAAAAATCAGTCACCGAAAGATCATTTAATCGATATCAGTCGGGTTGAGGATATTGAATCTGCATTAACGCGAGCACTGAGTCGTCCTGATGATTTGATGGCGCACATCCATGATTATTGCAATCAAATTCACCCTATGGGCGATGGTCAATCTAGCCAGCGAGTTTTAGCCGCAACAGATGCTTTGATTGATAAAGGCACTGATTGGCTAAAACCTAAACCATTGAACTTGTTGCGCCATTTTAAGATGCGGCGCAAGCTAGGTTATTGGAAGTTCTTGAGCTAAACACTTGGATTCAGTGTTTTCTAACGTTGATATTTTTGAGCTCAAATTCCGATGTTCATCATAAGTACAGAATATTTTCTGTTATTATATGATATTCTAAATGTGGGGGGTATTTTTATAGTATTTGATTGTCTAGTCTGTCGTTGAAACAAAAGTATATTAGGATGTTAAATAAAAATGGCAGTAACAAAAATGCAACCTATAATATCTATTATTATTCCTGTCTATAAGGTTGAGAGGTTTTTGGCAAGGTGTTTGGATAGTGTGTTAGCTCAAACATATAGTGATTTTGAGATTATTTGTGTCAATGATGGTTCGCCAGATAATTGTGGCGTTATTTTAGCTGAGTATGAAAAAAATGATAATAGGATAAAAGTAATAAACCAAGTTAATCAAGGCTTGTCTGTTGCACGTAATACTGGTTTGGATTTTGCTAGAGGTAATTATATATGTTTTGTCGATTCTGATGATGCCATACAGCCGCAAACATTAGAAATAGCTCTCTTTTGGGCTGAAAAAAAACAAGCTGATTTAGTCGTATGGCAAAGTGTTTACTCTGATGGTTTTGAGAAGCCAGATAAATTATTTGATATTGAAAAAATAGATGTGATTATAGTGAATGAGCCATTATATCATAAGAATAAGCGGCCTAATAAAATAGGTTCTGTTGTATGGAATAAACTTTATAAGAAAGAGCTGGTTGAAGATGAGCGTTTTATTCCTGGAGTGCATTATGAAGATATTTCATACAGCTTTTCTATTATGGAAAAACGTCCAAAAACGGTAGTCATTCCAGCTGAATTATATTTGTATACAAAGTTTGAAGAGTCAATAACACAGCAGAGGCCCACTTTAAAACTTATTAAAGACTATCATATAGCAATAAATTCAATCTATAACTCTTATAAAAAAAATATGATTAGCAAAGAATTAAAGCATATAAGACACAATTTACTGCGGCCTCTTTTAAGTAATCAATTTAAAAAGTGTAAGCAAGCAGATCAAGACCAGAGAGTTGTTATGTTACAAGCTTTTGCTGAAGAGTTAAGAGATCTAGATGCTAAAGGTTTATTAACATGGCGTGGGCATCGTATTTATCTGTACATAGCGTATAAAAAGCTAATGAAAACAGTTTAGCTACAATAAAATCAATCTTAATAGCTGTCGTATAGTAGTTCACGGCACTCATGCAGTTTCTACAAGTAGTATTGAGTTTGTATCGTGATCTAAGTATTGCAATATAAGGCTCTGCTACCCGATTGTGGTAACGCTTTACACTGCAAAGTTTTTGGCAAAATGTAGTACTATTAGGATCAGTTATTTAGTTAGCTTCAAGTCTACATTGGTATTGGTTTTTCTAGTCTCATGACTTTAATAACGTGATTTTTAGGCTGAAATGTATAAGTAATGCCCCCCTAAAATTCACAATACCACTACACACAACTACGATTCCTTTAATACCAAAGTTTTTCGCGATTCATAGTCCTATACAAACGTTAAGTTCGTGGCTTTTTGTTCTCTTTTTATATGCATTTCAGGTTCGTTAGGAAGTAATCGTTTGGTTTAATCCTTACCCAATTTAATATACTGTAGAGCAATACTTTGACTATCTACGGCTTTAAGAATAGCAAGGTCTTCAAGCGATGGAGGCGATGCCAGACATTCCAGAGCCTTTTGTGCCAACAATGCAGGTTGGCGAACGGGAACCAAATATTTAGCTAAATGTCCGGTAAGGATTTCATTCGGGCCGTGAGGGCAGTCAGTGCTTACGACGGGGGTGCCACAGGCCAATGACTCAATGACTACCGTTGGCAAGCCTTCAAAATCTGAGCTCAGTAGCATTAATTCTGCGTTGGCAATCCAAGCATAGGGATTATGTTGAAAACCGGGTGTGATAATTCGGTGCTCAACACCGTATTTTTTGGCTAATTTACGCGCTTTATTTGGTCGATTACAGAGAAGCACGAGTTTAGGTGCTGTCGGCATATCCCTCAATGCTTTGAAGAGAATGTCATGGCGCTTTTGACGAGTGACTCTACCCACATGGATCATATAAGGCTCATTTGGAATTTCGGCGATAACTTCTTGAGTCTTAATTTTTATTTCTTCTAAGCGAAAAGGGTTGTAGATGGTTTGCACGCTCTGGGGTTTTAACCAAGAAGTGGCTCTGAGTTCGTCGGCAATACCATTTGAGACTGTGATGATTTTTTTGCCGATCAGGGCCTTGGCTTTTTTCCATCTGCGCCAGAAGTGTACTGGACCGCGTTTTAACTCCATCAATAACTCTTGTTTTAACGCACAATGACAGAAGTAGTAGCAAGGATCGAAATGACAGCCGGAAACAACAACATCGCAGTCAGTTGAATTACTTAGAAAGAGTGAAAACTTGCCCGTTTTTTCGGCGGCGCTCACTTTAGCTTTGAGTTGTTGTATCTGCTCCTGTAGCGAAGGTTTTTGACCCGCTTCAAACAGATAATGAATGGTCACATTTTGCGGAGGTATAAAATCGCCTTCCTTGTGAAACACAAACAAATGCACATCTTGTCCTGCTTCCTGTAACACTTCTGCCTGCGACAAAGCGACTTTCACTGTGCCGTTGGAGAAAAAGTTATGGCAAAAAATCGCGATTTTCTTCATATATGCTCTTCTGCGTGTCTTCAAACGTCGTTTTTAAACCTAACACTGCTCAGTGTATATCGTTAAATAGGGGAGCAACATTGTATGTGGTCGGTTTTAATTTCGTGCAACATTATACCTGTTCGTGCCTTTACATGGGCTTAATCAATAGCGTTCTTGCTTATTTTTAAGCTTTTTATCGGTATTTAAAGCCGTTTTTGCTGCGATTATTCACTCGCTTGGCTAAAACGAGTAGACTGGCGAGCAATGATTTTTGGCATCCATGTGAGTTGAGTCAGCAAAGTGCATACTAGAGCAATTTACCCTGGAACTTTCGATCCTATCACCAATGGACATGCCGACTTGATTGAGCGTGCGGCTAAACTGTTTAAACATGTGGTGATTGGCATTGCGGCTAATCCTTCCAAGCAGCCTAGATTCACCCTTGAAGAGCGAGTTGAATTGGTCAATCGGGTAACTGCTCATTTGGATAATGTCGAGGTGGTGGGGTTTTCGGGGTTGCTAGTGGATTTTGCCAAGGAGCAAAAGGCCAGTGTACTTGTGCGTGGGTTACGCGCGGTATCCGACTTTGAATATGAATTCCAATTAGCAAATATGAATCGCAGATTGAGCCCTGATCTGGAAAGCGTATTTTTAACGCCTGCCGAGGAAAACTCATTTATCTCTTCAACCTTAGTAAAGGAAGTCGCTTTGCATGGTGGCAATGTGAGCCAGTTTGTTCACCCTGAAGTAACGGCTGCATTGGCGGCAAAGCTTAAGTTGGTTAAACCTTAGATTTTACCTGCGAACTAGATAGTTTTTACGTAGGAGTTTTGTGTTAACTTTGAGGCATTGTTGCCTTGTGATGATACTTAAAAGGATGTTATGAAGGCTTTTTTTTCCCCCACGATCCTTGCTACTAGCATTGCCTCTGGCCTGTTTTTTTCTTCAATGCTTGCTGCTGCACCTTGGGTCGATGCCTCTGATATTTATCTTAGAGCTGACATTCAAGCACTTGCTGATGCGGGTGTGATCACTGTGCCTGTGAATACCTACCCCTTAATGTGGGCTGGTATTGGTGCTGATCTAGCGAAGGTTGAGCCAGAAAAACTGAGCCCAAGTTTAGTTCAGTCTTTCGCAAGGGTTAATTTTTACTATAGTAGCGCAATTGGAAATCGTGGAAATACCAGCGTTAAAGTAACCGCCGGTACAGATGCCGCACGGTTTCAGCATTTTGGTTCAGACTACCGTGAGCAAGGTGAATTAAATATTTCCCATGAATACGTTGGAGAACGTTTTGCCTTTAAAGCTTCTGGAAGCGCCAATTATGATGCTACTGAAGACCAATTTCGTTTAGATAACTCTTATGTATCAATGATTATTGATAACTGGATTATTACGGCAGGGACTCTTGAGCAGTGGTGGGGACCAGGGTTTGACTCTTCGTTGCATAAGTCGAATAACGCGAGGCCAATGCCTTCAGTGATGCTAAGTCGTAATAATGCTGCAGCGTTTGAAACGCCGTGGTTCTCTTGGATCGGTCCTTGGACCTTAACCGCCGGCTTTAGTCTATTTGAAGACAATCGTGCTGTTGCCAATGCAGCATTATGGAATTTTAGATCGAGTATTAGGCCAATAAAATCGGTTGAAATGGGCGTTTCTTGGACAACACAGTTCTGTGGTGAAGGACAGGATTGCGGTGTTAAAAGCTTTTTTAAAGCGATAACTGGTGGCACTGAATGTGCGGATGGAAGTGCAACATGCGATCCGGCCTCCAATACTAAAATTGGTAATCAATTAGCTGGGTTTGATATCCGATATGCGGATACTTGGTTTAAGGTGCCTGTCGGGCTTTATCTTGAACGAACCTGTGAAGATTCTAGTGGATCTAATCCATGGGATTTAGCTGATTGCGCGTACTTATTTGGCGCTGATACGCGTTTTGAATTTACAGATCAACAATATAAGTTATTTTTTGAATATACCGATACTGTGGTTGCATGCGGTCTTGATCCTAATGAATTTAATTGTTTTTATGAGCATTCAACTTACTTGAGTGGTTCTCGATATTATAATCGAGCCCTAGGCTCAACTTATGATAGTGACGCTAAAGTATATGTCGCAGGTCTTGTGGGTCAGTTTAGTAACAGCCGTGGTTTTACTTCTTTATTGCGTTACGCCCAGCTGAATAATGATGGTTCAAATGTGGGCAATATTTGGGCGCCGCAACCACCGAAGGAAGATTTGTTGATGTTTGAGTTTTCATACCGCATGCCACTGTGGCAAGGTATGTTAAATGTGGGGGGAACTGTATCGAGATCGGAATTTGATGCTCAAGAAAATGATACCAATGCCACGCTCTTTAGCCGTTTTGAGTATCGCTTCTAATATTCATTATTAAAGCAAAGGCCTGTATTCTTGCAGGCCTTTTTGTTTGGCTTTTTGGGCGAAAAATTATTTGTTATAGAACTGGCGATACCAGTCCACAAATTGCGTGACTTCGTATAGTTAATGGCGCGAAGGAGATTGCTTGAGTCTGCCCATGTTGAATGGATATCCCCCAACGGTATTTGCAGTAAGTACTTCTTAACGTTAATGTCTAAGGCATCTTTTGATCTAACCCATACACAGACGAATATGGGGTATACACTAGATGCTCAATCTTATGCTGACTACATCGTGAGATGCCCGACTAATATACTATCAGTATAGGCTAAACTGTCGAGTGAGTAATTCCTCTTCGCTTAAGTACCAGATGAATAATATGTTGGAATACATGCTGTAAAAAAGCATAGCAATACCTTCTCTATAGGCGAGATCGAGTTTAATAAAATGGAAATTATCTAAATGTTTGTAATGGATTTAAACGAGCATATTTGAGATTGCCTTCCTAATAATCATTGAGATTATCAATGACTATTAGGAGATGGCCGAGCAAAGGTGCTCCCGACTTTGGCTACAATTAAACCTACTGTACTTGTAACTAAGTATTTCATGTAAAACTTGGATTATCAGATTAATTAAAGCTTACTAATCATGGTGAAATAGATCGCGGGTATAAACTTTATCTGCAACGTCATTGAGTTCATCGATCATACGGTTTGATACGATCACATCACACAGAGATTTAAACTCATTTAAGTCTCTAATAACTCGAGATCTGAAAAAAAAATCTTCTTTTAGTACAGGCTCATATACGACAACTTCTATACCTTTTGCTTTAATGCGCTTCATCACGCCTTGCACGGCTGATGCACGGAAATTGTCTGAGTCTGACTTCATTATCAAACGATGAATCCCAACACATTTGGGTTGCTTACGGATAATAGCATCGGCGATAAAGTCTTTTCGTGTGGTGTTAGAATCAACAATGGCACTGATTAAGTTGTTTGGCACATCATTATAATTTGCCAGTAATTGCTTCGTGTCTTTCGGAAGGCAATAGCCGCCATAGCCAAAAGAAGGATTGTTGTAATAATCACCAATACGTGGATCTAGGCTAACGCCTTCAATAATCTGTCGAGTATTTAATCCTCGACTCTCTGCATAGGTATCGAGCTCGTTAAAGTAGGCGACCCGCATGGCGAGAAATGTATTAGCAAATAACTTAATCGCTTCGGCTTCAGTGCTATCTGTCAGCAAAATAGGAATATCTTGCTTGATGGCAGCATCAGCTAAGAGTTCGGCAAAAACTTTGGCTCGGTGTGAGCGTTCTCCTACAATAATCCTCGAGGGATAAAGGTTGTCATATAAGGCTTTCCCCTCACGTAAAAACTCAGGGGAAAACAGTATGTTGTCGTTATTGAACTTTTGCCTTAAAGCCGCTGTATAACCAACTGGGACAGTTGATTTTATTATGATAGTTGTATCTGGATTGGCGGCAAGTACATCACTAATGACGTTTTCTACAGAATGGGTATTAAAATAATTTGTTTGGGGATCATAGTCTGTTGGGGTCGCAATAACCACAAAGTCAGCCGATTGAAAGGCTGTTTTTTCTGTTGTGGCGGTTAAATTAAGCGGCTTATTTTGTAGAAAATCTTCGATTAATTCATCTACAACTGTCGATTTACGTTCATTAACTAGTTTGACGCGTTCAGGAACTAAATCAATTGCAGTAACTTGGTTTTGCTGCGCCAATAGGACGGCATTTGATAGGCCCACATAGCCCATTCCAACAACAACAATATTCATAATATGGCTCGGATGTCATATATATACGCCTAGATAACATAACATAAATTCATCGAAAAAGACTTAATTCTGTGAAAACAACGGTTCAAAAACCAAGTGTTATTTATTCTCTTGTAATTAGCTTACAATTCAAAGTTAGCATTCTATTTAAGTTATAATCTCCGTTTATCCCAATTTTTATTTTGCAATAATTATGTGATACCGTATTTGTGATCATTAAGTTGTGATGCGTCGAATTGATTTCTATTGCAACCCCCGTTAAAGATGAAATATTGACCGATAAAAGAGATATGTCAAACCTTTGAAGAATTAACTGAGTTTGAAATCCTTGTTGTCGATGATAGCTGCCAAGATGATGCCTTTGGTGAACTCATACTCACCGCTGTTGAAAAAACAATATAATGCTAAGGCGATTCGCCATGAGTACAGCACTGGGCAAAGTACTATCATTTCGACGGGTGTTTTTGCATGCCCGTAAACAGTTTTTCTTTGTTAAAATGTGGACTTTTCTGTCTTAGGCAGGGGGGATTAGCATATAGGGTACTCTTTGCTTGATGAAATACGCACTCCAAGCATACAGGGAGGTGATTTGTGAGTGCCGAGTTAAAGCTGTTTAAAGAGCGATTTATTTTGTTCTCGTCTATGATTGTGGCGCGCTTTAGTTCTTTGGCTCTAGTTGAAAAGTATGAACACCATGCAGCAGAAAAATAAACTGGGGTTAACTATAAGTGCTGAGCTAAGTTGTTTCGATATCAAAGGCGACATGAGCATGGCGATTGCCCATCGTGATGAGTGGATTTTGTTATCGGCCACTGAGCTAAAGCCGCACTGCGAAAAGCCTGAACGCGAATATCGTTGCTTTACCGATCATCTGGGGCGTTGGTTAAAATCGTAACCAATATAAAGAATAAAATGCCTGTAATTGCAGGCATTTTTGCGAATGTTAGTTAGTGGCACTTAGCGTGTTTGGCAAATGCCACAAAATACTGTGGTGCGTTGGCCTAAACGGATTTCACTCAGCAAGTTACCGCAGCTTGTGCAGGTTTCACCGCCGCGACCGTAGACATGCAGTTTTTGGGCGAAGTAGCCCGGCTTGCCATCGGCATTGGTGAAGTCTTTCAGCGTGGTTCCACCCTGTTTAATGGCATGGGCTAAGATTTGCTTCACTTCGGCAACTAAAACGGTCAAACGCTCTATATCTATTTTACCTGCTTCGGCCTCTGGATGAATGCCCGCCGCAAACAGGGCTTCATTGGCGTAAATGTTGCCCACTCCCACTACGATATGATTATCCATCAGACAGAGTTTGATCGCTTTTTTCTTGCCCGTTAAAGCTGCTGCTAATTGTTTGACATTAAAAGCATTAGTCAGTGGCTCTGGCCCCAGTTTGGCAAGTAATGGATGCGCTTCTTCTGGGAGTTCACACCATAGCCAAGCACCGAATCGTCTTGGATCGTTAAAACGTAAAATGCGGCCGTTGGCGAGCACTAAGTCGATATGGTCATGCTTTTCCACTGGGGTATCGTGGGGCAAAATCCGTAAACTCCCCGACATGCCTAAATGCACTATGCTAGTGCCCGCATCAGTGTCGATTAACAGATACTTAGCACGGCGTCGCACTTGGCGTATAACTTGACCGATAATCTGTTTGGCGATGTCAGGCACAGGCCAGCGCAAAGAGCCATTGCGGATCACAAGATCTATTACGGTTTGCTCGACAAGGTAGGGGGCAATACCCTGACGGGTGACTTCAACTTCTGGTAATTCCGGCATGGATTCTTTCTTATCTTAAGTAAAATTGGGTGACATTAAGTTGCGGGTTTCGCATCGAGGATCGGTTGCAGTTTAGCTCTTAAACTCGGTGGTACTAAATACCAATTACCTGCGGGAGACTTTAAGGCGCCTTCATTGGGAAAATAGATCCACAGTTGAGCATCGCGGATATCTGCAATCTGGATGACTAATTCTTGTGGATTATCTGTGGTTTCTGGCGCGGCGGTTAAGGGGGATACCCGTATGGTTTGCCACGCCTTTGCCCATTCATCACAGTTGAGGACTTTAGTGTCGCACTCCCATTGTGATGCTTGCTTGTGCAGCCATAACCCGTCGAGTTGCAGCTGTGAAAGCGGTGCATTATCGTCAAACAGTCGCTGAGCATCACTCGGAACATTATTGGTATTGTTATCCATAAAAGTCAGCACGGCGACCATAAAGGCGCAGGCGACTATGATGATGTTATTCCATTGCTTACGAGTTAATGCCATAGAAATGTGTAACGCTAAGTATGGGGTGATGCTTCGAGTTTATCACGGCCAAATTGAGATGCTAGCCCTTAAGCGATGGAGTGGTGATGCTTAACCGCCAGTGGCGTTCATAAAGCGTAGGATTTGTACCTCATTATTGCCAAAGTCGTGTTGCTTAGGCTTGAGATTAATTCCCGCGAGAATAGCGACTTTTAATCTTTCAATATCAGCCGGAAATTCCCGGACTATGCTTTTGAGATCAACGGCATGTTCATTGCCTAAACACAGCAATAATTGGCCTTCGACTGTGACGCGCACGCGATTACATTCGTGGCAGAAGTTGTGGCTGTGGGGCGAGATAAAGCCGATATGGATTGGGCTGTCAGCCATAGTGTAATAACGTGCTGGGCCGCCGGTACGTTTGTTGGAAAGCTGTAGCGGATAGTGACTATTGATGATGGCTTTTACTTCATCGCTGCTGCAATGACGGGCGCGTTTCCGCTCATCCATTTCGCCAAGTGGCATTTCTTCGATAAAGGCGATGTCTAAGTTACGGCCACGGCAGAAATCAACTAAATCAATAACTTCATTATCGTTCTGCTGTTTTAAAATCACCGCATTAATCTTGATACGTTCAAATCCCGCCGCAATAGCCGCATCAATACCATCTATGACTCTGTCTAATTTGCCGTTACGCGTTAGCTGAGTAAACAGTGTGGGGTTTAAGGTATCTAGGCTGATATTGAGGCGCTTTAATCCTGCATCAAACATGGGTTTAGCGAATTTTGTCAGCCTTGAACCATTAGTGGTCATGGATAAATCCGTCAGCCCAGGCAGTTTGCCAAGCAGACCCACTAGCTGGTCGCAATCGGTGCGAACTAAGGGCTCACCGCCGGTCAGGCGAATTTTAGTCACACCAAGCTCGGTAAAGGCTTGGGCAATCCAAGCTAATTCTTCGAGGTGGAGTACGTGGTCCTTTGGCAGAAAACAGGGATCTTCCGTCATGCAATAAACACAGCGAAAGTCGCAGCGGTCGGTGACCGAGAGCCGTAAATATTCGACCTTACGGCCAAAGGAATCCACAATTAGACTCATAAAAACTCACTGGATCCTAAAGCAGATCCGCAAAGGGTTGAATAAATACAGTTTCACCTGCATTCACGGCTTCTGCATCATCCCCTATGATGATGAGGCAATTCCCTTTAACCATTGAACTTAACATCCCAGAACCTTGGTTGCCCGTGCTACTCACGTGCAGACGTCCATCTTTACCAAGCTGATAAATCCCGCGAATAAATTCGGTGCGGCCTTGACGGCTTCGTAGAGTTTCATCACTTATTGCAGGGAATAGCTGCGCTTGCCAGTTCACTTCACCTGCTAATTTTCGTAAAGCGGGCTGTACAAATTGCAGGAAGGACACCATGACTGCGACTGGGTTGCCAGGTAGCCCGAAGAATAAGCTGTCATTCACTTTACCAAAGGCGAGTGGCCGACCCGGACGCATGCTAATCCGCCAGAAATCAATTTTTCCGAGGCGTGCAAGCACGGTTTTGATGTAGTCCGCATCGCCGACAGACACACCACCAGAGCTAATGACGACATCGGCAAGGTTGGCGGCTTTAGCGAGAGTTGCTTCAAGGGCTGCTTCAGAATCTTCGATAATGCCTAAATCGATAACGTCACAACCGAGACGTTTTGCCATCGCTTTGATGGTAAAGCGGTTTGAGTCATAAATGCAGTTAGCTTTGAGTACTTCGCCGGGCTGGCTCACTTCATCGCCGGTAGAGAATACTGCAACAGTTGGGCGGCGATATACACTCAGGTGATTGAGTCCAAGTGAGGCCAGTAAACCTTGTTCGGCGGCGCTTAGGCGAGTGGCTTTTGCGAGTGCGACTTGGCCTTGAGCAATATCTTCTCCAGCGAGGCGAACGTGTTGGCCAGAAAGAATGCGGCCTTCAAAGCTAACAATGCCATCGACTTCCTTGGCAAGCTCTCGGGGCTGCACTGTATCGGCACCCGCGGGCACTGTTGCGCCCGTCATGATACGCACGGTTTCGCCGACTTTAAGCGTGCCCGAATATTGATGACCGGCAAGAACCTCTCCCACCAATTTTAAGGTGGTAGGCATTGGGTCTTGATAGACAAAGGCGTAGCCATCCATCGCCGAATTAGTTTGTTGTGGCACGTCGACGGGAGAAATGCTGTCGCTGGCCAGTACGCGGTTATCTAAGGCATCTAACTCAATGTCTTCAATCTCTGCCACAGGTGATACATGGGATAAAATCTGCGCTAAACCTTGGCTGACGCTGAGGTTTTTGTTGTCGCCTATGGCGCAGGCATCCACGGCCGAAATGGGGTATTGGAGTGGCGCTTCCCAGTTTTGGGCGTACTCCATCACAAAATCGGCAATCTGGCTGATATTGTTGAGATCGAGTCGGCGCAGCTCACTCGGGAGTGCGTCGTTTGGCAACTGAGTATCATCGCAACAGGCGATGGCGAGGATATTCTCATCTTGGGTGTAGATAAAAGGTTTGCCGTGGGCGGCGCGGTGCAATTCAATTTTAGGTAATGCGAGCTTTTTAAAGCCTTCGACGAGGACGATATCGACTTTGTCGGCTTCGATTTGCGTGAGTAAATGGACTAACTCAGGATCGCCATCGCGCGCATCTTCCGTCATCAGCGCCCAGCGTACATGGGAGGCGACCAGCATTTGTCGCGCGCCCGCTTTGCGCATTTCGTAACTGTCTTTGCCGGGAATATCTAC
The DNA here is from genome assembly GCF_025653545.1 of Shewanella sp. SW1. Classification (NCBI taxonomy): domain Bacteria; kingdom Pseudomonadati; phylum Pseudomonadota; class Gammaproteobacteria; order Alteromonadales; family Shewanellaceae; genus Shewanella; species Shewanella sp. SW1. The sequence continues at coordinate 100,789 of NZ_JAKKSG010000016.1, read as the reverse complement.
GTCGAAATTATGGTGGGCATGTTTGATTACGGCTAAGCGCAGGCCACGTTGATTTAATTCGGGGATCAATTGCTTGAGTAAGGTGGTTTTCCCCGTGCCACTGTAGGCACAAAATCCGAGAACGGGAATAGCGAGCGGATTGACGAAGGGGTTACTCATTTGCACCTCTAATTTGGGTTATTGGAGCCTTTTTAGCTATTGGGTGATTTCTATCGCTAGTCGTTGTTTTTGTTCTGGCGTATTCACATTCACAAAAGCATTGGGCTGGTCGGCGAATGACGCTACGACGAAGTGATGTTTGATATACCAAAAGTCCACTTTACGCTCACCCGCCTCAAGAAACGCTTTCATCGAGTCGCGTAAGCTAGGTTTTAAGAGTAAAACAACGGGTTGTTCATACTCACCGTCACTGGCGACAGCAATCTCGGCTTTTTCTGCTTCAATTGCTGCCAACATACGCGGAACAAGGTCGAGTGGCAGGAGTGGGCAGTCGCAGGGCACTACTAATAAGTAGTCTGCATCTGTTTGGCCCATAGCGGTGATCATACCCGCTAAAGGTCCGAGGAAACCACTATGCTCGTCACTTATCACCTTAAAACCGAACTCAGCATAACGTGTTTGGTTACGATTTGCGTTGATCAGGATCTCCTTAACCTGAGGTTTTATTCTATCTATTGTGTGCTTAATCATGGCTTCGCCGTTTAATTCGACGAGACCTTTATCGTCGCCACCCATGCGACGGGCCATACCACCGGCGAGAATAACGGCATCAATTTGCGATGACATACAAAGGCTCCTGTGCTGGCAAAGATTCAGGCTGTTGATAAGAGGTCATCACGCGCTCACCTTCTATGTGCCACTGTTGTTCGCAGATGGCGGTTAGCGCGCAATTCTGATGGCTACTCAGTAACATTCCTGTGCCTTCGTGTTTGAGTTGTTGGATCATTTTTAATACTAGCTCTTGGGAATCCTTGTCCATATTGGAGGTGGGTTCATCGAGCATTAATAGTTTAGGTTGTAGGATCCAAGCGCGCGCAATCGCGAGGCGCTGTCTTTCGCCGCCAGAGAGATTACTGGCCCTTGCCTGCAGCAGCGACCCTAGCTGCGCCATCTCAATTGCTTGAGTAATCCGCTGTTTCGCCTTGGCTTTTGTTTCTGAGCTGAAATTCAGCCCATAGGTAAGATTATATTCCACTGTGCCGTCGAACAAATAAGGATGTTGGTGCAGATAAACGGCCTTACCTAACAATGGATTGCGTCGCCACCAAGCATTTTTGGCAAAACCGACAGCCTCAATATGGCCTTTGGTTGGTGGCATTAAGCCCGCCAGAATTTTCATCAAGGTTGATTTGCCTGTGCCATTGTCGCCTTGCAGATAAATCACATCTCCTTGGCAGAGCGATAATACGTCGGCTTTGAATAACAGGCGCGCGCCAAAGGACATTTCTACGTCACGGGCGATCAGTTTGACCTTAGTCATTGCTTAATGGCTCCTTGGCATGGCTTTGCCACGTAAACTACCTAAGGCAAAGTTGAGGATCAAGGCCAAGATTAGCAGCACTAGCCCGAGGGCGATAGCTTGGGCGAAGTCACCTTTGCTAGTTTCAAGTGCGATTGCGGTAGGAATATTACGGGTTACGTTTAAAATATTGCCGCCGACCATCATAGAGCAGCCGACTTCGGTCAGAATGCGGCTAAAGGCCGCGACAATCGCCAGCAGTAAGGGCATGCGCAGTTCTCGGCATACTGTCCACACGGCACGGCACCAAGAGGCACCTAAGGTGCGTGAGGTTTCCCAAGCTCTGCGATCAACGCTAGTGAATGCGGCTTGGCTCATTGCAATTAGTACGGGGGCACAGATGAACATTTGCCCAAGAATCATGCCTTCTTGGGTAAATAACCATTTTAGATCGCCCAGAGGACCGTTGCGCGTTAGCAGTAAATATACGAGTAGACCGATAACCACTGTAGGGATTGATTGCAGAGTTTGAACTAAGTTAGTGACTATCCATTTGCCGCGAAATGGCGCAAACGCCAATACAAAGCCGAGCACCATGGAAGGAACAAGCGTGATCAGCAGTGCCGCGAAAGAAACCGAAAACGAGATCGAAATGATGGACCAAACGTCAGGGTCTAAAGAAAACAGCAGGCTTAACGCCTGCTGTAATAGTGCTAGCCAGCCGTCGTTCATTCGCTATAAGTTGCCTTGAACAATTGCTCGCCTTCGACTTTGAAGTTGTTGATCATGCTTTGACCTTCTTTGCTGATCAACCAGTCGCTGAATGCTTTAGCGCCTTTGTGGTTCAGATCTGGGTATTTAGCAGGGTTGATGAGAATAACTTGGTATGGGTTGGCTAAGGTTTTACCACCATCGAAATCAACGGCAAGATCGAGCTTAGTTTTATAAGCCACGAAAGTACCACGGTCAGACAGAGTGTAACCTTGCATTTCGTTTGCCATCAGCAGGGTTTTACCCATGCCTTGACCGACTGAAGTATAACCTTTGAAGTTAGGAGTAACATTTGCCGCTTTCCATACTTCTAACTCTTTGATGTGAGTGCCTGAGTTGTCACCACGAGAGATAAAAGGTACGCCTGATTTTGCCATTTTAACGAAGGCTTCTTCGGCCGTTTTGCTGTCACGGATTTTGGCTGGGTCGTTTTTAGGGCCAAGTACTACGAAATCATTTTCCATAATGCCGCGGGGCTCAACACCAAAACCATCGGCGACGAATTTAGCTTCGGCGCTAGGCGCGTGAGTCATGACTAAATCCACGTCACCTTGCTCACCTAGTTTCAGGGCTTTACCTGTACCAGTGGCGATGACTTGAACCTTGTAGCCTGATGCACTTTCGAACTTAGGTAACAGTTCTTTCAATAGGCCTGAGTTTTCTGTGCTGGTGGTGGTGGCTAACTTGATAATTTCAGTTGAGTGAGCGGGTAAAACAGTGAACATACTGGCTGCAACAACCAGTCCCAGTAATGACTTCATATGAGATTTCATGTTTAGCATGGGTACTCCTTGGCGGAAAATAGGATTCCAACTCAAATGCCTACTGAGTGGAAGGTCTCGTAAATTGTAATACGTTCGGTTGAAAGCAAGTTAGATGCCAAGCTGAGAATGCGGTCATTTTCTTCACAGCTTAACCTAATTTGTGAGCTTGATCGCAAGCTTAACAAATACTCTACAGACAAATTGTCTCAGGACAAACTTCTGATGGTTCATAGTGACCTATTCATCTATTTTCAGTGCTAGAATTGGTCGCAAATGAGTCAAAATGTCCAGAAGCAGACAATATGAGCCAGATAGATAATAACCTCAAGCCTCTTCCATCGGCAGTATCGGTACTGATTGTTGATGATGAACCCGGAATGCGGAGTTTTTTAAATAAGGCACTTTCGAAGAAATTTGCCTTAGTTGAAACGGCGGGCAGTATCGAAGATGCGGAGCAGCTGCGTAGCCGTTGCCATTTCGATTTGCTTATCGTCGACATTCGTCTGCCTGGTCGTTCGGGTATCGAATGGCATGAAGCGTTGGATGAGCAGGGGCGTCGTTCGGACATCATTTTTATGACCGGCTATGCTGACATGGAAGTCGCGATTACCGCGCTACGCGCGGGTGCGTCTGACTTCATCATGAAACCTTTCCATCTCGAACAGATGATGACTGCGGTCGATCGCTGTATCGAACGTCGTCTGCTTAAACGTGAAAATTTGATGCTGCGTCGTGAGGTTTCAATCGGTTATTCATCGACCATTATTGGCAGCAGTGAAGCCATGAAGTCGGTGAAACATATCATTGAACGTGTGGCGCCGACCAATGCCGTCGTCTTAATCCAAGGTGAGTCGGGCACGGGTAAGGAATTAGTCGCACGGCAATTGCATTTGCTTAGTGGACGTCAGGGACCTTTTGTCCCAGTTAACTGTGGCTCTATCGCCCCTGAACTGCTCGAAAGTGAATTGTTTGGCCATACCGCCGGTGCCTTTACGGGTGCGAAAGGCAATCGTGAAGGTTTATTCAGTTTTGCTTCTGGCGGGACGATTTTTCTCGATGAAATTGGCGAAATGCCACTGAAAATGCAAACGGCTTTACTCCGAGTATTAGAGCAAAAAGCGATTCGTCCTGTGGGCAGCGAGAAAGAAGTTAACATCGATGTGCGAGTGATCGCGGCCACTAACCGTACTCTGATTGATGAAGTGGATGCAGGGAATTTCCGTCGAGATTTATATTATCGGCTGAATGTGCTCGATATTTTAATCCCGCCATTACGTGATAGACCCGAAGATGTCGTGGAGTTAACCCATCATTTCACTCGCCAACTTGCCGCTGAATTAGGGGTAAGAGAAGTCGTGTGGAGCCATGAAGATATGGTGAAACTACAGCAACACGAGTGGCCTGGTAACATTCGTGAACTGCGCAACATGATTGAGCGTTGTATTTTGCTGGGTAAACCGCCAGCGGAATATTGGAAGCAACAGCTGAAGAGTGAGTCTTTATCCACATCGGGTTATCCATTGGATTGGCCATTGAAAGACGTAGAAAAACACCATGTGACCAGTGTTGTGAACTTACATTCTGGCAATAAGTCTGCCGCGGCGAGGGATTTAGGCGTTTCGCGTAAGACCTTAGATCGCAAGTATAAAGAGTGGTTTGATTTTAGTGGCGAACAGGAGTCATAGGGTGTCATTCTTCACTCACTTTTTTGGTGTCAGTTGGCAGCAAATGCAGGCCAAGGTGCGCTATCGCATATTAATCCTGACGTTACTGCCCATTCTACTGACACTGGTGAGTTTAGTGTTTATCACTATTTACTGGAACATCAGTTATACAGGTAAGCAGCTGTTTATGAAGGTTAAAGCTGACTTATCTGTTGCCGAAAACACCTTGCAGCAAGTGCAAGTACGCCAAGAAAAACAACTTGAACGTGTGGTGACGTCTTGGACTTTTCAAAATGACTTTAGGCCACTTTTCAGTGGTAAAGAATTAAGTGGCGAAGTCAGCTACCGAGCCAGTATTGATGCTTTTCTTCTTGAACAGAAAAAACAGCTAAATCTCGATTATTTGCGTTTAGTTAGTGTTGCCGAAGCGGCCGCAGACCCCGATTTACGACAAATCCTTCCTAAGTTAGACGGTTTATTACCTTACTCCGGCTTGATGGTGCTGCCGCCCGAGCGTTTAGCACGTATCGATCCCGAATTGGCTATCACTGCGAGCATTCCGATAGTTGCAACCTTGCGGGCGCAGAGCCCCGTTAAAACCGTTGAAGAACGTGGTTTATTGAGCCGTAGCCTATTGCCCGTCCCTGATATGGGAGGCAAAGTGGCTTGGTATCTCGATGGTGGGATCTTGTTTAATCGCGATACTCGAATTGTCGACCACATTCGTGATCTGGTATATGACAAAGGCACCTTGCCCGAGCGTTCTATCGGCACTGTGACCATCTTCTTAGATAACATCCGTATTTCCACCAACGTGCCGCTGCATTTTTATCCTACAGGTAATGAGACGCTGGGCCGCGCGCTTGGCAGTTTAGTGTCGGAGGAGGTGAAAGACAAAGTGTTAACTCAAGGCGAGCAGTGGGTCGATCGCGCTTTCGTATTTAACGATTGGTTTATCTCCGCTTATGCCCCCTTGGAAGATGTTCGCGGCCAACGTGTCGGTATGATCTATACCGGCTTTTCTGAATCGCCATTTATCCATAATTATTTACTCAATATCATAGAGCTAGGCACGATTCTAATGTTAGTGCTGTTGGTCTCTGGCCTGCTGGTTTATCGCGGTGCTTATAGTTTATTGCAGCCCATTGAACGTATTCACCATGTTGTACAAGCAGTGCAGTCGGGGCGCAATATTCGTATCGGCGCCTTAGGATTAGATAGGGATAATGAGTTATCGAACCTAGCCGAGCAATTTGACAGTATGCTTGACTTGCTACAGCGTCGAAATGCCCAAATTCAAGCGGCGGCAGAACAGCTTGAAATGAAGGTTGAAGAACGTACCCGCAGCTTGCAGGACAAAACCTTAGAGTTGCAACGTAACGTGGCGTTACTGAACGAAACGCGTCAACAGCTCGTCACTAACGAGAAGCTCACGGCTCTTGGCGAATTGACCGCTGGTATCGCCCATGAAATCAATAATCCGACGGCTGTAATTCTTGGCAATATGGAATTACTGCGCTACGAGCTTGGCGACAATGCAGAAGTAGTGAAAGAAGAAATTGATCTAGTCATTCAACAGGTTGGGCGGATCAGCACTATCATCCGTAGCCTGTTGCAATACAGCCGACCTGGCGAATTCAACGCACCACTAGAAATGCATCCGATGACTCCTATTATCGAAGAAATGTTGGTGTTGGTGCGACATTCGATTCAAAAACAAGAAGTCGTGCTGATCACTGAGTTAAACGCCAGTTGTCCAGTACAGGTTAATCGTCCGCAGTTGCTGCAAGTCTTGATTAATCTTGTAGTGAATGCGGCGCATGCGATGGACGGTAAAGGACGTATTTGGGTGCGAACCTATGACTGGGTGCAGCAAGATATGCCGATTGGCGTCAAAATAGAAGTGGAAGATGAAGGCTCAGGGATAGCGCCAGAGCAGCTTGGACGGATTTTCGACCCTTTTTATACCACACGTAAGGATGGCACTGGTTTAGGTCTTTCGCTCAGTTACGGCATTATCAAGCGGATTGGTGGCACGATAGAAGTGAGTTCAACTTTGGGTAAAGGGTCTTTATTTACCATAGGTTTGTATCATGAAGCGAAGGAAGATCAGCAAAATAATCCCTACGATGGCTTACACTTTGCGGGCAACTACAGCGATATGTCTGCAGATTAGTCTTATCCCGTTAAATAGACATTGTGTTGTATTTGGCTGATTAGGTTTGAATTAAAATATGTCGAGCGATTGCTAGCTTTGTATTATGTGGCTTTGCATTACTGATTTTTAGGCAAAAAAAAGCCGGATGATGAGTCCGGCCACAAAGAGTGTGTGTGAGCAATGTCGTGCTTGCAAACTCAGGAGCTCCATAACAACGTCGATTACCAGTCATCGTTGTTAAAGATGAGTTTTGGAACGCACGTTAACGATAATCATTCTCAATTGTGTTTGCAAGCTATTTATTGCAAAAAGTGCACATCTTTACAAATATCGTTTTGCCCTCATCCATTAACGGTTTAGATCGACTTGCACAGATGCAGTTTATGATCGACTAAGCTTTTAGGATCGGCTGCCAGTTCAGTAATTAAATATTGATTACTGATCAATAAATTAAGCATCGCAGGAAAACGATTCATCGTTTTCACCTGAATATGATTATAGCCATGGCGGCGTGCCCAAGTTTCTTGATATTCGAGTAGACTCTGCGCTAAGCCTAAACGTCTAAAGTCGGATGCAACGCCACCTAACCAGCTATAAAATATAGCCTCTTCTTGCTCATAACCCAGTTTAAACCCTGCCAATTCACCTTCTACATATGCGACTAAGATCAAACATGTCTTGCCCTGTAAGCGCTGGTCCAACACTTCGTTTGTGAGTGGGTGATCGAGCTCAGGGATTTGTTGGCTAAGTTCGATAAGCTGAGCGGCTAACTCGGGATTCAACTTGACTCTGCTTTAATTTCAATAGAATACATAGCTTACTCTCATAAAAAATCAGCCCCACTCGCGCGTTAACGGGAGCAGGGCTGAGCTATTAACTGGTTAAATTATAACAGGTCTGGCCAGTTGGGTTAATCAGGAAATTGATTCTTGCGGATTGGCTCGCAAAATCTTGTCCTGTAGGACTTTTAGCAAAACACCGTATGCCGGTAGGAAAAGGCCTAAGCTCACGATTAGCTTAAAGCCGTAATCAACGGTAGCGATTTCGGGCCAATTGGCTGCCATAAAGCTATCGGAAGAGGCGTAAAAGGCGATACTGAAAAAGACTAAAGTATCGACCAGATTTCCGACTAAGGTGGAGGCTGCTGGGGCGACCCACCAAGAGCGACTGGCTCGAATACGGGCAAAAACCTTAATATCCATCAACTGACCAATCAAATAAGCCGCGAAGCTGGCAAAGGCAATTCGGAACACAAAGGTATTCCACTCTGCAAGTGAATTAGCACCTTGAAAGCTGCCTTGATGGAACATCACTCCCATCACGTAGGAAATCATCAAAGCGGGGATCATAGCTTTGAGTATGATGCTGCGTGCGGCTTGTTGGCCAAAAATACGGACAGTGAGATCTGTGGCTAAGTACACGAACGGAAAGCTGAATGCCCCCCAAGTTGTGTGGTAGCCAAACAGTTGAAATGGCAATTGTACTAAGTAGTTGCTGACGCAAATAATCAGTATGTGAAATCCTACTAATAGGAATAAAGCGCGGCGAAGCTGCGCTGTGGTTAACATTAACATATGTGGCCTTTTTAGTTGTGTAGGGCGGGGTGAGGGAACCCGCTAATATTCAATTTATTATGTTTACGACTTTATTGCCGGTGACAGCGTGCTGAAATCGGGTCGCCATTATAGTGGTCGAGTTTTAAGATGCAAGTCTGCTGTTTAAATGTGCACATAGAATGAAAACTCTTCTACACTTTGAATACGTCGAAGGAGGATAGCCATGAGACGATTTTTTGCTACTTTTTGTTTATTTTTAGCTATGTTACCTGTATCTGTTTCCGCCGCTCAGCCGATAGTGGTCAATGTCGCAACGTCAACTTGGGAGGGATTTGCCAATCGTGATAAAACGGGTTACTACTTCGAGTTACTTCAGAGGATTTTCCCTGAGCCAGAATGGCAACTCAATGTACAGTTTATGCCTTTTGCCCGCAGTTTATATCTTGTTGAGCACAATCGTACCGATATCACGCTCAGCGTTTACAAGGGTGATATTAAAAAGGGGCTATTAACAGAGAATATGGTTGAAGTGGACTCTATCGATGTGGCTGTTACTGCCGAGGTGGCGGCAGGATGGACTGGTATTGAAAGCCTATCCCACAAGAAGGTTCAGGCCATGCTGGCCTACAGATACAATATGCTGACACCTGTGCCTATGTATTACGAAGAAAGTAGCGATATGCTGACTATGCTCAATAGCTTAAATGCTGGACGTATAGATGCCGTGCTAGATTATAAACCTAATTTGCTTACGTTTGTTCCTAAATTAAAGGCGCCACAAAATTTTGTGATTATTCAAGGCGTACTCAAGGCCGAAACCTATTTTGTTTTCGCTAACACCGAGAAAGGCCAGATGTTGAAACAACATTTTGACCTTGCACATAAGCGCTTAATCGATTCGGGTGAACAGGACAGGCTTTACCTTGAAACGATTGAAAAACGAAGGGCTGATGGCGCTGAATAGTCTTAATTTTTACTAGGCTTATTACATTTCGAATAGAATCGACATTATGGTTGCGAGTTTATTTTCAAGCTCTTGCCACTCAGCTTCGGGCTCAGAACCTGCAATAATTCCCGCCCCCGCAAATAGGTTAATCCGACCGGGTTCGATCAGCGCACTGCGGATCGCTACCGAAAACTCACTCTCATATTTATTGAAATAGCCGCAAGCACCGGCGTACCAACCGCGAATATAACCTTCACGTTGACGAATAAAGTTTAGCGCTGAATACCGCGGCAAGCCGCCAACAGCAGGAGTAGGATGCAGGGCTTGCAAAAGTTGGAAATCATTCACGCCCGGCTTCAATTCGGCTCGAATTGCACGGTGTAAATGTTGAATATGGTTCAGTTTAAAAATAGTCGCTAATTCATCGGCGCCAACATAATTGCTCAGCGGCGTGAGCATATTCACTATGTGGCTACGAACAAGTTGGTTTTCAACGCTATTTTTGTTGTCTTCTAATAAAGCGTTCGCCAGCGCAATATCTTCTTCTTGATTGAGACCGCGTACCGTTGTACCAGCAAGTGCCTCGGTAAATAGCTCCTGCTGACGGCGGCGGAATAAACGCTCTGGTGAGCAAGAGATAAAAGTGCGATCTGGGCTAAATTGAAAGCCAAACTGGAAACTATTGGGATTACGGCCCTGCCAGCAAGCCAGTACCATCCAAGGATCGATAGGTTCGTTGACTTCAAGTTGTGTTAAGCGGGATAACACGACTTTTGGGGTATCTTGATTGAACTTAGGATCCACCACTTGCTCGACTAATGTCTTCCAACGTTCAAAATTGGGCTTGTCACTGCGCCCAAGTGGAACGATCTTTTTAGGTGGCGAGAGTGGCTTAGCTGGCATGACGGCTTCGATAGCGCCGATGGCCTTATCTATCTCGCTATGGTGATCATTATCAGCAAAATTAAGATTCACTAATAGGCTAAATTTGTTACCACTGCGTCTAAATTCAATGCGCGGCAGGATAAAGCGGCTATTACCGAACTCAGGCCAAGACTCTATAGTGCGATCGAAGGCAACACCGCCATAGTAGCGAATATTCTGATTCGTCGATAAGGCTCGCTGCTCTTGGTAGGCCATGGCCAGTTGCTGATCATTGATTCCGGTTTCAAATCTAAAGTCTTTGCACGCCCCTATCGCCGCGACTTCTTCGATTCTGTCGCGCCCATGCCAGTAGATCCTTGGGTAATGAGCCTGGGATGCCAGCCATGAAATTAAAGGCATAGCGACAGTGTTTAGTGACAACTGCACTATCGGTTCCGTCGGTGGAACTTGCTTTAATTGAATGAGTTTGTCGATGAGAGACTTAAGGTCTTCAGACAGGGCATGAACGGGCAAATAGAACTCCAAAGATAACGGATGAAGGCGAAAGCTGAAGGTCACTCTGTCAGCGTCAGTAAATTCGACTCAGGTTAATGTCCTCTTTTACAAGCCATTTACCTGTAGTGATTTTAGTCTGTAAATAAGAATCTTTCGCTCAAATTAAAGGCCACGGTCGAGTGTGTCAAGATGTAAGGCCCTATCGTGTGACTTTCGCCATAGTCTCATTTTACGCTGATAAAAAATGTGACTTGAGTGGGTCTTTTTGTCGGGCAAGTCACCCTCGGTGGACATTTTGTCTCTTAGTCGCTAAATGTACTTTCCCTTTGTCGTAATTAGTCGATCTAGGTTGGTTTTTAAACGTTTTTCGGTTGAGACAGAATAATCGCGGTCCACAATAGCTGGCACATCTTAAATTTTCTACGTGACAACAATAATATGATTACCACGAATACCCTCTTTAGAGTGTCATCTTTAGCCTTAGCTATTGGTCTTAGTTTTACTGTTCAAGCCGATGAAATCGCCCGTGATCCGCGACTCAATATCAATGAAGTGATCGTCGTGCATGGTGACGGCGGAGAAGCCAGTGAAATGGCGACGACCCATTGGAGCATTAGTGAAGAAGAGATCCGTGCAACCGGAGCGCAAAGTCTAGATCAAGTCTTAAAGAATGTGCCGGGTGTGTACATTCGTGTTGGTGGTGACGGAACACCAAGGGTTGATATTCGTGGTTTTAAAACTCGCCATGTGACTTTGTTGGTCAATGGTGTGCCTATGAGCAGCGCCGACGATGGTCAGTTCGACCCGAGTATCATTCCCACAAGCCAAATCGCCTCGGTAGAAGTGTCTGTCGGCCCGACATCTGTGCTTTACGGTCCAAGTGGTGCGGGCGGCGTGATCAACATTATTACTAAACAGGGCAGTACGGCGCCAGCACTGGCGGGGCGCCTCGAAGCCGGCAAAGACAATACATTTAATGGCGATATCAGCGCCGCAGGTTCGGGTGACGATTGGCAAGGTTTGGTCAGTGTCAGTCGGCAGCAAACCGATGGTTTCCCTATGTCCAATGACTTTGAGCCGACACAATACCAAGATGGTGAGCTGCGCGTTAACTCGGATAAAGAAGTCACTAACGTTTATGCCCAAGGCAGTTACTGGTTATCCGACAAGACCCAATTGATTGCCAATATGGCGCTGCGCAGTGGCGAATGGGGAAAACCTGCCCGTGACGGTACTGGGAGCGGCAAGTTGAAATTCGAACGTACCGATGACTATGACGCCCATACTTTCCAACTGGGGTTAGCGCATCAATTTGATGACACTTTCACCCTACGTGGCTTTGGCTATCACAATCAAAGCGATACCTTAGAAGCCTCCTATGCCGATGAAACCTATCAGGCTGTTACGCTGTCGCAAGATGGGCGCTCGGTTGTGCAAGGCGTCAATCTGCAGTTAATCACAGACTTGCATACCGCGGGTTTATTCACGACCTCAGTCATTGCCGAGAAACAAAGCTGGAAGTCAGTCGTCGATACTTATACGGCTAATACAGGCAGCAATAATGGTGGCACTACCGGTTCTGGCGGCGGAACAGGCACAGGTGGTGGAACTGGCACAGGCGGTGGAACAGGCACAGGCGGTGGAACAGGTTCAGGCGGCGGAACAGGTTCAGGCGGCGGAACAGGCACAGGTGGTGGAACAGGTACAGGTGGTGGAACAGGTACAGGTGGTGGAACAGGTACAGGTGGCGCCGAGAACTTAAATGATTCCGCTTGGCTATATACGGCCGCGGCTGAGTATCAGTATCAATCTGAGCTGCAGTACGGCTTTACCTTAGGTGGCGCTTATCATTCACTCGACACTGCAGATAGTACCGATGGCAACTATTCGGCCATGGCCTCCAGTTATTGGCAGGCGGCGCAGGATTCTCGTTTAAGTTTAAGTGTGGCACGTAAAGTGCGCTTCCCCTCTATGGTGAACTTGTATTCACAGCTATCTGGTAATCGTGATTTAGAAGCCGAAGAGTCTAAGCATGTGGAGCTGGGTTTAGAGCAGAATCTGCCGGCGAGTACCGATTTCTCCCTTTATGGTTATTACACGGATGCGAAAAATTACATCGCCAAAGATGTCGATGGTTTCTACCAAAATATGGGGCGTTATAAGTTCAAAGGGGTCGATTTCCAAATCAATAACCATGCGATCGAGCACTTAGATCTGAGCTTCTCCTATAGTTTTCTCGATTCAGAAGAGATAGACGGCGACGATACCTTAGATGCCTTGCAATATCGTCCACGTCACCAGTTACGTTGGCAGATGAGTTACGAGTTTCCCTTCGAGACTCAAGTTCACCTCAACGTGGAGCGTATTTTAGACCAAGTCTATGCGACGCAGGTGAAGGTTGGCGGTCAGACCCAATATCAACAGCAGTCGTTAGACAACTACACCTTAGTGGACGTAAATCTGGTACAGCCATTAATTCGTGACAAGTTAGATGTTTACCTACGTGCGACTAACTTGCTGGATGAAAACTACTACCAGAGTGAAGCTCTGCCACAGGCGGGACGACAGATCTTCATCGGTGTGAACTGGCAGATCTAAGATGAAACTCCTAGCGCTCGAAGGCGTTAGCTTCAACTATGGTAGCCAGTTACCGACTGTATTGCAGGAGGTAAACTTGGCCATTGGCACTGGCCAATGCCATTGCGTGAGCGGTCCTACGGGCTCTGGGAAATCGAGTCTGCTAAACCTACTGGCGGGCGTGTTAAATCGCCCGCATGAAGGCGACATCTGGCGTTACCCACAACTGGTTACGGGTCTGGTGATGCAGGACCCGCAAACTCAGCTACTTCGGCAAACCGTTGGCGCCGAAGTGGCTTTCGCGCTAGAAAACCTCGGCATTCCCGCTGAGCAAATGCTGCCTAAAGTGCAATTGGCTCTGCGACGCGTGGGCTTGTATCTGCGTCTCGATACCCAAGTCAGCACGCTTTCCCTTGGTCAAAAATATCGTTTAATGATAGCCGCTCAACTGGTGTGCGAGCCGCATTTACTGCTGCTCGATGAGCCTTGGGCACAACTCGATGATCACGGTGTGAGTGAGCTGCTGGTCGTGCTCCGCAATCTTATCCAAGATGGCATGGCGCTAGTGTTGGTTGAACATAACGCCTCGGCCTTCGCTGAGATTATTCAGCATTACTGGCAGTTAGAGGCCGGCAAGCTATCCGAAGGCGTCTATACCGTGACCGATGCGCCGCAAACTGAGGCGCCTGCGTGGCGTAATCAGCCTAAGTTTGAGCACTTAGGTAAAGTCTTGGTCAGCGCCGAAGCCTTTGATTTTGGGTTCGATGCTTGTCCCACATTATTTGCGTGTCCGCAGGGATTTCAACTGCAGGCGGGTGAGATAGTGACCTTAGTGGGAGATAACGGCTCTGGTAAAACGAGTCTATTGAAAACTATAGCGGGCGTGCACAGTTTAAGGCAGCGTCTTCCCCTTAAAGTGCTAGGGCGAAGGCCTAAATTGGGGATTTATGGCGCTGAGCTGGGTCTGCTGATGCAAAGACCGAGTCGACAATTATTCGAGACCAGCGTGCTGGCCGAAATGCAGTTTAGCCTTAGGCGTTTTGAACTCCCCAAAGAACGCGCGGCGCAGATGTTGGATGAATTGGATTTATTTAGCTTAGCTCAGCTGTCGCCCCACAAATTATCCTACGGTCAACAGCACTTGATTGCCTTAGCGTCACTTGCCTGTTTACGCCCTAAGGTGCTGCTTTTGGACGATCCATTGGCGGGGATGGATAAGCATTACTACGGCAAAGTGTGGTACTTGCTGAAGCGGTTAAGCTCGCAAGGTTGCGCTATTTTGCTTAGCAGTCACAGAAGCATTGAACACAGCGCTGTATCACGGCAATTGAGTTTGCGTAATGGTCTATTGGTGGAGGAATTGATTGAAACAGGAGAGCGTTATGTGGGCTAGTTGTCGGCGCCTACGCGCGCTGCGGCATTGGAGTTATGAGCGGCGGGAAACGGCACTCTGTGCGTTGTCGCTGCTATTGGTGTGCGTGCTCTCAGCCTGTGCTTTTGTATTGCCCGCTGCTTTACTCTTGCCATTAGCTGGACTTAATGGACTGCTTGTTATCCACGGTTTGCTGCGACGCGGCAGTATTTGGGGCGTGCTAAAGCTAGGTTTAGTGCAATTGAGCATCACTTTGAGTCTGTATTTAATCCTCTATGGCGTTGAATATTTAGCCCAAGGCGCCGTGGTGGTTGCGCGTATTATTTTGGCGACCATTCCCGGTTGGTGGTTGTGTATTACGGCTGCTCCCGAGCGGATTGGTGAAGTGTTAAGTGCGTTTTTACCGACCAAGTGGGCCTTTGTGGTCGCGGCATCCTTAAGTTTATTGCCCTATATGGCAGATGAAATTCGCGAGATATATCAGATCCAGTGTCTGCGCGGGGCTCGCATTACACCTAAGGCGCTGCGTAACCCTAAAAATTGGTCCGAGTTGGTGTATTGCGTGTTGTTTCCCGTCTTAATCCAATTACTTAAATTATCTCGCCAGATGGCCGTTGCAGCGCAGAGCCGTCACTTTGGTTTAGCGCAACGGCCAACACATTGGCATTCACTGAGAGACAAAAATGACTAAAAAAATCCCGCTGAGTCTACAAGACTCCTTATTTGTCGGCTTTTGCGCCACCTTGCTGGTGGCATTAACGGGCATGTTAAGGCTGAAACTGGGCTTGTCTGGTCACAGCATGTTCCTGATGAGCTTCTTTTATCTGATCTGTTATGGCGTGTTAGGTCGTTTCGGCAGTATGACGGCATGCGGTGCTATCGCGGGCATAGTGGCTATGGCTTTAGGCGTAGGTAAAGGCGGGCCTATGATTTTACTGAAGTTTGCCTTGCCTGCCATAGCAATGGATCTCGTTGCCTTACTCTTGCCGCTCAGTATGAACTTGCATTGGCGCTGCGTGATCTTGGGCATTGCTGGCTGTATCGCTTGGGCAGGTAAAGTAGCACTCACCAATGTGCTTGCGGGCATGGCGCTGGATGTCGTGTTGATTCAATGGGGCTTGAGTGTATTAAAAGGCGGCTTCTTCGCCACTCTGGGCGCCTTGCTTGTACCGCCTGTGCTGACGCGATTAAAAGCTCATGACCTGTTACACCGTGATAAATTTTAAAAACCTTTTTAGAGCTTTAGGAAATGCAGATGAAAAATTGGCTGATTTGTATCGACGATACCGATGATATAGGCACTAAGGGTACGGGCGAAATTGCCGAGGAAATTGCCCATCTGCTCGCCAATATGTCGGGCGGCCATGCTTCCTTTGTGACGCGGCATCAATTGTTTGTGCACCCCGATATTCCTTATACCTCACATAATAGTGCCATGTGTTTTGCGCTGCGCTCGCCACTGACGCAGGCCGAGATCCATCAACATGCCGTTGCGCATTTGGTCGCGGAATCGGCTCCTGCGGCAGATCCTGGCATCGCCATACTCGATGTCGACTCTGACTATGATGCCGCGGCTTTAATGGATTTTGGCCGCAGAGCTAAGGTTGAAGTGATTACGAAAGCGGCGACCTATGATTTGGCTGAACAACTTAATATTCAGCTGACCGAACATGGCGGCACAGGCCAAGGTGTTATTGGAGCGTTAGCGGGATTAGGGCTACGTTTGATGGGCAGCGACGGTCGGGTAAAAGGCCAGATTAAACTTGGCCAATTTGAGGATGTTTCACTCGAACTCAGCGTTGCCGACATCCTAGAACAAACCGGACTTGATGCTGTGATGAGTACGGACAAGTATCGACTTGCGCTTGATGAGCGAGTGCAACTGAAGGGCAAAGTGAAAGCTGTATACCTTGATCACCAGTTTGTATTGCTCGTTCACCAAGAGGCAGAACAATGGCGCAATGCGGGCAAGCAAGCCCTGCAAGCCTACTAGAGCAAGTTTAGTGAAAGAGTTTAAAAAGAGAGTGCTAAATGGATCTCAACTTGGTCGAACATGCATTTGAATTAAAGGATGACCGCTGGATTTTTAAGGCGGGACTGGCTCAATATCCACAGGCGAGGCAAGTGGCCAAGCTGTGCACGCATTTTATCCCAGATGATGAAGACGAGCAGATCGACGATGAGCCCCGCTCCTGCTACAACTGCCAATATCGCCGCTGGATGGTCGCCGGTTTCGAATGCTTAGCCTTAGGCATTTATTGAAAAAGTGAGAGTGTGAAATGTGCCTTGCCTAAGCCTTAGGCCCTTATTCCATCGCATCCTGTTTAGGGCATTTTGTTTACCAAGAAAGTCTATGGTGATTTTCTAATCCTCGTCTTAGAATGCCCTTCACGTCTGTTCTATAATAATCAAAAATAACAACAGAACATTTGAGCGTAGGTCGCTTTTATGTCGTATGGTTAAGTTGATATTTTATTCGGGCACATCATCCTTGGGGTTGTAGATATGAGTGAGTCGGCAGAAACAGTTGAGCTTATCAAATTACCAGTGTCGCAATTGACATTAGGTATGTTTGTCAGTGCCATAGACAAAAATGATCAGGGTCAACTTGCTATTGCAAATGCAGGACAAATTAAACACAAGGATGCGATTTTAAAGTTAGCTAAAAGTGGTATTAAATTTGTTTGGGTAGACGCTGATCGTTCGGCTGAACATTGTGGGTTAAAGAAAAAAATCACTAACGATAATCAAACTGACAATAAAAAAGCGCTCATTAGCCGAGATAAGCAACAAGCTCAAGCTAAAGTCATGCTGACCGAAGCGAAAGACCTCATTCGTAAAGTCTTATCTGAGACCTTCGAAGGTAAAGCCATCGAAGTTGCCCCCTTCGAAGCGTTGGCCGATACCATGATAGAGTCAGTGATGTTGGATGCTGATGCGCTTAAATGTATGTCTGCACTCCGTTCAAAAGATGCCTATCTACTTGAACATTCAGTGAATGTCGCCTTTCTACTGGTTACCTTTGGTAAATACTTAAAGCTAGATAGCGTCATGTTACGGGAAATGGCGGTCGGCGGGATTTTGCACGATATTGGCAAGATTAAAGTCGACAATAAAGTGCTGCACAAGCCGGGCAAACTGACGCCGGAAGAATTTGAACATATGAAGCTGCATCAAGTGTATGCGCTTGAAATTATGAACGAAACTACTGGTCTGTCGCAGATCAGTAAAGATATCTGCTTAATGCACCATGAAAAATTAGATGGCAGAGGTTATCCAAGGGGTTTGAAGGGTGATGAAATCCCCCGCCATGGCCGTATGAGTTGTATAGTCGATATCTTCGATGCTTTGACAGCGACGCGATGTTATAAAGAGGCTATGAGCCCTGCCGCGGCCTTTAAAATTTTACTCAGTCTGACGCCATTCCATTTGGATCAAGAATTGGTCTATGAGTTTATTCGTTGTATTGGTGTTTACCCTGTGGGTTCCTTAGTTGAATTGTCGGATGGTCGTGTTGGTATTGTTTGGGCCTCGAAAGATAGGGATGCGCTACATCCAATCGTAAAGTGTTTTTATTCTTTAAAAGTAAAACGTTACACTGATGTCGCTATGGTGGATTTATTAAAATCTGAACTTTATATTGAACGCGGTGTGTCACCGAGTACATTAGATATCGATCCGACTCCTTTCTATTAATCTTCAAATCCTACCTTAAATGCCGGTCATCTGAGTCGATGGCTGGTGTGAATGATTGCAGAGCCTGCGCTAAAAACCGTAAACTGAAAGTATTTCTCTGGTCGAGCAATGCTATGAAATCACTATTTCCTATTTTTATCATTATCTTATCCTTGGCTTTGTTAATTCCAGGGGTGACTCAACCTATTTTGAGTATCAGCGGCAGTATCGATAAGGCCAAGCTGGCGGAACAAGGCATAGAGCAAGTTGCCCAAAGCTTTGATGAGGACTCTGGGCGTGACAGTGCCAGCGGTATGTTAAGCATGGTCAGTGGTTTGCTTGGGTTTAATAGTCTTAAAGGTGAAGTCCAAGTGTTGCAGAAGACTCGTAGTATTTGGGGGACGGTAACCGAACTTTATCACTCTGGTAATGGACTCGTCGCGGGATTAGTCATGTTATTCAGTGTGATAGTGCCAGCCTTGAAGTTGAGCTTAATGTTGGCACAGCAATGTGTTAGCTCGATTGGCCTGAAACTGAGGATTAATGCCGTCGTCAACGCACTCGCCAAGTGGTCGATGGCCGATGTGTTTGTGGTGGCGCTGATCATCACCTTTATGGCGGGGAACGCCTCAGGTGGCATGGGGGAAATGCTAAAAACACAGGCGCAATTTGAAAATGGATTTTACTTCTTTACCGCGTACTGCATTTTATCGATATTGAGTGGTTTTTTAGTGCGTCGTCCTACGCCAATTCTTTAGCTATTTTAAAGGCATACTGACTTTAATAACAAAGTCAGTATGCCTTGCTCAGTGAGATCAACATCAATCTAGATTAAGACAGAGTGCCATTTTGATAGATGGGCATAATCCAATAGCGGCAGGGATTATGTTTGCAGACCAATGCCAGTGCAGCGAGTAGCGCCGCTTGTTGTGCAGCGGGGTGCATGATTTCGAATTTACAAAACTCCCGATAACCTTCCACTTGTTCCTTGATATTAAAATGGCTGTGTTCACGGCTAAAACCACAAATATTCCCTAGGCTAAAACCCGACAGAAACTCCAGCTCTATCAAGGTATCGACTATATCGTCCTTAATATCATTTTGGGCGATCAGTACTAACAGTTGTTCTGTGCTCATTTACGTTTCTCCAGCCAAAAATATAGAATTGGCAGTAAATACAGTGTGGTAATGGTTGAAGTGAGCAGACCGCCAATCACCACAATCGCTAAAGGTTTTTGAATTTCAGCCCCAGGGCCCGAGGCAAACACTAGCGGCATAAGACCAAACATGGCCGTTGTCGCCGTCATCAAAATGGGGCGTAAACGCCGCGCCGCACCTTGCTCCACCCGTTCGCACAGATTACTGAACATGTGCTTGGTTTGTTCGTAATAGCTGACCATCATTACGCCATTGAGTACAGCGACACCGAGCAGGGCGATAAAGCCAACCGAGGCGGGCACGGACAAATATTCCCCCGATAAATACAGGCTAACTATGCCGCCCATCATAGCGAAGGGAACGTTGGCGAGGATTAAGCCCGCTTTGGCCAGTGAGCCAAATGTGGTGAATAAAATCAAAGTGATCAGTGCGATAGCAATGGGTATCACTAGTAGTAAATTGCTGGTGGCCCGCTGTTGGTTTTCAAACTCGCCACCAAAACTCACGCTATAACCGCTCGGGAGTTTGATTTCCTGCGCAATTTTAGCGTTGAGCTCTTCTACAAAACTCACTATATCGCGACCTTGCACGTTGGTGGTTATCACTGAAAAGCGATTCCCTTGCTCACGCTCGATAAGGATGGGGCCTTGCTTATAGCTTAAGGTGGCGACATCACTCAGGCGTTTTAAGGAGTGATCTGGCATCACCAGTAACTGATTTTTAAGCTCATTAATGCTGCTTAAGTGGCTCTGATTGTTAGCAATCAGCACGGGTGTGCGCTTTTTACCCTGTAGCACTTCGGTCACGATTACGCCTTCGAGCTGGCTTTTCAGGTAGCGGGCAAACTCCATGGTGCTCATGCCAAAGCCTCGGGCGAGCTCGTTATCTAAGGTGAGGTTGATAAAAGGACTGCCTTCGATCATCGCCATTTTCACATCGACGCTGCCGCTGGTGGCATTAACCAGCTGTTGGATTTGGCTCGTGAGCTGACCTAAGGTGTCGATATCGTTACCAAAGACCTTGATCGCTACGTCGCCAATGCTGCCGGTGAGCATTTCCGACACGCGCATTTGTATCGGTTGAGTAAAGTTAAAATTAACGCCGGGATAGTCTAATAATACAGTGCGGATCGCATCGATAAGTGCTTCTTTATTTGCAAAGCGCCATTCGCTGCGGGGCAAAAGTTCTAAGAACACATCGGTTTCATTGAGTCCCATGGGATCTAAGCCGATTTCATCCGCGCCAGTACGCGCCACCATTTGTTTGATTTCAGGAACTTTAGCCAGCAAGGTTTGCTGAATTTGCTTGTCGATGGCAATCGAAGCTTCGAGTGAAATCGACGGGGATTTCTCCAGCTGCAGGATAATGTCGCCTTCATCTAAGGTCGGCATAAAGGTTTTTCCCACTAACCCGAACAGCCCTAGGCTGACGATAAGCAAGCTAAAGGCGATCACCATAAAGCGTTTTTGATGGCTAAACGTGCTCTTGAGGCTGACCAGATAAAACTGTTTAAGCTTTTCAATCGCCTTAGGTTCCTTGGCGGCTTTTTCGTTGACGAGATAAGAAGCGATAACCGGAATAACAGTTAACGACAACACCAGCGCCGACAGCATGGCAAATACGATAGTGACCGCAACTGGGGTGAAGAGTTTGCCTTCAAGCCCGCTCAAGGTCAGCAAGGGTGAGAACACTATCATGACGATCACAGTGCCCGACACCACGGGAATGGCAACGTCCTTAGTCGCGCGAAAAATCAAATGCAGCCGCGGTAATCTCTGCTTAGTGGCGATGAGATTCACCATGTTTTCGACTACGACCACAGATGAATCCACTAACATGCCGATGGCAATAACCAGTCCGCCTAGGCTCATTAAGTTCGCAGAAAGATTGAAGTAATCCATCATCAAAAACGTCATCAACGCGGCAAGAGGCAGCGAGAGTGACACGACCAATGCGGCGCGCACGTTACCTAAAAATAGCGCCAGCAAGATGATCACCAACACTACGGCTTCGAACAGGGCATTGGAGATGGTCTCAATCGCGGTATTGATCAGATTAGCGCGGTCATAAAAGGTGTTTATCTGGCTCCCTTCTGGCAAGGTTAGGCTAATTTGATCGAGTTTTTCTTTAATGTTTTTGACTACTTGTGCTGTATTGGCGTCTTTTAGGGCGATGATCAAAGCTTCTGCGGTTTCGTTACCGTCCTTAGTGACTGCGCCATAGCGGGCTAAGTGGCCAATTTGAATATCGGCTAAATCCTGCAGTCGATACACTCTGGCATCATCGGCTTTGATCACTAATTGTTTGAGCTCGTCGATATCATCGATGCGACCTTCGGCGCGTACTATTATGGTATCTGTACCAATGGTGAGCTTGCCCGCACCTTCGTTGTGATTATTCTCCACTATCGCCTGTTGTAGCGCCGCAAAACTTACGCCCGCGGCCGCCATAGCCGCAGGTTTGGGGGTCACACTAAAGCTTTTGGCATAGCCACCGAGGATATTCACATCGGCGACACCTGCAACGGTTCGTAGTAGCGGACGGATTTCCCATTCGAGCAACTGCCGTCTTTCCATCAGCGAAAGATTGGGATTTTCGAGTGAAAACATAAAGATTTCGCTGAGCGGCGTACTCATAGGCGCCACACCGCCCGTCACACCTTCAGGGAAACTGTCCCACACGGCGGCGATGCGTTCGCTCACCTGCTGGCGCGCCCAATAGATATCTGTGCCTTCGTCAAAATCGAGGGTGATATCGCTGATGGCGTATTTAGTGGTCGAGCGCAGAATCGATTGATGGGGAATACCTAACAGTTCGGTTTCAATCGGCACGGTAATTTGCGCTTCGATTTCCTCCGGCGTCATGCCGGGCGCCTTGAGGATAATCTTCACTTGGGTGGGCGAAATATCGGGAAAGGCATCCAAGGGAATGGAAAACCAGGCTCGCGCTCCCGCTAACATGATGATCAGCGCCACAATCAGCACAAATAAGCGCTGCGTAAGCGAAAAGCGGATGACTGAGGTCAACATCTTATTCGCCTCCTAAGCCAAGCATTATGCCTTTGACTGCAGCAACTGACTGGGATAACACTTGGATTTGGCTGAGTTCTTGATCGCTTTCAACGATATATTGCTCTGGGGTTGAGCCAAGAATATTGATTGTAATCGAGGTGAGCGTGTCGGCGGTTTTAGTGAAGACTTGGCTGTCTTGCTCCCAACTGAATACGCTATTTTTAGGCAATAAATACACCGCCTTTTGATACTCGGGTATCACAGTGATCTGTTGTCCTAATAGTAAGTTACATTCCTGCGGTACGGGTGATGACCAAGCGGTCACAAAGGCACCTTCGGCGATGGCCGACACGGACTCAATGGCGATATGGCACTGATTGATATTCACCGCCGAGAGCGAGTGCGACTGACTCATTGGCACACTGACCTTGACGCGAATGCTGTCGCTGGGCACCAGTGAGAATAGCTGTGAACCCGCTATATAAGGCCCATTCACTTGGTTGAGTTTAACGATCCCCGCCACTGGCGTGCCTACCACTAGGGAGTCTGTGGCGGCATCTGTGCTTTTGACTATCTCCATAAAATGCTGCATGTGCTCGTATTCGAGGTGAGTGCTGAAGTAGTCTTGGCTGATCTCTTGCCATTTTTCTGCGCTGATACTGCCATTGTTTAATAAGGGTTTATTGCGCTCATAACGGCTCTTTGCCAGTTGATACAAGCTGCTGGCGGCTTCGACTTGTGCGAGGTAGTGGAACACTTCTGGCCCAGTCAGTTTAACTATTGCTTGGCCTTTAGTGACGAGCTGGCCTTGGCCGACGAGAAAGCTGATCTGCTGGATATTCTCCGGTGTGCTGATCCAGTAATCGTTACCGGGGAGGATTTCAACCTGCGCGGGCAACGGGCTGCCCTCATAACTGGCGACTTTCTGTGGTTGCACGTAGCTCAGGTCTAAATTACCGAGGGAGCTTATCGTTAAGGATTCAGCCTGCACTAACGTGGCAACACTGGCGGATAAACAGAAAAGGCATGCGCCGTACTTGGCCATCATAATGAAATTCCTAAGGCTTGCAGTTGTTGGGAGTGCAGTTGTTGCTGCGCGACTTGGTTCAGCGCCAAGCGGGATTCGGTATCGAGGGCATCCATATAGCGGCGCAGCCAGACTTCGTAGCTAACTTGATTTTGGTCTTTGACCTTGGCCAGCTCTTCAGTGATGGTGCGGCTAAGGTGTAAGGCTTGGGTTAGCAATGTTTGTTGGTCGAGTAAGTTTTGTTGCTGTTGCTCTAGCTTTTTAAGCTGAGTTTTTAGCTCGATATAGGTACGGTCGAGGTTGAGCGTGTGCTCGGTACTGGCTTGTTGCCATTGGGATAATTCGGTTTGTGATAGGGCTGAACCTAAAGTCAGTGGTACAGAAACGGCGATGCCAAGCTGTTGATCATCGACTTGATTATCGGCGGTATTTTTGGCCGTGAGTGAGACTGCCCAAGGATCGTTATTCCCTGCTTGCTGACTCTGGATGATCAACAGCTGTTGCTGCTTCTGCAGGCTCAATAGTTGCCATAATGGATGCTGCGCGAGCATGTCATTGGGTTGGTTGTTGGCAGAAAGTGGCCGCGCGGTTTCGGCTATGTTCTGCGGTATTTGCTCTTGTCCGGTGAGTTGTTGATAGAGGGTAAGCGCCTCAGCCTGTTGCTGGTTAAGGTCGACCCGCTCCAGTGCAATATCCACCAGTTCGCGCTCTAACAAGAGAATGTGGGCAATCGGCAGTTCGCCCGCATCTGTGAGTTGCTTTTGCTGATTATGGAGTTTGTCGAGTAATTGGCTCTTGCGATCTAAGTGGGCCAGTTTCACTGCGGCAAGACGATGTTCCCACAGGCTTTGTCGCAATAATCCCGATAAATACAGGCCTTGCAGCGCGACTTGTTGCGCCTGAATGCTTTGGGTGAGTTGCTTAATTTGCTTATCGCTGCTGTGCATAGCAGGGGATTTTATTGGCAAATTGAGTGAGAGTTCCTGCTCGTAGCTGTTACCATTATCTAGGCTACCTAAGTGACTCAAGCTAATGCTCGGCAGGCCATTGAGCCAAGATGAACTGCTTAAGCTTATTTGTGATTGCGGTAACTGACCACCCGATTGAGATAGAGAATGTAATCTTGCTTGGCTGGTGGTGAGTGCTTGAGATAGCTCGGAATGCGTGGCGTGGCACAGGAAACTGCTGCTGACTAAGGTCGCCAACAGACATAACTTGATACAAGACGTACTGACAGACATAGGACGATTCTATGGTAATAAAGTGTGCTGTCAGTGTAGGGATTGGTGGGCGAAAGTCGTGGGGGACATGTATCATAAAACCGTCTATGGTACATATGTCCCATAAATTAATGGGTTGATTTTGCTTTTATTTAGGAGTTTTTCGATGAAGGATCTTGTCATTATTGGTCTGTTGGCCTTGATCATATGCTTTAAGCTTTTTGACATCACTTCCGACATTCAATTGGGCATTCCCCAATGGCATATTGCCCAGGAAGCCATGTTATTAGTGCTCACTGTGATTGGTGCCATGTACTTAAGTTATGACCTTATTCGTCGCTCCCGCGAAGTGAAAGCGTTGGCTAAACGGTTGGAGCATGCGGATAAAAAAATCGACAATATGTCGACGCAAATGCGCTCTGCCAGACAAGAATACAGCCAAGCGGTGTCGCAGCAATTCGAGACTTGGGGCTTTACTAAGAGTGAGCAGCAAGTGGCATTTTTATTACTTAAGGGCTTAAGCTTTAAAGAAATTGCCGAAGTGCGCCAGACTAAAGAAAAAACCGTCAGACAACAGGCATCGACCATTTACGGTAAAGCGGCAGTCGATGGACGCCATACTTTTTGCGCTTGGTTTATGGAAGATTTTATTCAAGAACATAATCAAGATCTTGCTGCGAATGAAGCGGCATCAAGCCCTAAGGCAGCTTAATCAACGCAGGATTGGCTTAGCTGTTATAGCTATTTGTTATTGAAAATCGATATTTGCTGAGTTTTTAGTTCTAAACAATAATGAGCATCCCCTAAGTTTGCAGGAAGATGCAATTGAAAAACTGGCTGATTATCGTGTTTTGCCTGATTGCCTTGGTCGCTTCGACGCAAACCACAGGACTCGTGCGTTCACTTATCGAATTCTCCGCCTTTGTTGGCGTCCTCTACTGGGCTTGGCGAATGAAGCCGACGGCAGAGTAGATTGGCTTTGAGTTAAATCTTAGCTATTGAAAATAAAGAATATACACTAAAGACGTGATACCAATTGCTGCCCACAGCATCACCCCAAGCAACAAAGGTTTGGGGCCACTCGCCCGCATTTTCTGCACTGTAATTCCTGCACCAATCAAAAACAAACACAGGACTAATGCCCGTTTCGACACCATAAATAAGGTGTCATAAACAGCGTGGAATTGTGGCAACCAATGGGCCACGGCAATGGCTAAACAATAAAAACCGATAAAATACGGCAGGTTAAGCTTGCGCTTATCGCCACCAAACAACATAGCGCTGACCAATGCGATCGGGATAATCCACAGGGCGCGGGCGAGTTTTATAGTGGTTGCGGTTTTTAAGGCTTCATCGCCGTAGGCCGAAGCCGCGCCGACTACCGACGAAGTATCGTGGATGGCGATGGCGCTCCACACGCCAAAATCGTATTGGCTCATATTGAGCAAGTGGCCGAGTGCGGGGAATAAAAATAGCGCGACTGAATTGAGCACAAATACGCAGGCTAATGCAGTGGCGGTTTGATCGTTACGCGCATTGATGGCCGGAGCGACTGCGGCAATGGCACTGCCACCGCAAATAGCGGTACCAGAGGCGATTAAGTGGCCCGTGACATGATCAAATTTCAGGGCGCGGGTGAGCACAAACCCTAAGCTGAGGGTGAAAAAGATTGAGCCAACAATCAGGCCGAAGTTGTGGGTGCTCGCCTCGATCGCCGCGTTTAAGTTAATCCCAAACCCTAAGCCAATGATCGAATAAGACAGGAGTTTTTTGGTGAGTGCGGCGATATTCCATTGCACTGGCACCCAACCAAGGCTGGCTAAGGTAAAACCGAGCACTAGCGCCATGGGCGATGAGATAAAAGGCGCGAGGCATAACAAACCCGCACAGATGAAAACGATGCGATGAGTCTTATTATCTTGCTGTGATGTCGATGAAGAATTCATAACGCCTTAGGCTCGAGCGATTCGGTTTATCGTTCCAACCACAGATCTTCACATTAAGCGACGGATACAAAATGGCGATCAATTGGATTGATCATGGAGACAGATGCAAGAGGGCATTATAGCTGTGTGTATGAGCCTCAATAAAATCAATTAAACTTATCTAGTCAGTCAGTTTTATTGACTATCAGAGGATTGTGCAAAGCAGGAGGGTAAATTGAAGAAGATGAACTGAGCTCAGTTCATCTTCTTAGCTAGATAATAAATGGCGAGGTTACAAAACGTGAAATTATAAATTTACGATACTTTTCAAGTTGTAATCGCTGCCATCCTTTGCGGTAAACAACTTATCTTGGGTGTCGTTGGCGCTGGACATACCCGCATGTAATAGGCTGAGCCAATGGCGCGATGCGGCAGAACGTGACTCTGGTGTTCCGACTACCATGTTTAATGACGTTCCGATTTGGATATCTTCCAGATTGGCAACGTCTCTCGCACCTATCATGCCACTGCGGTCGAAACTGAGTTCAACGTGGCAACCTAGGTCCTGTAACACTATGGCGCAAGGCGCATCTTTAGTGCCGTTAAAGGCCACAAACTGTTTTGGCTGACGTAAACCACTGTGGCTGCCGTCGGCAAAAAAGGCCAACAGGTGTTGGTAGTAAACCACATAGCTGCTCACATCTTGGTGTGAACCAGAGTTAAGTGGAAAGAGGCGGTCGAGGAATTGTTTCGCATTAGCGATCTTCTCGTGCTCGGCGACATTCACTTGGGCCACGGCTAGCACTTCTTCTGCGATGAGGCTGTTTAGATTCGGTTGGATCTGGTTGCTCTTGATAATTGACATATTCATCGCTTGTTCCTCTCACTCTTTCAATTTAAAAAATTCAGGGTTTTGATTTAACTTTTGGCTTATCAAAGTTTGTCTTCAATTTGGTTTGTCCGCTTTGAGTGCTTAGCCACTTTAAGTGTGAGTGGTTAAGCATTTCTTGTACTGGAATGGCTTAGCTTGTTCGCATTAGCCTTTCCTTGATTGCTTGATTTGTAGTCTAGTCTTTTTTTGACTACAATTTCACAATAAAAATTTTACACTGTGAATTTTACAAAATGCGCAATGACCAGAGCTTGATGAGAAAATCACATTTCCTAGGCACAAAAATACGTAACCTACGGAAACGTAATAATTTAACGATGGAAGATTTGTCGGCACGATGCATTCGAGTCGACGCGGGAAGTGCGCCTTCTGTGTCATATTTGTCGATGATCGAACGTGGCAAGCGTGTGCCGAGTGCCGGAATGCTGGCAGTCATCGCCGCGGTTTTTCAAAAAGACGCCGAATGGTTCTTAGACGATGTGCCCGAAGAAAACGCCATTACGCCAGACAAGGGCCGACGTGGTGGCATAAGTGGTATGGCACTCGAACCCAGCTTTTTGTTTTCCAATGATATTTTACAAATAGCGATACCTGAGATGCTGTCGCAGACAGGGATCTCAGGTCGGCAGTTTGCCCATTTATTGATCCGCGCCCATCAAGAACACCATCAAAATCATTTCCCCGATCTTGAACGTGCCGCCGAAGAAGTCGGCCTCAAACGTATGCCCCTATCTCTGGACGATATGCTGGATATCGCTAAGGGAATGGGATTAAAAATCAAGTGGATAGATAGTACGCCGCAGGAAGTTATCGATGAAATGGGCGTGAGTTCGCGCCAGTTGGTCACCTCATTTATTGAGCCGCCGAGCACGATTTATGTAAATAAAATCCTCAAAAATCGCCCCAACAGACTCAAATATGATTTAGCTGTGCACATAGGTCATTGCGTGTTGCACAACAAGGACGGCCTCAAGAGTGTGATGATCTCAGGCCGCAAATTAGAAGTGGATGAAGAGGCGGGTATGCAGTCCAATACCTTGAACGCGCAGGATATCTTGCATGCGTGGCGCGATTTTGAATCGAGCTTCTTCGCCGGTGCGCTGCTGTGCCCTAAAGTGCCTTATCGCCAATTACTCGACCGCCATGGCTATGAGATTGAAGTACACAAGCAACTGCAAGTGTCAGCCTCAGTCGCCATGCGGCGTATGACTGTCGTCTCTCCTTATCCCCATTGGCATTATTTCGACGCTTACGCACCAGGCAAACTCAAAGCCGTTTACCGTGGTAACGGTATTCCACTACCTTGGGGCAATATGCGGTTAGTGGAAGACCCTTGTCAGCATTGGGCCGTCTTTAGAATGATCAGCGAGCCGACGGTCGGCACTTCGGCACAGATTTCGATTTTAAACGTCGGTAACGAACCCCGCATTTACTGCTGCGAGTCAATTAAGGTCGAAGATTCGGCAGGCAATCCCCATGTCCTCTGTGCCGGTATTGATTTGAATCCGGCGATTGAAGCCCAAGGCAAAGATGCTCTCTCAATCGCCCACGATTTGAAAGATGCCTGTGTCGCCAGTGGCGGTTCAGTCACTATTCCAAAACACATTAAAAGCGATCTGGTGAGCGTTGCAAAAATCCTCAATATCAACTGGATAGAACGCGGGATCAAAAACGACGCCCGCCTTATTTGCTCCCGCGGCGCCGTATGCCCACGTCAACCCAGTTGCTATCAAGCAGGTAAATCACAGTGTGATGGTACTGAATAAAGTATCGCAGATGGGATTGATGTTAAGCACTCTCACTCCAGTGACTCGCCATAAACTCATCCCTGAGGGCTCGACGGCGGCATCCATGCCGCCAACGGTCACTTCCATGAGAGTGCTTAATTTAGCCAGCATCCCTTCCTATACATAGCAGCCTGTAATGATAATGTTGAGCATAATAAAGACGTTTAAAGTAATAGTTGTTTAAAAAATAACTACTTAACTGACTCAAATTCTTATAGCATAAAATGATAAATTGTAGGGATGTGGCCACAGTTATACTTAAAGATCAGTCAACACTTTCTTTGTATTTTGTGCACAGCGTAATCTATAAACTCTAGAGCTAACATGTTGCTTTAGCATGTTATTTATTTTTCAGATTGTTTCTTAACAAAATTTTTAGTTGGCATAATGGATATAAATCAAAGGAAAGAATTGTTAAGTAGAGCGTATGTTAGTGCGATTGCTGCTCAAATTGGTTTTAGATCAGCAATTCCTGATGTTGATGATGATAGTGTTGATTTAATTCTAAAAGGAAGAGGTTTTGCCTCTACTATTCGTAATCCTCAGCTAGAGATTCAATTAAAGTGCACAGCCTGTAATGACGGTTGCGAAGAATATTTTTCTTACAAACTTCCAATAAAAAACTATAACGATCTACGCGGGGATAATCTCTTGTGTCCTAGGCTTTTATTTGTTCTAGTTGTGCCGAATGAGACAGATGCATGGCTTTCATATGAACTTGATCACATGAAAATGAAACATTGTTGCTATTGGATTTCGCTGAGAGATTTGAAAGAAACTACCAATGGAACATCAGTTACAATTAAGATCCCAAGAGAAAATATCTTAACAGCTACTAGTATGCTTTTGTTGATGGAGTCGGCAAGTCATGGAGGTATTGCTGCATGAATATTTCTCAGTTAAAAAATATTACCCATAATATACCGCCTAAAAATTTAGAATGTTACTTACGGTCAAATGGATGGGTGCCAGATGGCGATGTTTTCGGTTAAGCTACAATTTGGCATCGAAGAGAAGAAGGTTTTTTTGACTTTGAGGTCATACAACCAACATCGATTAATATTAAGGGCTATCAACAGCGCATATTGGACGCGGTAAATTCGCTCTCAGAGTTTGAAAATAGATCTCCTTTAAAAATTATAAGAGCAATAGATAATTTTTTTTCTGATAGTGTGAAAATACGGGTTGTACATGCCGATGTAGAAGAAGGCACTATTCCTATCGATGATGGAGTTTTACTTATTGAAAAATCAAGAGACTTACTTGCAGCAACAACACTCTCTACATTTAGAAAAAAAGCACATTTTACTGGTCAACGTAACACTGATGTTCAAAATTTTATAAAGCAACTGCGCTTAGGCCAAACAGAAGTTGGTAGTTTTGTCGTTAATTTAATAGCTCCTATTGTAGAGTCTTTTGATGCCCAATTAGATCAAGATAAAATATCAATTACTAGAGCTGTCACTAATAATTTGTCTCGTAGCTTGTTAGCTTTAGAGAATGGGATAAAATCTTATCAAAATACAGAAAGCGTATTTGAATTCGAATCAATTGTGGAAAGTGGTGTAAGTGCTAATTTATGTGATGCACTAGTTGGCTTAAGTGGTACTGCCAAAACTAGGTCATTCACAATAAGTATATATCTGGCTGGAGCTGAAGCCGATATCCAAAATATGCCAAAGCAATTTAACTTCTGTTCGGAACAGGTGCCTACACTAGAGCTCGCATCAGCATTTTATAAAGGGAATTATGTTATTAAAGCCTATGAAGCATTTGGCTTAGTTAGCAGAATGACACATTTACCTGATGATGATTTCGGCGAGATTACTGTTAGATCTCTTGTTCGAGGTGTCGAAAAAATGTGGTTATGCAATTAGCTTTAAATGACTATTGGGACGCTGTGCATGCACATGAAAGAAAAGAGTTTGTGAGTTGTAAAGGCGCACTGCATGTAACCGCAAAGTCAGCAAAGATGCTTGATTCGCATAATTTTAAAGTAGTAGGTAGTCATTCTAACTCGGAGGATGAATGTAGGCTCTAATGTATTGTGATGTTTTTTAGTTAAGTGGAATAACGGATTATCATAGATATGAAGGGCTAACGAGATTATGCACTCGCGTGTAAGTGACCGTTGGCGGCATGGATGCCGCCGTCGAGCCTATAGGGATATATTCACGGCGAGTCACTGGAATGAGAGTGCTTAATCATTAGTTATGTCGTCACTCATGTGTTTATCGCTTTAAGAAGAACTCATCTCACAATCCCTACTCTATGATTTTTTATCAATCAGCCTCGCTCATGGTTGACGTAATTTTGTTTTTAAAATCATTGGTTAATACAACAATCCGAGCAAACACACTACGGTGCTGGCGGGCAATATGGGCTGTAACCAGCGTGGTTTGTAACTGAGTAAAATCACTAGAATTATCGAACTTAAACACACCCAGCCGAGCAGTAATACGCTGGCGTACGCTGGGCCGTAATGACGACTGGCAAGCCAATAACACAGGACGAGCGTTGCAGTACCAGCGGTGCGAAATCCGCGTGCTTGTACATCGGTTAACGGGCGGTTACGCACGGCGCGGTGGTGGCTAAAATAAGATAAGGCCAACAGTCCCATGGCGATAAAACAGGTTAACAATTCGCCTGTGGCTGTCATGATTCAACTCCTAATTCTGCCGTCGCTTTGGTTACCCGTGTAGCCAGCACTTTTTTAGGGCTACGCAAGCGTTTGGCTGCCATGTAAAACAGCGCTGCAAGTGCGAGCATCATGAGATCAAATCCTGCGAGAACATAGGCTTGGCGCTGTAGATTGCTTATCAGCTGATACTGCGAAGTCATGGCATTGAGCAGGGGTAGCAGGCCATAAAGCAAGGATGTGAGTAAAAAAAGTCGTTGCCATGTTTGTTTATTTCGTTTGAAACAAGCGAGCAGTGCGACTAACGCCCAACTGATAAAGAAACAATGGATTTCCCAGTTTTCTCTATCTGCAAAGGTGACGGGTAAGAGTCGATTGGCATAAAAATAACAGGCTAGCGCAATGGGCAGGCCACCAAAGGTGGCGAGATTCAACATGTTCACTAGCGTGAGCCCGCTATGATTCTTATCTTTTTTAAGCTGCTTTTGTGCCAGTTTATCGGCCCACATAATCGCGCCGCTGGCGATCATCACGCAGCCTGTTAATCCCGCCAGTAAATACAGTAAACGTAGGCCTTGGCCTGCAAAGCGACCACTGTGCAGGGCTATCATGGCACTTTGGGTTTGATTCGCTCCCGAAGTCACAGCCGACTGCGCCAACACTGCACCTGTCACAGTAGACAAGTGATACCAAGGCGCTTGCTGATTTAAGCTGTGCTCAGGGGCGATTTTGACTGTTACGCTGGCATTGCTGTCGTTGAGATTATCAAACTGTAAGCCTTCAAGTGGCGACTCACCGACGACATTGTAAATCGCACTGAGCAAACTCTGACTATCGAGCATAGTGGCTGGCGTGCCAGTGGCGGCGGGAGTTTGGTAAATGGGTTTCCATTGCGAATAAAAGGCTTGAGTTTCATCACCATATTGTGTGTTAAGTCCCCATGGCATATACATAAACATCAAAGTCACTAGGCCGGTATAAGTGATCATTAGATGAAAGGGCAATGCGAGAACTGAGCTGGCGACATGGGCATCTAACCAAGAGCGCGGGCCTTTTCCGGGGCGAAAACTAAAAAAATCCTTAAAAATACGTTTGTGGATCACTATCCCGCTGATGATGGCGACCAGCATGAACATAGTGCAAAAACCGACGATCCAACGCGCCGTGAGTACACTCATGTAGTACAAGTCGAAATGCAGTCGATAGAGGAAATCGCCCCCTCGGCTTTCCCGTGCTTTAGGTAAGGCTTCACCTGTCGCAGGGTTAATAAAGCCTTGATGATAATCACCAAATCGCTGGCCTTCAGCGGCGGGATCGCTCCATGCATAGGTCAGTAATGGCACCCGTTGTGTGGGTAAGTAAATCCACCATGACTCAGCGTCAGGCGCTTGTTGTGCCAAGGACGTGAGGCCCTTGAGTATCAATTGTTGATTATCCGCATTGGCATCATATTGGCTGCCGTGGTTTTCGGGTTGCATCCACAGGTTGATTTCAGCACGGTAATAGGCCGCTGTTCCGGCGAAAAAAACCAGAAACAACACCCAGCAGGTGAGCAATCCAACCCAAGTGTGTAGCCAAGTCATTGAACGAAAAAAGGAGTCTTTCATAATCCACTCCCTTGAGCACTTGTAGCATCAAACGCTTTAGCGGCGAGGTAAGCTAAATACAGCAGACCGCTAAGCGCGAATAAATCCAGCCAGTATCGCCATGTTGATTTAACGCTGAACACCCAAATCACGGCGCAGGTGTACACAGTAAATGACAGCATCATGGCGGTTAACACCCGATCAACCTGAGATAACGGCAGGATTTGCGCGAGCAAAATAGTCGCGACTGCACTTAACAAATAGCCACCAAAGGTTGCTGCGAGACAGCGATTACCTATGTGCAGGCTATCGCTCCAGATGGCTGACGTTTTCCAGCGCATCAGTCTTTGTGTTAACGGCGGAGTCGTGTTGGTTTTTTCAGTCATGATGGTGTGCCACTTCTGCTGAATTTGTCTTGTGGGTGCGGGATAGCACAGAGATTAACAGGGCGGGTAAAAAGGTTAAGCTGAGTAGCGTTGCCACGATAAGGCCAGCCAACACCACTATGCCAACGCCGCGGTAGAGTTCGCTGCCAGCACCGGGGAATAACACCAACGGCAATAAGCCAAACAAGGTCGTCGCGGTAGACATTAGAATCGGTCGTAACCGACTGGCGACGGCAGATTTTACGGCATCAACGACACCAAACTGACCCGATTGCAGGTTTTTACGGCTCTGTTCCACGATCAAAATCGGGTTGTTAACGACTGTGCCTAATAGGATTAGAAATCCAAGCATAGTAATCATATCAAAGGGTTGGTGCCAACCTTGGCCGCCAAGATACGCAAATAAGCTGCCAATAGAATTAAGCGCTTGTAAGCCGACTAAACCGCCAGCGAGTCCGAGCGGGATAGTGATCAGCACAAATAACGGATAACCCCAGTGATTAAAAATCGCAACTAATAATAAGTAGATGATCAACACGGCGACCAGAAAATTGCTGGAGAGTGCCGCTTTCGTCGCTTCGAGCTGATCAGCTGCGCCCGAAATATCCAAACTGACATCTTTGCCGACCGCACCCTGTTGATAGAGGATGGGGACTAATTCTTCCCGCACCTTAGCCACCGCGGTTTCTAACGCAATGGAACGCGGCGGAATAATGTAAAGGGTCACGGTTCTGCGGCCATCGACGCGGCGTAAACTGTCGCTATCCATTTGCTCGCTAATGTCGGCCAAGGCTTGCAGTGGCAGTACATTGCCCTTAGGCGTCACTATTGGTGCGAGTGCCAATTGCGACAGACTCTGTTGATTGCCTGCCAGACTAAATAGAAAGATATCCACCTTGTTATCATTGAGGAAAAACTCGTCGACATAGGCGCCATCGCTCAGTGCCGAAACCGCATAGCCAAACTCGCTGCCGCTAAAATCTTGTTCTACAAGACGTTGCCAGCGAGGGGAAATCTGCCAAAGTGGTTGGTCTAGCGACAAGGTCGATGGGTCAGAATACAGCTGAGGTTCGGCAAATACTTTTTCCGCCGCTTGATACGCCGCTTCTGCAGCACGATAGAGGCTGGCTTGATTCGGGCCAGAAATATCCAAGGCGACAGCGCGGGTGCCACCATCGTTGCTGGAAATAATGGAACCCCGCGATGAATAGGCGCGCATGCCAGGATATTGCTCAAACAAGGCGGTGAGTGAGCTCATCATGGCATCCATATCTTGGCTGCGAACGGGTTCGCTCATCACCCAAATACTGCCGACACCTACACTGAGGGTATAGTATTTTAGCGGCGGGATTTTTTGCTTACCACGTTCAAAGGATGCCGCCTCGGCATTGACTCTCGCGGATAGCTGAGTCGTTAATTCTTCAGCAATTTTAGCCATTTCCGATAGGTTGTAACCCGGCGGTGCGACCATAGAAGTAAAGGTTTTTGGTTCTTCGCCTTCGGGTAAATATTCGGCCGGAGGCATAAGCCAAGCCGCAAGCCCAATCGTCGAGACGAGTGACAGCACAATCACAAAGGTGCGGCGTCTTGCCGACAGTACAAGTTGGCTGACTAAGCTCAATATGCGTGATGCTTTGGGGGGCTCACTTTGGTTTGTCTGCGCCGAGTGCATCTTACCGAAACCAAAACGGGCAATAGCGGCGGGTACGATGAACACCGCGACCAGCATAGAAGCGATAATGGATGAAGCGATGGCAATCGCGATATCCGAGTACAGTTGCCCCGCTTCTTGTTTGATAAATAGAATGGGTACAAACACTAGCACTGTGGTGAGCGTCGAGGCTAATACTGCGGGCCAGACATCGTAGATACCACTTATGGCTGCTTCGAGACGCTCTAATCCGCGTCTGCGCGCTTGTTCAATACTTTCGAGCACCACAATGCTGTTATCGACCGTCATGCCGATGGCAAAGGCAACACCCGCCAGTGAAATGACATTAATGGTGCGATTAAACACCAGCAGCCCGACGAAGGCGGCTAAGGTACACAGCGGAATACCGATAACACCAATCAGGGTGGCTCGATTCGAGCGTAAAAAGAGATACATGACCAAGGTTGCCAGTAAGGCACCTAGACCTAAATTGACCCACACATTTGCAACCGAATCTTGCACATAGCGCACATCATCACTGAATAACTCTAACTGCATGGCGTGCTGGGCGAGTTGATTTTGATTGATCTGCGCTATCACGGGCATCATGGCATCTTTGATGGCGATAACGTTAGAACCGACATCCCGTTTGACCGCTAAGCTGAGGGTGCGTTCTTGTTCGGCAAAGGATAGTTCTCGGAGCTCAGCGTGGTCGAGTTTTATCTCGGCAACGTCTTGCAGCAGAATATTCGTATTACCTTGGCGTTTTAAAATCAGTTGCTTAAGTTGATTTAAATCCTCAAAACGGCCAATTACCCGCAGTAAATAACGTTTTTTACCACTGTCGATATCGCCCGCAGAAGTGTCTTTGTTGCGATCTCGAATGGCTTGGCGCACGTCCATAATGCTGATGCCGCGTTGGGCGAGTTTGGCGGGATCGAGCCGTATTTGAATTTGCCGTTCAGCGCCGCCTTGAATAGTGACGGAGGAAACGCCTTTGACGCGCTCCATTTGTGGGCGAATGAAATCGTTAGCAAAATCGCGCATCATGTCTATATCTAGATTCAGCGGGTTCCCCGCGACAGGCACGAGGCGGAAATACATGAAAGCGTTGTCTGAATATGAACTGCTGTAAAGCCGTGGTTGATCGACGTTTTCAGGGTAGGACGATACTTGGCTGAGCGCATTGCTAACACGAATAAGCGCGTCGCTGATCTCAGTGCTCTGGGGGAATTCGAGTTCTATCCATGCCGAACCCGTATCAGCCCAAGATGTCATGCGTTGTAAGTTGGGCAGGGTGCGCAGGTAGCGTTCCTGTTCAAGCAGAATTTCTTTCTCGACGTCTTGCGGCGTTGCCCCCGGCCAACCTGTGG
Source organism: Shewanella sp. SW1 (assembly GCF_025653545.1). Taxonomy (NCBI): domain Bacteria; kingdom Pseudomonadati; phylum Pseudomonadota; class Gammaproteobacteria; order Alteromonadales; family Shewanellaceae; genus Shewanella; species Shewanella sp. SW1. The sequence goes on along the minus strand of NZ_JAKKSG010000016.1, from coordinate 63,813 downwards.
CCACGCTGATGGTGCGCACATCTAAGTCGGGGATCATTTGGATTGGGATACGCAGTGCGGCAGCCGTGCCCAATACGCAAAATATCAAGACGATGACCGACAGTAAGGTGCCATGTTTAATTCCAAACTTCAGCATCCCACTAACCTCCTACTGCAGAGTTGAGTACAGAGACTGGCTGTTGGTCTTGTAGGCTCTCGTTACCGCGGATCACCACGGGCGCGTCTTTGGGTAATGGACTAAGGATTTCAATCCCGATGGCGCTCGTATGGCCCACTTGAACGGTATGCCGTTGGGCTATGTTGTTTTGCACGGTAAAGACACTGAACTGGCCGTCGGGGTGACGGACTAGCGCATCTTGCGGCACGACAACACTGTGTTGTGCCCGCTGTAAGTGGAAGGTCGCAGTGGCCGATGTGCCGGGCATCAAAAGTCCACTCGCATCAGGAATGGTTAAGCGCACCAAGAAGCTGCGAGCATTGTGGTCGCTCACGGGGACGAGTGCATTCACATGGCCGATAAACTGCTGTTCAGGCAGCATATCTGCGGCAATATCGACTTGAGTTGCAGTGGCTATGTTTTGAAACATTTCCTGTGGGACTTGAATATCGAGCCAGAGCTGTTCTTGGGATACTAAGGTGAAGATTTCAGTGCCGACATTGACCCATTCACCGGTTTCAGTTTGTTTGCTTGAAATCACTCCCGCAAAAGGCGCGATCAGTTGGTGGCGGGCGACCACCTCTTTTTGGTGTGCTAATGCTGCCGTTAAACTCTGCAGATTAGCTTCGGCTTCGGTTAACGCCGCTTGACGAATCGCGCGCTCAGTTTCGGGGAATAATTGCAGAGAACTGAGCGTTTGCGCCTCGGTGAGGAGCCGCTGTTTTTCTAGCAGCATGGTCTTAGCGGCCATTAAATCGGCCTGACGCTGTGCTAATTGGTGTACGGCTAAGGTGTCATCGAGTGCGAGTAGAGGCTGGCCAGCGCGGACTTGCGAGCCCGCATCGACCAACACTTTGGCGACTAGGCCATCGGTGCGAGCCGATAAGCGGGCCACCCGTGCGGATTTAATGGAGCCACTGAGTGGCAAAAGTTCATTGGTATTGCCTGTTTGGGGCAAGGCAACTGTTACTGGTACTGCGTTTGCGTGGACTGCAAAACACAGTAGGTATAAACCTATCATTAAATACCGCACGTTAACTCCATCTCACTATTAAGATCATTACTGAGTGATAAAACTCGTGGTGGTGATGTGTAAAACACTATCAACTTCGTTGCCAGCCAGTGTTTGTTTGCCTTCTGTGGTGTGGTTACTGACGAGCAAGTAGCGGCCTGCATCTGGGGTATCGAGGGCGAACTTACCTTGGGCATCGGTAGTGAAAGACTTGCTCCAAAAACCGGGGCGATAAACTTGTACTGGATGATTCACCAGTGGTGCGCCTTTATAGCTAAGCACAAACTCGGGAGCGCCTGATTTTACTGGCGTAAATTCAAAATCTTGCAGCGCTTTGGTGTGTTCTTGTCCCGTGCGGGCATAGAGTATTGCGGCTTGTAGTCCTGTCTCAGTTTTCCATGGCTGCCACGCGGTATCGGCATAGAAGCTGACATCACTCTTGCCATCTTGGGTTTTAACCAACAAATGATCGGCTTTCGCTGTGGCGGTCAGCGGCGCTTTGGCATTGGCGTCGAAAATTCGTGCTGCGCTTAACGACGCTAACTCTTCGGCTGTGGCGTACTCTGAACCCGGTTCACCAAATTGCACTTTGACCGAACCATCGCTGCTGCGCTCAAGCCATACTTCATGTGCTTGAGCCGAAAAGGTGATACCGCCGAGTAAAGTGAGTAGTACAAGTGCTTGTTTCATTTGATCATCCTTAATGTTATTTCTGGTTAGGGCTATGTTTTAGAGCGTCCAACGTAGTGACAGTGTGGCATTACGTGGCTCGCCAAAGTCGGCGTAACCCCAGAGTGAACGGTTGTAGTTCTTGTCGAAAATATTGTTAATGTTCAATTGCATAGAAATAGATGGTGTGATTTGGTAGCCAAACATTAAGTCAACGAGTGAGTAGGCGGATTGTGTTTGGCGGTAAGCCACATTCGGCGCGCCATCGACACCCCAAATAGTGCCTTGATAGAAGGTGCTGCTCTGCCAGCGCCAGCTCGCACCTGCAGTAATGCCCGGCAGAATATCTTCAAAGTTATATTTTGTGGTGAGTTTGAAGATATCTTCGGGCAGATAAGTTTGACGACGTAGGCCATCTTTATCTTCTGCATTGTTGTGGGTATAACCACCGCTGATATCCCATAAGTCGGTAAGACGTCCGGCAATTTCTAACTCATAGCCCTTGGTGGTAATCCCATCCACACTTTCGTAGATAGAGTCACCGGAAGGTAGCTGACCTTTCCCTGCATATTCGGGTTCGTTGTCTTTATTGGTTTCGTAGATGGCGGCTGACATGTTTAGCGTGTCATCGAACAGCGCGACCTTGACGCCGCCTTCGACGTTGGTGCCTTCTGCAGGTTCGAGCAGTTGGCCATCCTCACCAAAATAGGTGCCAGGTTTGAAGATTTCAGTACGGCTAGCGTAGACAGCGATCTGCTCGGTCACATCGTAGACTAGGCCGTAGTAGGGGATGAAAATACCGGTTTTTTCCATGGTCGCATCTGTGCTGTTACCCACGAGATCATGCTTTTCATAGGACCAGTTACTTACGCGTCCACCGACCATTAATTTCAGTGAATCCAATACATTGACACGGACAGTGCCGTAAACACCCGATTGGCTTTGCTCATTGGTTTGGCCATTGGTGGGTGAATTAGGAATATTAGGCTTGGGGTAATTGCCCTGATCCGCGACGTTATAGCGACGTTGGCGTCCAGATTCAGTGTTGATGTTATCGAACTCGTTGTCACCGTAGTTAAAACCGATCACAGCGCTATGTTCACGGCCGAGTAAGTCGAAGTTACCCGTTGCATACAGGTTGAAACTGTTGGTATCTGATTCTCTATCATGCTGGGCGGCATAGGTATCACCCCAAGGGCCGACAAACTCGCCGGTTGATTTCACTATGTTGTCGCCAGGGTAAAAGGCCAATGCATCTATGGTGGCGTTAGCAATACGATAGGCACTGACGAGTGACCAGTCGTTATCGAATCTATGTTTAAATTCGGCCATGAGACTCTTTTGGGTCACGTCCCAATGGGTCCAGTCCTGTGAGCTAGAGTAGTTGCGGCCAAAATCGACAGCTGTGCCATCGGTATAAAATGCGGGATTAGAGTTCCAGTTATACACACCGTCGGTTTGTGATTTTTGATAGTCCGCAAATAGCGACAAGCTAGTATCTGTGCCGAGACTCGTTTCAACTACGCCATAGAGCACTGTGGTATCGCGCTGATAGCGATCGATAAAAGAGTCGCCTTTCTTCACCGCACTCACGAATCGACCTTTCACATTGCCCGAATCCGTTAGCCAGCCAGAAACATCGGCCTCAAGTCTATAGGTATTCCATGAGCCATAACTTGCACTTGCCGTGGCACGGGTGTCATCCGTTGGACGTTTACGAATAAAATTAACCGTGGCAGAAGGTTCACCTAAACCACTTAAAATCCCTGCCGCACCTTTTAATACTTCAACCCGTTCGGCAATCACAGGGTCTAAACCTTGATCAATTGAGCCGCTGTAAACATGGGATGAAGAGGTTGTGATTAAGCCGTCAATTTGAACACCGCTGTCTAGTGCATAACCGCGCACGAATATCTGACTATTTTCAGAGGCATCGCCCACCATAGTCACGCCAGGAGTGTGATTTAACACTGACTCCATAGTGACCAAACCTTTGTCGCTAATCATCTCTTCGGTAATCAAAGTGACGCTTTGTGGGGTTTCTTTGAGTGACATAGACAAACCCGTGGCGCTATTCATTGCCGCGCGGGTGTATGTTCCTACCACGTTCAATCTTTCTATCTGTTCTGTATCTTTTTTCTCATCTTGCTTAGGGTCAGTATTGGCTTGAACCGTCAGAGTAAGTGTGCTGAGAAGTACAGGGATCAATGGCGAGCGCCAAGACGTTAAAACAGATAGGGGAGGCATGGTATTTCAATCCTTTCAGGCGATTTCAGATTAAATAATGATTGGTGATCCTGAGTGCAAATAAAGCACATAGTTGCAAATGAGAATCGATCGCATGATAGGTTTGTTGAAAATAAATGCAATATGCCCAATGTGTAAATTGTTGAAGCGGGGTTGTAACTTATTGGCGAATAGTTTGTCAGCGAGCTGTGATAAGCGGTCGCGGTGAGTGCTGCACTTTTAGCGCATGCCTTACTATAACTCGGTTTCGAGGCATCGACTTTGAACAAAAGCTATTGTGGCTCGAGTCAATTTAGCCAACAAAAAGGCCACAGTCGTTACCGACTGTGGCCTTTAATCTTTACAATCGAATCGAAATCCAACGGACTTGTTAAGCCTAAAAGTGTGATTTACACCTTAGGTTTACGCCCGCACTTGGCCTGTGCCTGAGACTAAATACTTCTCAGCGGTCAAGGATTCGAGTCCCATTGGGCCATAGGCATGAAGCTTAGATGTCGCGATGCCGATTTCTGCTCCAAGGCCGAGTTCGCTGCCGTCGGAGAAGCGCGAAGAGGCATTGACCATTACCACAGAAGCATCGACCGCACGTTGGAAGTGTGCGGCAGTGACTTCGTTTTCGGTGCAAATCACTTCGGTGTGCTGGCTACCAAAACGGGCAATATGTTGGATAGCATGGTCAAAGTGATCGACTTGGCGAATGGCAATTTCGAGATCTAAATACTCTTGGCCGAAATCGTCTTCTTCCATGTAAGTACAGTTTTCAAAATAACCACCGGCTTGAGTACAAGCATTGATTTTAACCTTATGCTCGGCCAGCGCTTTGGCTACTTTAGGCAGGAATTGCGAGGCAATTTCTTGGTGTACTAATAGGGCTTCGAGGGCATTACATACGCCAGTGCGCTGGGTTTTACCATTGAGCAGTAAGTCCATAGCAATATCCAGATCGGCATCTTTATCGACGTATAAATGACACACGCCTTTAAAATGTTGGATCACTGGGATTTTACTGTTGTCAGTCACAAAGTTTATCAAGCCTTCGCCGCCGCGGGGAATGATCACATCGATATAATCTCGTTGCTGCAGCAGTTCTAGCATGAGGGCGCGATCTGGGTCTGGCACCACTGTGATTAACGCCTCGGGCAAGCCGTATTGTTTCAATACGCTTTGCAAAATAGTGGCGATAATTTTACTGCTGTGCAGCGCCTCTTTACCACCGCGCAGGATCACGGCATTGCCGGATTTAAAGCACAGGGCACCCGCATCGGCGGTGACATTGGGGCGCGCTTCATAAATCATACAAACCACGCCCAATGGAACGCGCATCTTACTGATGGATAAACCAGTAGGTCGTTGACCAATATAGCGTTCGTTGCCAATGGGATCGGGTAAGGCGGCGATGGTTTCAATGCCTACCGCCATAGCTTCTATACGCTCTGGCGTTAGCGTTAATCGGTCGAGCATGGCTGGGCCGACGTTATCGGCTGTTGCTCTGTGTAGGTCAATTAAGTTAGCGCTTTGGATTTCATAGGACTTTTCGCGTAATGAGCGTGCCATATCGAGGAGTACAGTATTTTTAAGCTGTTCGTCAACTTGGGCGAGGATCAGAGCCGCTTTGGCAGCTTCTTGAGATAAGTTTTTGATTAAATTCATATTTACTCCGCTTAGATGTTTACTCGCTTAGTTTTATTCGGCTGATGCTTATTCGAGAATGGCGATGTTTTTCTCGGAAATAATCGGTCCAGTCTTTTGCTGAAATTCACTGGCAAACTCGCGATCGTCTTGGTCCGTAATAAAGCTAAGCAAACAACTGCTGTAATTGGATTTGGCCTTGGCCAATTTAGTGCCATCGTCTTTGCGTACTAAAATGGTGTCACCGACAGAAAAGTCCCCATTGATGGCAACGACATCGTCACTGGTCAATTGCTCGCTATGGATATCAAGGGCGATATTAAAGTCATTTTCAACAATGACTTCGCCTTGAGCCTGCGAGGTATGTGTCATCCAGTGCAAGTGATCCTGCATTGGCTTCTCATCGGGGGTAAATAAGGTTCCTGGGTTTTGGCCCTTCAACAATTGGTTGAATGAGTCGGCATCAAAACCATTGATAATAAAGGTTTCGATCCCGTGGGAAATCGCCTTCTTGGCGGCTTGTATCTTAGTCCGCATTCCCCCTGTACCGACGGCACTGCTGGCGCCGCCCGCCATGGCGTAGATCTCGGCATTAATCTCGGTCACCTGCTTGATAAGCTGTGCATCGGGATATTCATGGGGGTTTTGCGTGTAAAGCCCATTCACATCCGAACAGATAATCAGCGTATCGGCATCGGCCGCAGCGGCGACCATGGCCGAGAGATTATCGTTATCGCCAACTTTGAGCTTGTCGGCGGTAACGGCATCGTTCTCGTTGATGATAGGCAATAGCCCATGTTCGAGTAGGCTGAAAATCGTGTCTTTAATACTGATGTAACGATCTCGATTGCGTAAATCACCGTGGGTTAACAGTAGCTGTGCGGTTGGGAAATCAAATAACTTGTTCCATGTGGCCATCATATCGGCCTGACCTGCTGCTGCCATGGCTTTCTTCACTGTGACGCTCGGTTTATCAACCTCGCCAAAGTGATGCCATCCTGCGGCGACTGAGCCCGAAGAGACCAAGACAACTTGGATCCCTTGGGCACGACAATAAGTAATAAATTGGGCAATGCCGAGTAAGTAGTGGCTGCTGCAACCTTGTTTGTGGGGTGCAATCAGGGCACTACCTACCTTAACGACAATGCGTTTCCAGGGTAAGTCAGTCATACCTGCGCGCCTCATCTGTCTTCGGCTAAAACACGGCCAGCCTTATGGAATAATTTAGTGGTTTTGGCACAGGGATCAGTATCGAGTAACGAGACTATCCAAATCACCACACTGCTCATGGCAAAGCCGGGGATCATCTCATACACCACTGTGGTTAAAGCTTTACCGTCAGCAAGTACTGGTGCATAAATCCAAAACAGCACTGTAGCTGCGCCTGACACTATGCCGGCAATCGCGGCTTTGTGGGTTAGGTTAGCTTTATACAAGCTAAACAAGACTAACGGACCGAAGGCGGCACCGAATCCTGCCCATGCATTACTCACCAGTGACAGCACACTGCTAGAGCGGTCAAGCGCCAGTAGACTTGCGACAATTGCCACGCCTGCTACGCCAAAACGTCCCATTTTCACCATGTCTTTTTCGCTAGATTCTTTCTTCGACATCACGCGATAGATATCTTCCGTTAGCGAGCTTGATGACACTAATAGTTGCGATGAAATGGTGCTCATGATCGCGGCCAGAATTGCGGCTAATAAGAAGCCACTAATGATCGGATGGAACAACAACTCAGAAAACACGATAAAGATGGTTTCAGGATCGGTCAGCTTCATGCCAAATTTATTGGCGTAAGCGATACCGACAAGACCTGTTGCCAGTGCACCCACAATGGTCACTGTCATCCAGCCCATACCTATGTGTCTGGCGGTTTTAATGTCAGCGACTGAACGAATTGCCATAAAGCGCACAATAATATGCGGTTGGCCAAAGTAACCGAGTCCCCAAGATAAGCTTGAGATAAGCCCTAACATAGTGACGTTTTGCATGGCATCGGTGAAGTGTGGAATCGATTGATACGCAAAGTTCAGCATAGTGTCAGCGCTGGTAAACTCTTGATATGCCACCACAGGCACTAAGATTAAAGCGACAAACATGATACAGCCTTGGACAAAGTCAGTGAGGCTCACTGCTAAGAATCCGCCCAACAAGGTATAAGAAACCACTACGCCGAGGGTGACGACTAAACCTATGTCGTAGTTCAGGCCGAATGCTGACTCAAATAACTTACCGCCAGCCACTAAACCCGCTGAGGTATACAAGGTAAAGAAGATCACAATGATCACGGCCGAGATAATTCGGATACTGCTGTTGGCATTGCCGAAGCGTTTAGCAAAAAACTCCGGGATAGTGAGGGCGTTATCCGCGACTTCGGTATAGACCCTTAATTTGGGTGCAACGACCAAGTAATTAATTAGAGCACCAATTAATAGTCCAAGTGCGATGTAAATGGTTTCGAAACCAACCAAAAACATTGCGCCGGGAAGACCCATTAGCATCCAGCCACTCATGTCAGATGCACCCGCTGAGAGTGCGGTGACCTGTGGGCTCACCTTGCGGCCGCCCAAAATATAGCCGGATACATCGCTGGTGGATTTTTTATAGGCGAATAAGCCAATAGCAAGCATGGCGATAAAGTAAATCGCTAAGGAAACGTAAGCCAGGTAATTCATGGGTTATTTGTCTCCTAACGCTTTGTTATTTTGAATAATACTCGGTTTCAAAATGACAAAGAGATAGGTGCTTAATATTGCGCATAAACACATAAACTGCATGGTTTCCTTGGCGTGTAATCGGGTAAAGCTTGCTACTTGCGAGATAAGATTTTCCTCTGGTGGGTTCTCCGTAGACATAATTGCTCCTTGGTTGATAATTGAATTTATATCACCAATATAGTTAGTGATCTAATTATATTAAGGCATTTTATCGGCCAAATATCAAGCTTCTATTGGATTTAAATGGTTGTGGCGGCGGTACGAGAGTAGCTTTTGGGGCGGAAAATAGTTTGAGAACTGACTATTTTGCTGAGGTGTTTTTCTGCTCGGCGATACTGTGGGCAGTGCGTTCGAAGGTTAATGTGATGCGTTCAAACATCCCAGTAATCAGAGTGAATTGTTCGTGGGGTAACGGGCATTGCGCCATCGCTTGTAATAAGGCTTCGCTGCTGGTGTTAAACTCTTTTGCGACTTGGCCGTGGGCGCAGGCGATAAATGCCTGACCTAAATTGTGTTGCCAGAGGTTGAGTGCATTTTCTAAGCCTAAGTCTGAGTGCGTATCTGAAATCCCCTGCAACATGCGCCGCATTCGAATCGACACATGGCCTAGATTCAGTGCAGTGAACACCAGATCGGTAAATACCCTCGAACTCTTGCCCGAGCCTTTTTCGTAACTGGCTATCCGCAGCAGTCGATCGCCCATGCGGGCGTTAAACCAAGGCTCAGGATCGTCATGCTGCGCGATATGCACCAGATCTTTTTGGATAGATTGCAGCAGACGATATTGCATCAGCCGCTGGCTAGGTTCGGTGATCAATTTAAATAGCCAATACAGCACAGTAACGCCAACAAAAATTGCTAAGGCATTGCTGACGGTGTTTTCTATCGCAAATGAAATGGTATTACTGGGCTGTACTAATACCGCAAACGGCACGCAAATCCCGAGACCATAGGGCAAGGTCGGTCGATTCGCTAAGGCGAGTAGCCCAATAAAAAAGGGGCCTGCGAGCACTAAAATGAGTATTTCGAAATCGCCGCTACTCTCTGCCAGCAAAGGTAAAGCGTAAAACACTGTGAGGGGCACTGCGATAGTGATGCCGACAAGAATACGGCGCAAAATCGTGGTTAGCATTGGCAGTGGCTGGCGCGCCATCATGATGGAAAAGACCACTGGCATCAGGATCATCATGAGTACCGCACTCGACCCTGTGCCGATCCACAGCGAAGCCCCAATGACAAATACCGCCATGCTGCGTAGACCGGTCGTAAACCCTATCAGTGGATCTAGGTGAAATTCCATTGGCGGCGCGTTGAGTTGTACCGCAGAATTGCTTGTCAGTACGTTATAACTCTTGAGCACCATGATCAGATCGGCGCTTAACTCCATCGCAACTTTGAGTAAGCGAGTCTCTAATGGGGTTCGGTCGCGGTATTGCATCAGGTTTTGTTGGAGTTGATACCTTAAAGTACGCGCCATTTTGTAGCATTCTTGGTCATCAGTGGATTGCGCCATCAGGGTAAAACTGCTGCGCATATTGGCTAAGGTTTTCGCGAGCGGTTCGCTGACCAGATGGGAATGATTACGTTGTAGTCGGCCAAATATTTGGATTGCCGCCAACAGCGAAAGGGTTTTATTGCAGAGAAAGTTCGCCGCATGGCTCTGCCCGCGTCCTTCGGGGCCTTCATAAATCACTGCGCTGGAGTCGTCACTCAGCGCCGATACTGATTCCATAATAGTGTCGATATGTTCATGGCGACTCGCATGTTCCCCCTGTAAATCGAGTTCTAATGCAAGATAGTTAAGTGTTTGATTAATTGTGTTTTTAGCATGCAGTTGCAGACCATGTTTTACCTTAGTCGGCCACAGTAGCGAACTGACCAAGACGGCACAAATTGCGCCGACGATAATTTCGCTGATCCTCGACTGTGCCACATCGAATATTTTTGCACTATCGGCCGTGCTTGGGCTCGCCATCACAATGAGCACTATCAAGCAGGCTGTCATGCCCGCCATGGCAAAGGCATAGACAAAGTTTTGCTGGCGAACCATGGCCGACAACCCAGAATTTAGCCCTATCCAGCAGGCGAGTAATCCTAAGGCGAGTTCGGGATAGGGCGTAAACCCGTTGAGTATGGCAATCCCCGCGAGCGCGCCGACTAAGGTGCCGCCGATTTGGCATAAGCCCTTTTCGATCACGAGCCCGCTTTCGGGGCGGATTTGCAGAAATACCGCCGACACCAGCGCCCAATATGGCCGTTCTAAATTTAAGAACATGGCCACATATAAGGCGAGCGCCATCGAGATCACGCCTTTAATCGCGAAGATGATGGTTCGTCGGTCAGGAAAAAATAAACTCTTAAGTAACAGCGTCATAATGACTATTTGTCAGTCTGTAGCTGGATGGAAACTGTCATGCCGACGCTCAGCTCTATGTCCTTAGGAATGCTGTCTAGCTGGATATCGACCGGAATACGTTGTGACAATCTCACCCAATTAAAGGTTTGGCCGATTTGCGGCAATAACTGCCCATTAGTGGTGACATTGGTATTGGCAATCGCCTTACCTATGCTGACCACTTTGCCGTGCAAGAAATGGCCGCCACTCATTAGGCTGACATCGGCGTTTTGACCTATGTGAACCAAGGGGATTTTGGTTTCTTCAAAATAGCCTGTGATATAGAGAGAGTCTTGTTTGACCAGCGAAAATACTGAGTTGCCTTTGCTGACATAGTTGCCATTACGCAGGCTTAAATTGATCAGGGTGCCATTTTCGGGAGCGTGAATTTGCGTCCGCGCTAAGTCAATTTTGGCGGTATTTAATTGTGCCTGTGCGAGTTCATAACTGGTTCTTGCCAGTTCGGTATTGATAAAGGCTTCGTCGAAGGTTTCTTTGCTGACTAAGTTGGCGTTGGTCAAACCGATACGGCGTTTGTATTTATGTTTTGCCAGTTCCCATGCCAATTTTTGGCTTTCTGCTTTGGCATTCAATTCGGCAATGGTGGCTTTGTAGCGGGTATCGTCCACTGTGAACAATACATCACCTTTATTAACGACTTGATTGTCTTTTACATTCAGTTGGTTTACCCAACCTGATACATCTGGCGCTATGGTAATGATTTCGGCGCGAACTCGGCCGTCGCGGGTCCAAGGAGAATAAAGGTAGTGCGACCATATCCAATGTCCGGCGATACCTGCAACCGCGACCACAATGAGGGTGAGGCTGATACGAAAGATTTTTCCCATGAACAATCAACTCCCAAGCAAGTAAATGACCAAAGCCAGATAGCAGATAAACAGCCCAACTTCGAACCAAGCTGCGCGCCACAGCTTGTGATAGAGCCCAGTTTGATAGAGTACCAAGCGAGTGATGCAGGAAAGCAGAAAAGCTAAGGGGATAAAGATAATTAATGGACTAAATAACAAACCATCGAACGCGAGTTCTTTAAGCATTACGCTATTCATCCCGATGACAGTAGCGCAGCGATAACCGCGCTAGGTGTTTAAAATGCAAAGTACTCAGTCGAGATTATAGGAAAGTCGCGTGAGAGTTAATGGTTTTATGTTATCTGTGATCAATTAGGGCCAGCATTAGCTGGCCCTAAATATGATGAAATCAAAGCGAAAATCGCTTCTACCTCATAGTAACAAACTCTTCCGCGCCCGTTGGGTGGATAGCCACCACAGCATCGAAATCGGCCTTAGTCGCGCCCATTTTCATGGCGACGCCGAAACCTTGAAGGATTTCGTCCATACCAAAACCAATACCATGAATACCGACGACTTTTTCGTCCTTGCCAGCGCAGACTAACTTCATCTTACAGGCTTGGCGATGGGCCGTAACGGCTGTGTACATGGAGGTAAACGTCGAGGTATACACTTTGACGTTATCGTCGCCGTATTGAGTACGGGCTTCTGGTTCGGTCAAGCCCATAGTGCCGATAGGTGGATGGCTGAATACAACGGTTGGGATCAGGTTGTAATCCATTTTGGCATCTGTCATACCGTTAAATAAACGCTCGGACAACAAACGGCCCGCTTTAACCGCAACAGGAGTGAGCTCTACGCCCCCCGCCATAATGTCGCCGACACAGTAAATCCCTTTGTGAGTCGTATTTTGCTGCTCATCAGTGATGACATAGCCTTTGCTATCTAATTGCACTTCGGTATTTTCTAGGCCGATATTGCCTGTTGCAGGTGAGCGGCCAATTGCCCAAATCAAGCAATCGACTGTAATGCTTTCACCGTTTTCTAAGTTTAATGTCAGGCTGTCATCGGCATTTTTAACCACGGCTTTTGGCACGCTATGGGTGTGCAATGTTGGGCCTTCGGTTGCCATCGCATCGACGAGAGCATCGACTAATATAGGGTCAAAGTTACGCAGCGGCGCATGTTTACGCACTAATAAGTGAGTTTCACTGCCCAGAGCGTGTAACACGCCAGCGACTTCAACAGCGATATAACCCGCGCCAACAACGGCAACGCGCTTAGGTTGCTCGCGTAGGGCGAAGAAACCATCGGAGTCGATACCGTATTGCGCGCCAGGAATGTTCGGAATCGTCGGTGCGCCGCCAGTGGCGATAAGGATATGATCGGCGGTGTAATGTTCGCCGTCCACTTCGATGGTGTTGCCATCCACAAAACGGCCGTAGCCATTTAACAGCGTCACTTTGTTGTTGGCAAAACCACGGCCATAGGCATCGTGAATACGACCAATGTAGGCTTCGCGGTTTTCGACCAAAGTGTTCCAATCGAATTTATTAACAGTGACGTCGAAACCATAATCTTTGGCGTAAAGGTTCATCGCTTCGGCAACATGGGCGCCATACCACATGACTTTTTTGGGCACACAACCTACGTTTACACAGGTGCCACCCACGTGTTTGGCTTCGATGAGTAGAACCTTAGCACCACGCATTGCCGCTCGGTTTGCTGAGGCGATACCGCCGCTGCCTGCGCCTAGGCAGATATAGTCAAAATGTTGAGCCATGAGTTTCTCCGTCTTACTTCAAGGATGAGATGCTTTACAGCAGAATGTCATTGTAGGGGGCTTTGCGGTAACAGACCAGCCTATTGCATCATTAACGTATAAGGCATTGCTTTTAATGAAAATACTCCTAAAGTTGCTTTCAGTTGTTATCGCGTGGCTGTTTCGCGGCGATATTGGCATTTAGAGTGATCGTTATGAGCTGGGCCTTCTGCACCACATTTCAAACATTGCCACTCCTTTTGGCGGGCGCTGAGTTCATCGGCTTGATGCTTAGCTGCGTTATCTTGTTTGTCGCCGAGTAGGGACTCTAGCTGATCCATACGTTTATCGAGCCAACGGCAGTTAGGATCATTGGCGACATGTGCACGACTGGCGAGCTGTTGCTTGCGACTGAGTTTTTTACTCTTAGCGGCTTTGTTCGATTGAGTGGCTTTAGTTGATTTAGTGGTTTTGGATGGCTCTGCGGGTGTGACAGTGGGGGGCGAATACTCGAATGCACTTTGCACTTGGTTAGGCACATTAATCGGCTTGCCCTCATTGTCGAGCAAAGTGCCTAGGGGCAAAGGCGCCGTTTGTGCCGGTTGAGCTAAGGATTCTAGACTCGGTTCAGGCTCAGATACCTGCTGCGCATTAGTCGAGCTTGTCACTGGGATAAAAAGCAGGAGCAAGGTAATGACAGCGGTTCGGATAAGATAGAAATGATGCGTTAACATTCCCTGTTCCTCGGCAAAATCGATGTGAATAGTGAGTCGCTCCGTCGACATTTTGAGTTTAGTTAGTGAGCTTTGTTTTTGCCAAATGTCGCGGGATAAATTGACAGAGGAAGGTTGCAATACGGCGCTAGAAACACAGAGCTAAAACGACGTTAAAACGTTATCGCAAAGTGAATGCCGGCATAGGTTTGATCCTGTGAACTCATATCGCCATTGGCTGAGGCTTCTTGCTCAATATCACTCTGGGCAATGCTGTGGCTAATGTGTCCGCTAATACTCATGCTTGGGGTCAGTTGATAATTCGCTTCGAGGCCAAACTGCAGGTTATTACTGCCATCGTGTTCTTCTGTGCGGTATTTAAAATCAAACCCTTGAGTGATATAGGGCGTGAGGCTGAACTGGTCTGTGATATTCCAATAACTGTGCAAACTCACTTCAACAAAGTAGCCTGCCGCCTCTGTGGAATAGACATAACTCACCGATGGTACCAACCAAGCTGTGGCGTTGTAGGCGAGTTCTGCAAATAGCTCGTTATCTTGGCAGCGGCTATTGCTATAGCCTTCAATGCGCTGATATCCCAGATTAGCCTCTAGGTTTTCGGCTAAGTTGAACCCATATTCAAGGCTGATATTCCACTCTGTATAGGCTTGGCTATCACCGCGTCCGACTAAGGCATAAGTGGTTAAGTTGCCGTGTTGAACGGCCGCATTGAGCCAATAAATACCCCCATTTTGCAAGTTATTGCGACCCTGTGAGACATATTTGCTGTCCCAACCTAAATCCAGCGTCACCGCCAAAGGTTCTGTCATCTGGCGGGGTAATATGGTGTTTGAAATACTATCGACTTGTTCTAGGCCCTCATTAGCAACTGCGTTGTGACTAAGGCAGTTGATCCCTAATGTGCAGAGGACGCTGGCGATAAGTTTCACTGAGTGTGTTGCCATATTTTTGCTGATTTTGGTCGAGGTACGTTAGTTATGCAGATAATACCTTGCCCACATACAAACATTAATGCGAATTGATTCGATTTGCGATCGAGATTGCAACAATGTGTAGGTAAATAAAACGTAAATCCTAAATGCGAACTAGTTCACTTTTTTTCAGGGGAAATAGGGTTAAGTAAGGCGTTCGAAGGGGACAATCGGTTTTCTCGCCTTGATAAATAGGCCATTAGCCCTTATTTATAACAGATACAGATTGTTGAGGAGTCAATATGAGCAACCCTTTGCTTAGCGGCGCAAAATTACCGCTTTTTTCACAGATTAAACCGGAACATATTCAAGTCGCCGTTGAGCATGCCATTGCTCAGTGCCGCACTAAGATTGATGAAGTGCTGCAGAACCAAGGTCCTTTTACGTGGGACAACTTGGTCGCGCCATTAGAACAGGTTGACGATGAGCTAAGCCAAATTTGGTCGCCCGTTTCTCATATGAATTCAGTGACTAGCACAGATGAGTGGCGTGCCGCCCATGATGCTTGTTTACCTCTTTTATCGGAATACGGTACTTACGTTGGCCAACACCAAGGTTTGTATCAAGCCTATAAAGCGCTGCGAGCATCCAATGAATTTGCACAATTGAGCCAAGCCCAGCAGATGGTGATAGAGCACAGCCTGCGCGACTTTGAACTATCGGGTATTGGTTTAGATGACGCGCAAAAAGTGCGTTATGGCGAGATTGTAAAACGTCTTTCTGAACTCACCAGTGGTTTTTCGAATCAATTACTGGATGCGACGCAAGCTTGGACTAAGTTGATCACTGATGAAGCTGAGCTTGCTGGTTTGCCCGAGTCTGCCAAAGCCGCCGCTAAAGCGATGGCGCAGTCGCGTGAGCTAGAAGGTTGGTTATTTACCTTAGATTTCCCCTCTTATCTACCCGTCATGACCTACAGCGAAAACCGCAGTCTTCGGGAAGAATGCTACCGTGCGTTTGTCACTCGCGCTTCAGATCAAGGTCCCAATGCCGGAGAGTTTGATAACAGCCCGCTGATGGACGAAATTCTTGCTTTGCGCCACGAACTCGCATTGTTACTCGGTTTTGACAGTTTTGCTGACAAATCTCTGGCGACGAAAATGGCTGAAACGCCGGCGCAGGTGATGGCATTTTTAAATGAGTTAGCGCTGCGCTCAAAGGATCAAGCTAAGGCAGAACTGGCTGAGCTGAGAGCGTTTGCCGAGGCCGAATATGGCGTGACTGAAATGGCCTCTTGGGACTTAAGTTTCTATGCTGAGAAGTTGCAGCAGCATAAGTATGAGATTTCACAGGAAATCCTGCGTCCGTATTTCCCCGAAGATAAAGTGCTCTCGGGGTTGTTCTACACAGTATCACGTTTGTTCGGCCTTAAAATCCTTGAGCAAAAGGATTTTGACCGATGGCATAAGGACGTACGTTTCTTCGATATTTTCGACGAAACTGACGAACACAGAGGTAGTTTCTACCTCGATTTATATGCCCGCACAGGTAAACGTGGTGGTGCTTGGATGGATGACTGCCGTGTGCGCCGTCAAACCGCCAATGGATTACAAAAGCCAGTGGCTTATTTGACCTGTAACTTTAATGGTCCGGTCGATGGCAAACCTGCGCTGTTTACCCATGATGAAGTGACAACCTTGTTCCACGAATTTGGCCATGGTATCCACCACATGCTGACCAAAATCGATGTTGCAGGCGTGTCGGGTATCAATGGCGTGCCTTGGGATGCGGTCGAGTTACCAAGTCAATTTATGGAAAATTGGTGCTGGCAGGAAGAAGCCTTAGCCGAAATTTCTGGCCATTTCGAAACCGGCGAACCATTACCTAAAGCCTTGTTAGATAAAATGTTGGCGGCGAAAAACTTCCAGTCTGGCATGATGATGCTGCGCCAACTCGAGTTCTCATTGTTCGATTTTAGAATGCACCACGAATACGACCCAGCTAAAGGCGCGCGCATTCAAGAAACCTTAGACGAAGTGCGTCGTCAGGTGGCCGTATTAACGCCGCCGGATTTTAACCGTTTCCAACATGGATTTGCCCATATTTTTGCGGGCGGTTATGCCGCAGGTTATTACAGCTATAAATGGGCTGAAGTGCTCTCGGCGGATGCGTTTTCCCGCTTCGAAGAGGAAGGTATTTTCAACCCTGAAACGGGTCGTCGTTTCCTGCACAATATCCTCGAAATGGGTGGTTCAGCCGAGCCGATGGACTTGTTCAAACAGTTTATGGGACGCGAGCCGAATATCGATGCCCTGTTAAGACATTCAGGCATTGCTGCATAAGCAATTGTGCGTTTTGATAAATCAGCCCCTTTTAATGGACTGATTATCTGAGGGTATTTAGCTTAATCGAACGATAAAAAGACGCCTTAGGGCGTCTTTTTTGTGAGCTATATCCCGCTTGCCCTGTGGTATGACCTCTGTTAGCCTGTGGCTCTTATTTCAAGGGCGGCGCGTTATGAATCTGTATTTTCGTTTGTTTTGGTTGTTATTCTGGCGCACGCGCCATTGTCGTAAGATCGATTTTCTAGGGACAAGCCGTATCACTTATCGTGCTTTACCGAGCGATTGCGACATCAATTTCCATCTCACTAATTCTCGCTATCCCGCGTTTATGGATCTGGCGCGGACTTATATGTTGGCTGAGATGGGTCTACTGAAACGTTTCTTAAAGTTGAAGTGGATGCCGATAGTTAACGCCGCCGAATTTACCTATATTCGCGATATTAAGCCGCTGAAAACTTTTGAGATTGAAACCAAAGTCGTCGGTTGGGATGAAAAATATTTCTATATTGAACAACGCTTTGTGAGCGAACGTGGCCTACATTGTATCGTGCATGTGCGCGGTGTGTTTGTGTGCAAAGGTAAGCAAGTGCCGCTAGATGTCCTCGTGAAAGAAGCGGGTTATACCGATCCTGCACCTGAGTTGCCGCCAGAAGTCGTGAAGTGGAAAGCGTTTTTGCAGTTGAAGAAAGAACGTAATATGTGATTGTGTTGAGGCATGACTTACTCGCTAAGGTATGCCTCTTATTCCCGTCGTTTCCTCCATCTCAGCCAGTAACACCTCTTCTTGTACTAACATCCAAGCGCCACGCAGTTGTGCCTGTTGCCAATAGCGCACGATTTCATCTAAATCCAACAGGTTTAGATGTTGGAAGCTATAGCTTAAACAAGGGATTAGTGCACAGTCGGCTAAGGTAAAACTGTCGCCACAGACCCAATGATGTTGTGTGAGTTGCGCGTCTAAGCGTTGAAACTGTGTCAGTAGTTGCTTCTCTAATTGTTTGATTTCGAATTCATTGCTGTTTTCTATATGCTTTAACTTTTCTAATTGAAATAATGGGTTGTTAATATCATTGTCTATGATGCGATCGAACAAACGTACCTGTAAGTTGCGTTGTGGTTCTTGTGGCAGCAGCTGGGTACTGTTTTCAAAATGCCTATCTAAGTACTCGATAATAATGCTGGATTCGGGTATCAGCTGTTCATTTTGGGCTTTAAGCAGAGGGATTCGCGCTTGCGGATAACGTTGGTGAAATTCCTTGCGGGACAAAGGGTCGCGTAGATCTATGATTCTGGGGTAGAAGTTGGCCTGCTTTTCATAAAGTGCGATGAGCACTTTCTGTGAATAGCGTGATAACGGGTGATAAAAAAGCTCCATAGGCACTCACTCCAAACCCAGTCTTTTACGGACTTTACGTTTTAACTTTAGTCGTAATTGAAGCGCTTGCTGTAAGAGTTTTCTTAAAAAATGCTGGAATAAACACAATTTTTCTTGGCAAAGCCAAGTGATCCATCAGGGATAAAAATCGGTATTATGAGTCCATATAGGAAGTGTCGGGATTTAATCATTTTAAAGGTAATAATATGAGCCAGTTAGAGCGTTTTTCATCTATTTATGCCAGAGCCAGTGAGCGCAAAGGCGGACCTGCTGGACTCGAAGCCTTATTGTCTGGTTGCCTGTCTGATGATGAAATTCGCCAATATCGGGATGCTGAATTATTGTCGGCGATGAGCCGTCAGGTGTTTCAAAGTGGTTTTGTATGGCGGGTGGTTGTGAACAAATGGCCCGAGTATGAGAAGTCTTTCTTTGGGTTCGAACCGCATAAAGTATTAATGTTATCGCCTGAGCAAATTCAAGCGCGGGCAAGTGATGCGACCTTGATTCGCCATCTTAAAAAGACTCAAGCCATTTATGATAATGCTCTGATGATCCACGATGTTGCTCGCGAACATGGCAGCTTGGCGCAGCTGATCGCCGCTTGGCCGACGCAGGATATTATCGGGTTGTGGGCATTTTTAAAGAAACGAGGTACTCGATTGGGCGGGAATACGGGTCCCTATTTTCTGCGCGGTATTGGCAAAGATACTTTTTTGTTAACCGATGATGTACAAGGTTATTTTAAAGCACATAAGTTAGTCGATGCGGGCTTTTCATCACAAACGGCGCTTAAGCAAGTGCAAGCCGTATTTAATCAGTGGCAACAGGAGTCGGGTCGTTGTTTGGCTGATATCAGCCGTATTTTGGCTTGCAGCGTGGGCGATAATCGAATTTAGTCCTGTTAAGTTGTGATTGAAGATGAACAAATTAGTTTTAATAGACAAATATTGCTTTGCTAGCAATATTTGTCATTACAGAAGCATTATTTGTGGGAGTCTGAGTTTCATTTAATGGGGTATTAATCTGAATTTCGGGTTTGCTCCGTTTTGGGGTAACCACTAAAATAGCCCGCTAGCTATTATTTGTGACTGTTTAATTGTGTGGCGTTACCTCATAACGCTGGCGCTGCCTTTTAGCCGTGCACAAATAGTAGATGTAATAAACTGCACAGCAATCCGCTATCGGATGTATTCATGTTTTTACGCACAAGCAGTCTGAAGCCAGCTCTTTGCTTACTCTCTTTCGGTATTGTCAGTCTTGATAGGGTCGTTTTTAACGACTTGATGCTGAGAGTGGCCTGAGTAAAAACAAGCGCGCTGCGTTTTCGTCTCTATGTACAAATTATTGCAACAAGTGACGGTTAAGCTAACGTCATTGAGCTGTGGGCCTTGGCCTGCCGCAAGTCTAGAATATGAACAGATTTGCAACATATTCAATATGGAGTAGGCTTATTGGGTGTTTTACGGCATATCTCCCTAACAATGCCACTCAAAGTTAACCGATTTTTTAAATCGAATAACAATTCGATGAATATAGTAATGCTAAATGAGTGAAAATTTTCATTAGTTTACAATTTAGTTTCGTTATCTTCCTTGTTGATTCATATAGGCTATGAGATAAATAACGGATTTGATTTTAGTTACAATTACGGCTCGTGTCAGCGCAATAAGTGTACTGGTATGTGGGCAGTTAATATTTGAAGGAGTTCTCATGCGGCAGACAATTAAACTTGCCTCAGTTATAAGCGTGGCGTTATGGATGGCAGCTTGCAGCCCTCAAGAAGAGAAAGCTCAGGCGGGCGCTGGCCCACGTAGTATGGAAGTGGGAATCCTTAATGTTGTTGCCCAGCCACAAGTGATTCAGGTGGAATTACCTGGACGCAGTAAAGCTTTCCTCGAGGCCGAAGTTCGTCCACAGGTGAGCGGTATTATCACTAAGCGTAGTTTTGTTGAAGGTGGCAATGTGAAACAGGGTGAATCCTTGTATCAAATTGACTCTGCAACTTATAAAGCCGCGTTAGTGAGTGCCAATGCCGATTTAGCCAGAGCCAATGCGGGTTTAGCCTCAGCAAAAGCTAAGGCTGCACGTTATCAGCAACTGGTGAAAACCAACGCCATCAGTAAGCAAGAATTTGATGAAGCTGAAGCGGCATATAAAGAAGCATTAGCGAATGTCACCGTGGCAGAAGCTGCGATTAACACAGCTAAAATCAACCTGCAATACACTGAAGTATTAGCGCCTATCTCTGGTCGTATCGGTAAATCGAGTGTGACTGCGGGTGCGTTAGTGACAGCGAACCAAAGCCAAACGCTGGCGACGATTCAACAACTTGATCCTATCAATGTGGATATCGCGCAATCGAGTGCGCAGTTGTTACGTCTTAAAGCTAAGTTGCAGCAAGGTAAGCTACAAGCTTCAGAAAATGCTGATGTGCAGCTGTTGCTCGAAGATGGCACACAATACAGCCATCCAGGTAAGTTGCAGTTCGCCGAAGTGAGTGTGGACCCAAACACGGGTTCAGTCATTCTGCGCGCCGAGTTCCCGAACCCTGAAGGTATCTTGTTACCTGGTATGTATGTTCGCGCTATGTTGAATGCGGGTACTGATCCACAGGCTATCTTGGTTCCACAAAAAGCCATCACGCGTAACTCTAAGGGTCAAGCAGTGGCTATGGTGGTGAATGACCAAGGTGTCGTTGAATCGAAAACTGTAACGACCGCTGAAGTGATTAACAACCAATGGCGAGTTACTTCTGGTTTAGCTGTGGGCGATAAATTAATTGTGGAAGGATTACAGAAAATTCGTCCAGGCGCTCCAGTAACCACCAAAGTTATTTCTGAAACGCAAGCACAATAGGGCATAGCTATGGCACGTTTTTTTATTGATCGCCCCATCTTTGCGTGGGTGATCGCCTTGATTATCATGCTGGCAGGGGTCCTCTCGCTCCGCTCGCTGCCAGTGTCCCAATATCCTAACATTGCACCACCGACCGTGGTGATCAGTGCTAACTATCCTGGCGCTTCCGCTAAGATTGTTGAAGATTCTGTGACTCAGGTGATTGAGCAACGTATGACGGGTATCGATCATCTCCGTTATATCTCCTCAACCAGTGACAGTTTTGGTAATGCGTCTATTACTTTAACCTTCAACGCCGAAGCCGATCCGGATATTGCACAGGTTCAAGTTCAGAACAAGTTACAGGGCGCTATGACCCTGTTACCGCAAGAAGTGCAGTCGCAAGGGGTTAACGTTAACAAGTCGAGTTCAGGCTTCTTAATGGTATTAGGCTTCGTATCGACCGACGGTTCGTTAGATAAAGGCGATATCGCCGACTACGTTGGTGCGAACATTCAAGATCCTATGAGCCGTGTTCCGGGTGTAGGTGAAATTCAGCTGTTCGGTGCCCAATATGCGATGCGTATATGGCTAGACCCGTTGAAGTTGACTCAATATAACTTAACTAGCTTAGATGTTATTGCGGCGATTCGTTCTCAAAACGCTCAAGTATCCGCTGGACAGTTAGGTGGCGCGCCATCTGTGGCTGGCCAAGAGCTGAACGCGACTGTATCGGCGCAAAGCCGCTTACAAACGGCGGAAGAGTTTCGCAAGATTATCCTTAAATCGGATATTTCAGGCGCAAACGTCTTCCTAAGCGATGTGGCACGGGTTGAATTAGGTTCTGAAAGTTATGCTGTGGTGTCACTGTATAACGGTCAACCTGCGACAGGGTTAGCGATTAAGCTGGCAACGGGTGCTAACGCGCTTGATACTGCTGAAGCTGTTCGTGAAAAAATTGCTGAGATGAAACCTTTCTTCCCGCAAGGGCTAGAAGTTGTTTATCCATACGATACAACGCCTTTCGTTGAAAAATCGATAGAAGGTGTAGTGCATACCCTGCTTGAAGCTATTGTACTAGTGTTCATCATCATGTACCTCTTCTTGCAAAATTTCCGTGCAACTTTGATCCCGACTATTGCGGTACCAGTGGTATTGCTGGGAACCTTTGCGATTCTGTCGTTAGCGGGTTTCTCGATTAACACTTTAACCATGTTTGCTATGGTGCTCGCCATTGGTTTGCTGGTGGACGATGCGATTGTGGTGGTGGAAAACGTCGAGCGGGTAATGGCCGAGGAGGGCTTAAGTCCACTGGAAGCGACGCGTAAGTCGATGGATCAAATTACCGGTGCTTTAGTCGGTATCGGTCTGACCCTCTCTGCAGTGTTTGTCCCTATGGCATTTATGTCAGGTTCAACGGGGGTTATTTATCGTCAGTTCTCTATCACTATCGTATCTGCGATGGCGTTGTCTGTTCTAGTTGCTTTGATTTTAACACCTGCACTTTGTGCGACTATGCTCAAACCGATTAAGAAGGGCCATGCTCATATCGAAACTGGCTTCTTTGGTTGGTTTAACCGTAGTTTCGATAAACTGACTAATCGTTATGAGTCGAGCGTTGCTGGGATCATCAAGCGCGGCTTTAGAGTGATGGCGATTTACGTTGTGCTGGTTATTGCAGTGGGTTGGATCTTTATCCGTATGCCTACGGCGTTCTTACCAGATGAAGACCAAGGTATTTTGTTCACGCAAGCCATTTTGCCGACTAACTCAACTCAAGAAAGTACCTTAAAAGTATTGGAGAAAGTGTCTGATCACTTTATGGCTGAGGAGGGCGTGAGGTCGGTGTTTAGCGTGGCGGGCTTCAGTTTTGCGGGTCAAGGGCAAAACATGGGTATCGCCTTCGTTGGTTTGAAGGATTGGTCTGAACGTGAAGCGCCTGGTATGGATGTGAAGTCTATTGCTGGTCGCGCTATGGGTGTGTTCGGTCAGATGAAAGATGCCTTAGTATTCGCCTTCGTACCGCCTGCGGTAATCGAGTTGGGGACGGCGAACGGTTTCGACATGTACCTGCAGGATAAGAACGGCCAAGGCCACGAGAAGTTAGTGGCGGCACGTAATCAACTGCTTGGTATGGCGGCACAGAATCCAAATCTGGTGGGTGTGCGTCCAAACGGTCAAGAAGATGCGCCAATTTATCAATTACATGTAGATCACGCTAAGTTGAGCGCGTTAGGCATTGAAATCACTAATGTAAACAATGTGCTTGCAACGGCTTGGGGTGGTTCTTATGTGAATGACTTTATTGACCGCGGCCGCGTGAAGAAAGTATATGTGCAAGGTGATGCCCAGTATCGTATGCAACCGGGAGATTTAGATTCTTGGTACGTGCGCAATAACAAGGGTGACATGGTGCCATTCTCTGCGTTTGCCACTGGTGCATGGGAATACGGTTCTCCACGTTTAGAACGCTTTAACGGCTTACCATCGATGAACATTCAGGGTGCCACGGCTCCTGGTTTCAGTACCGGTGCAGCTATGACAATTATGGAAGACTTAGCCAAGCAGCTTCCTCCTGGTTTTGGTGTCGCGTGGAACGGTCTATCGTATGAAGAACGTTTATCGGGTAACCAAGCGCCAGCGCTGTATGCTCTGTCGATCTTAGTGGTCTTCTTAGTATTGGCAGCACTCTATGAAAGCTGGTCGGTACCCTTTGCAGTTGTGCTCGTGGTTCCGCTCGGGATCATCGGTGCTTTGATTGCAATGAATGGTCGCGGCTTGCCAAACGACGTGTTCTTCCAAGTGGGGCTGTTAACCACAGTAGGGTTAGCGACTAAGAACGCCATCTTGATTGTGGAATTCGCCAAAGAGTTCTATGAGAAAGGTTCAGGCTTAGTCGAGGCGACCTTGCATGCGGTGCGTGTGCGTCTTCGCCCCATCTTAATGACGTCTCTAGCCTTTGGTCTGGGTGTTGTGCCGTTAGCTATCAGTACCGGTGTCGGCTCTGGTAGTCAAAACGCCATTGGTACAGGTGTACTCGGCGGTATGATGAGCTCGACTTTCCTAGGGATCTTCTTCGTACCATTATTCTTCGTGATAGTGGAGCGTCTCTTCAGTAAGCGCGAGAAGAAAGGTAAAGAACAGAAGCCAAACTCAGCTGAATAAGCTCGATCGTTTCTAAACTTCTAAACTTCTAAACTAAAGCCCTGCAATTGCAGGGCTTTTTGTTATTTTAATGCTGTTAGTTATAAAGATGGATAGGCACTGTGCGCGAGTTCTGGCATATTGCGCTGAGGCAGTTAAGAGGACGAAACATGGATGATGCTGCGTTGGAATTGCAAAAACTAGATGCACTCATTGCTAAAGGTAAGATGTACGTCATTTTGGTCTTTGGCGTATTTTTCTGGGGTATGCTGACGTCCCTCGTGGTCGCCTTAATACATTATTTTATCTCGGGCGATCCATTCTGGGCGGAACTGCAAAGAGCGCTCTATATTTATCCCATTGGCGGTATTTTATTTGGTTGGTTTGTGTGGGTGCAGATTAATCGTAAGCGAGATAAACTTCGCTCCCAATAGTATCAATAGTTCTGGTTAAGCTGAGTGTAGGAGTGACATGGTGTTTTCGTGGGGTAATCTTGCCACTAAGCAACTTATCGTGGGAATGATATGCCATGGCATAGCGCTGGCATTTTTGGCCTATGGCGTTTATGCATTTTACTTGCAGGAGCTTGTACTACCAGAGTTAACTCGCTGTGTCGGTGCTGCTGTGTTATTTGTGGGCATGGGGCTAGCCCCTCAATTATTTTTTATGTCAGTGAGCCAGATAGTATCGCAAGCTGAGGACACGACATTAAAATCTACCCTACAGACCTATGTGTTTAATCTAGGTATTTTTTTGATGATCTGCAGTCTGTTAATGGAATGGCTATACGACTAAAGCTATTGAATAAAGAAAGGGCGTCGACTTCATCATCGACGCCCTTTTTATTGCGGTTAAGGCGTGTAGTAAGTCGCGGCTCCCGGCCCAACGGGCAGACCAAAGCCAAATACCCACAGGAAGAAGAACGCTGTCCAACCCACGAAAAACACGAGCGAGTACGGCAGCATAGTGGCGATCAGCGTACCTATCCCTAGGTTTTTCTGGTAACGACAGGCAACCGCTAAAATCAAACCAAAGTAGCTCATCATAGGTGTGATTAAGTTAGTCACCGAATCCCCAATACGGTACGCCGCTTGAATCGTTTCGGGCGCATAACCAACCAGCATCAGCATAGGCACAAAAATAGGAGCGGTAATGGCCCACTGGGCCGAGGCACTGCCAAGCATCAAGTTGATAATGCCGCAGAGCATAATAAAGAACAAAAATACGATCGGGCCCGTCAAGCCAATGGATTGCAGAGCATCGGCACCTAACACCGCCAATACTGCACCTAAATTACTCCAGTTGAAGAAGGCGACAAACTGCGCGGCGAAAAAGACGAGGACGATATACATGCCCATAGTGCTCATGCTGTGGGACATGGCATTGATGACATCTTTATCATTTTTGATGCTGCCCACGACTTTGCCGTAAATAAAGCCAGGTATGGCAAAACAGATAAAGATAAAGGCGACTATGCCCTTGAGGAATGGCGAACCTGAGATGAGACCGGTTTCAGTATGGCGCAGCGGTGCGCCTTCTGGTACGACTGAAATCGCTAAAATAACCGCGAGCACTAACATAGATAACCCAGCCCATTTTAAGCCGCGTTTCTCAATAGCACTGATGCTCTCCATTGATTGCAGTACGGTTTCGTCTGCATCATCATCTTGGTATTGACCTAACTTAGGTTCGACGATTTTTTCGGTGACAAAGGCGCCAAGGAAAGTGATCACAAAGGTGGAGACAAACATGAAGTACCAGTTTACTTCTGGGCCGACGTTGTATTGAGGATCTATCATGCGCGCCGCAGCTTCGGTAATGCCCGATAGCAAGGGATCGACAGTACCAAGCAATAAGTTAGCGCTATAACCTCCTGAAACCCCGGCAAAAGCGGCAGCTAAACCTGCAAGTGGATGGCGGCCAAGGGAGTGGAAAATCATCGCCGCCATAGGGATAAGTACCACATAGCCAAGCTCGGCAGCGGTGTTGGACATTATGCCGGCAAATACTATGGTCACAGTGACTAATCGTTTAGAGGCACCCATGACTAAGGCGCGCATAGCCGCAGATAATAAGCCAGAGCGTTCGGCAATCCCGACGCCGAGTAGCGCCACGAGCACAGTGCCGAGCGGTGTAAAGCCAGTAAAGTTGGTCACCAGATGCGAGACTATCATCCGCAAACCTTCGGCGTTCATTAGGCTCACCACATGGATTAAACCGTCTGCACTGCGGCCGTGTGAGCCAATAGGTCTAGGATCGACCACGGTTAACCCAAAGTAGCCCGCAATACCTGAAATAATGACCACGGCAACACAGAACAGTGCGAATAAGGTGATTGGATGGGGCAGCAGATTGCCTAAGCGTTCAACAATATTGAGAAAACGTACAAACCAACCACTAGAGCTGATATCGCCCTGTTGTGGATTGGGTTCAGAAGCTTTTTTTGGAGGAATATCGCCGGAATTAAAACTCATCGTCCTTCCTTTATGTCGACCTTTACGCAGCGCAATATTTGGACCCTATAACAGACTCGAGACATTGCCGACGGCCGATTGTGGATGATGTGGCTGAGGGGATAACTCTAGGTGCAAGACTCGGAGTGAAAGCTAAGGTAAAAGTTAAAAAATTAGCGGCAAAGTATGATTGTTAAGTTTTAATTGAAACTTAAATGTTGCTATTGACTGTGTTGAAGTGAGGAGGGCGAAAATTAGGATAAAAAAATGGACTCTCGAGGAGTCCAGTATTCACGAGCAAAATTGGATGCTCTAATGTTGTGCCATATCACTATAGACGTTGTTTGCTGTATCGGAGCTGAATATCGATAAATTTATAGGTTAAATGCTGTTTTTTATGCAGATGATCACTTTTCATCGCTGAATATGGCCAGTTTCGTTGATGATTGCTCGTTAGATAACATCGCCAGCTCTGACCAGCGAGTAATTTCATTGTCTTAATCAGCCCGTAGGTGAAATTTTCACTCATTTATGGTTAGCTGTATCCTATTAACAAGAATAAGAAACCTAAGGATGGAAGATGGAAAAATTGTTATTGGGATTAACGCTGATTTTTATCGTGACCTATCTTTGGTACGTCAGCCTAGTCAAAAAGCGCAATACCGCGCTCGAAGCCTTGTCGGGTATCGATGTACAGCTGACCAAGCGTGCCGACCTTGTGCCTAATATTCTAAAAATTGCTAAACGATTTATGGAGCATGAAAAGTCATTGCTCACTGAAATCACCGAATTACGCACTCAGCTCAGCAATAATTACAACAAGGCCGATCCGAGTGCCGTTAAAGAGCATTTAGTTCAGGCCGAGCGGTTGAACGACAAAATGAGCACCTTGATGGTGAATGTGGAGAACTATCCCGAGCTCAAATCTGACAACACTATGTTGCAGGCGATGCAGACCTATAACGAGGTCGAAGCGCATATCTCAGCTGCGAGGCGTTTTTACAACTCGGCAGTTTCCGAGCTTAATACTGCGGTAGAAATCTTCCCCGGCTCGATTATCGCTTCTATGGCGAGTATTAAAGTGATGCCATTCTATGAGGTAAGCGAAGCGGCAAAAGCGCCCGTAGATGCGGCCGAATACTTGTAAGCTTAGCAGTGCAGGGTGAGTTATTACCCTGCAATACTATGACATCAATATGAATATCATCACTTTTATTTTAGGTAGCCCGATTCGGACTTATCGGGGGCCTGTTGGTTTGTCTGCGGATTTTGACGAACTACCTCAACTCGAAGCGTATTACGAAGAACATATCGCGCCCATCAGTCGCAAATATGAAACTAAGCGTGTGGCTTGCCTTAAGGCGGCGCGTAAACGTTTGTATTTGAGTTTGATGATAGTGCTTGGGCTGAGCTTGCTCACCGTTATTGGCTACTACAGCGGTGGCGCTTATTTCCCGCCTTTGCCATTGCTTGCTTTAGTCGGATTAAGCTGGTGGAGCTTTGCTCCGACTCGTGAGTTTAAGCATTTGGTTCAAAATGATATTTATCCGCTGATGTTTAAATATTTCGGCGATGATTTTATTTATAGCCGCGAAATGCGCCTCGACATGAATCGACTCGTTGCGGCTAAAGTATTACCGCGATACGACAAAGTCAGCTTCGGTGACTATATACAAGGCTGCTATAAGGGCGTTGAGTTGGCGGTCAATGAGCTTACCCTGACCAAGAATGTGCAAGTCGAAGAGCTGGATGTCAGTACCAGCAGGCGCAGAACTGTGACCCGCACGGAAACCCAGTTTCGTGGCTTAGTGGTTGAGCTGAGTAGCCATAAAGCTTTTATGGGTCATACTGTTGTGCTGAGGGATCGCGGTGGTTTAGCGAATTTCCTGTCCGACAGCCATGCGGGACTGGTACGAGTCAAACTTGAAGATCCGCAATTTGAAAAAGAGTTCGACGTGTTTTCAACGGATCAAATCGAGTCACGTTATTTGCTCAATACGGCATTTATGGAGCGCTTACAGGAGCTTGCCAAACATTTTGATGGCAATATTCAATGTGCATTTTTCCGCAATAAATTGACTTTGTTCCTGCCGAATCGCAGAACGCATTTTCAAATGCAGTCCATTTTTTATGGCGCAACCTTTTCAGTAGAATTTAGTCAGATAAACCGAGAAATGAAGCAACTCTTTGCTATTATTGAAGTACTTAAACTTAATCAGTACACGGGACTTTGATGTTGCTTACTCGCTTAGCGCTTGCTCGTACACTGACTTTTGCAGCCTTTTCATTGCCCTGCAGATTTGAGGCGCTAGGCCTGTGCTTATTATTGATATCGAGTTTGATGATAAATGCAAATGCTGAGGAGGCGCGCGAAAAAGCTAAGCCGCGTATTGTGGCGCGGTACTCACAGAGCGGCATAGTGAGTAGTGAAGGTCTAGAAAAGCTCAAAATTTATCAATACCAACAAGCTAATGGTGTCACCGTATTTACCGACAAAGCCCCCGCAAATAACCAGTATCAAATTTTGTTATATGACTGTTTTGCCTGTCGTCCCGATTCGACCATAGACTGGAATGGTATTCGGTTATTTACCGCTAATTATGATGCCTTGATCTCCCATGCAGCCCATAAGCATCAACTTGATCCCGCCTTAATCCGCGCTGTGATCCACGCGGAATCAGCCTTTAATGCGCGTGCACTTTCGCGAACTGGCGCCATGGGATTAATGCAATTGATGCCAGAAACAGCAAAAGAAATGGGTGTGGCAAATGCATTTTTACCCGAAGAGAATATCTTAGGTGGCAGTAAGTATTTGGCACAAATGCTAAAACAGTTCAATGGTGATATCGCATTGGCCTGCGCGGCTTACAATGCGGGGCCGACGACCGTGGTTCAGTACAATGGCATTCCGCCCTATCCTGAAACCCAAGCCTATGTTGAGCGTGTGAAAATTTTATTGAAGCGTTACCGCGAGCAGAAGGACGTTTAGTTGCCGCATTGATAAGCTAAAATGAAGTGGCGAAAATCCGGAGATCATCGCCGCCATTTGAATCGAAGGTTACTCGCCGACTTCCCATTTTACGGTAATGTCACCGTCCACTTGTCCAAGTGTTTTACCCAAGTAATCCATTAATTCAGTTGCGATTTCGTCTAACTGCCAAGGTGGATTGATGATCCATAATCCTGCCGCTGTCATGCCAAATTCATCTGAATCGGGCTTAATGGCTTGTTCAATTCTCAGCTGACGTTTAATGCCACTGCTGGCTAGGCGCGATAACATACCTTCGGTCTGAGCACGATTTACGACTGGATACCACAGGATAAACACACCCGTAGCAAAACGCTTGTGCGCTTTTATCAGGGTTTCGGCCACATCTTGGTAGTCGGTTTTCATCTCGTAGCTAGGATCGACTAGCACCAGAGCACGACGCTCTAATGGTGGTACTGCGGCGATAAGGCCTTTTAAGCCATCACCTTTGATCACTTTAACTTGTCTGTCTTCGCAGAAATAATCATCCAATAACACATAATCAGTGCTGTGCAGCTCGTGCAAGACCATGCGATCTTTAGGCCCTAGCTCCATGTCGATAATGGCGGGTGAACCTGGGTAGAAGTTGAGTTCGTCTGGATTTTCTTCATTAAAATGGCGCACGGCGGCGACATAGTCCTGCAGCGACTGCGGCAGATCAGTTTTATCCCAAAGCTTAGCTACACCTTCGAGGTATTCACCTGTTTTCTGTGCAAATTCATCGCTTAAAGCATAACCACCCGCACCTGCGTGGGTATCGATATACACGAGTGGTTTGTCTTTTTTGTGCATCAGCTGCAAGGTTTGTAGCAAGATGGCGTGTTTCAACACATCGGCATAATTGCCAGCGTGATAACCATGGCGGTAACTTAACATGGGGGATCCTAGTAATTTGCAAACATAGCAAAGAGAGGCAAATGCCAGTCGGCAATTATACCTGCGATGCTTCTAGGCGTAAATTTAATGCCTCAGTTGGCGCTCTTTTTATTGGCAAACCAATGTGTGGGGGTTTGCATTTGAAAGGTTTTCAGCCAGAGATTCGCTGGTGCGGGTTTACCGAATAAATAACCTTGAAATTGTTCGCATCCTAGCGCAGTGAGTTGCAATAACTGGGCTTCGGTTTCGATACCTTCGGCAATGACGTTGAGTTTTAAGCTCTTGGCTAACAGGATGGCGGCGTTAACAATTTGGGTATGGCGTTCACTAATGCCCATTTGACTGACAAAGTAACGGTCGATTTTAATTGTGTCGGCACTGATATCAATGAGCTGGCTTAATGAGGCATGGCCAGTACCAAAATCGTCAATGGCGATAGACACTCCCATACGAGCCAAGGTGTTTAAGCGTCGGCCTGTTTCTTTATGGGTTGAAAATACAGAGGTTTCAGTAATTTCAATTTCCAACAATGGGATGAGTTCAGGATGATTCATATAGGTTTGGATTAACACTTTAAAGAAGCGATCCGACAGAATATCTTGCCCAGATAAATTAAAGGCAATCCTGACCAGAGGTACATTTTTAGGCCAAGAACGGATCAGTTGTAGTAATTGCCTGAAGACTTTTATCGCAAAAATCGCCTGCAATTGAGATGACTCTATAATGGGGATAAAAGTGTTCGGCATGATCATAGTGCCGTCTTCGTCAAACATTCTGGCTAGCGCTTCAAAGCTAGTAATGTGGCCATTGGCCATCACTTTAGGTTGCAGCCACATTTCAAGGCGGTTGTGTTTCAGCGCGTCACGGATTCTGGCTTTTTGCGATGAAGCTTCGAGCAGATTGTTAATCAAACCAATGTAATACACCATCACTGGGCTAGCTTGGGTGGTTTGTTTTATGGCAATTAAACATTGCTCCGCGGCTTGCTGCGGTGAGGCTTTATTACCTGAGCTGCAACCGACTCTGCACTCGAGATGATATTCAGTCTGTTGTTCTTGCTTAAGTTGTAGGTTTGTTGGAATACGCTCGCGCAATTGTAGCGCTAGGTTTTCAGGGGAGATAAGCGGCAGGCTAGTAAACTCGAGTGCAAACGATGCTCCTCTAAATCGGTATATTTTTGTGATATGACCAAAGCGATTTTTGAGTTCAATAGCAAAGGCTTTTAGGATGGCATCTCCGACGCTGATACCGAAAGCAGCATTAATTTGGCTAAGATTATCAATTTTGATTAAGGCTACGGTCATTTCCTGATGGATCAAGCTTGGCGCTGGGTTATACCAGTGATTTTCGTTGGGTAATCCTGTCACTAAATCATAGAAATGTGTGCTGATGTGGTGTTTTTTAAGGCGACTCAGCTCAATCGCATGGTTTGCCTGTTCTGTGACATCGTGGCAGTGAAATAACAAAGTATCATGGTGCTGTAATGAGGCTTTTTGCAGCAGATATTTAGTGCTGTTATTGTTTTTTAAATGGGTTGGAAACGAGGCCGCCAGTAAATTTGTGCTGGTATCTTCGGTAAGTTCAAAAATGCCACATAGGCGAGTGCTGTTTAGTGTGACTTTTCCAGCGATTTCCCTCGCGGCATTATTCAGGTTGAGAATGACTCCATCCTCATTGCAGAAGAAAGAGGCTGTACCATTATTTTCAAAGATTTCAGCATATTGATCTAATGTATGTTGCAGTGCATTTTGATGCTGGATCATTTGCTGCGCATGGATTTTCTGGGTTTTTAGCAGGCGCATTGCCGACAACGGGATACAGATATTAAAAAACATAAACAGCAAACCGTTTAGATAAGCGTGGGTCGCAGGTAGGCTGATATCAATATCGATAATGGGAGGCAGGTTTTGGTTACGCAGTAGCAGTAAAAAAGGCAATACGTTGAAACACATCATAATAAAAGCGACTTTTCTGCCAAACAGGAAAAGCGCCATCAAGGGCAAGGTATATAAGAAAGTAATACCTACCTGCGATAAGTTGAAGTCAGGGATAAACAACAGCATAGATAAACAGGCTGCAATAACCATCGCCAGCAGGCTGATAGAGCTGACGAGTAAATATTTGCGCGTAAACCATAAAGACAGGAATAGTACGGTTAAAAAACTGACCGTAATGCTGATAATGAAAGTGAGGTTTAACTCATACGCAATTAAAGAGCTATGCAGCACTATGCTAGTGGTCAAGATGGCGCCACTAAGCAGAATAATCCGCAATAAGCTGGTTTTTAATATCGTTTTGTCAGGAT
This sequence comes from Shewanella sp. SW1, assembly GCF_025653545.1. Taxonomy (NCBI): domain Bacteria; kingdom Pseudomonadati; phylum Pseudomonadota; class Gammaproteobacteria; order Alteromonadales; family Shewanellaceae; genus Shewanella; species Shewanella sp. SW1. The sequence goes on along the minus strand of NZ_JAKKSG010000016.1, from coordinate 30,407 downwards.
TTAAAAAATCTTGCTCCCTGATAAACAAAAAACCTTTTAGCCATTGAAGCAAAAAAAGTCCTTATCCCGTACGGAAGTCACGCAGGTTGGCTGGGGACATAACATATAACATAAATCACTAAACTGTTATACAAATAGATTGCTGCCTTTATAAATCAGTATATTACAGTGTGATGCTTGTTTGAATTTTTAAGGGCGTACTGAGACAAATTGGCTAAGACAGTGATGAGCTTGGTGATGTGTTTTGCTTACTAGCATGTTCATAAACGAGATTTTTAGGCATAATGGCCATCATTTTCGTTGGTTAGAAGACAGCCTGTGACCCCGATTTTTTTCAATCAGCAATACCCAACACTTGTGGATATTTGTGCACGTTGGCAACTCGTCTACGATGCGAATGCGACCTTCGAATTGCGTTTTGAATCAGATACTTTATCACTGCATAAACGCGATGAGCCTAAGCTCGATGGCATAGTGGTGGATTTTGTGACTGGCGCCGTCGCCCATAGACGTAAGTTCGGTGGCGGTCGTGGTCAATCTATCGCTAAAGCGGTGGGATTAAAGCAAGGGGTAACACCGAGTGTTGTCGATGGCACTGCGGGTTTAGGGCGCGATGCATTTGTGCTCGCAAGCCTTGGTTGTACAGTAACTATGGTTGAACGTCATCCTGTGGTTGCCGCATTGCTTGAAGACGGCCTGCGCCGCGCCTATCAAGATGCTGAAATCGGCGATTGGATGCGTGAGCGGATGCGCCTATTTCATGGTTCTAGCCTAGAAGCATTATCGAAATTGGCACAAGAGGTGGATGTGGTTTACCTCGATCCTATGTACCCCCACCGTGATAAATCGGCCCTTGTTAAAAAAGAAATGCGTGTATTCCAATCCTTAGTCGGTGCCGATTTAGATGCCGATGGCTTACTCGCCCCAGCTTTAGCTTTAGCAACTAAACGTGTCGTCGTTAAGCGCCCAGACTATGCCGAAGATTTGGATGGGGTTAAGCCTAATACGGTTATTGAAACCAAGAAAAACCGTTTCGATGTCTATGTAAAAGCCGCGATGAAATAGGGAATATTTTTCTCATCGCGAACATAGTATGCTTTTGTCGCTGAACCCATACATTGACATAATGCACCCATAGTTTGACAAATTTAACCCATTCAATGACATAAAAATAGCTTTTGTAATTATAGTACAGAAGCCATTTTATTTAATATCAGTATCTTAAACGAAAAATAACTCATACATTGACAAAATTACGTATCTCAGTACACTAAATGTACATTATTCGTGCGAGTTTAACTCATGTATATAAGAAGCTTACGCAAACCATCACCGAACAAAAACGTATTTAAATTCGCTAGTGCAAAAGTTAGCGAAACGATAATGTGTGAAAGTTCATTGGAATTTGATGCGTGCTTTCATCATGAATACAATGATCGTATAGAGGTGTTTGGTAGCCAGCCTGAAGGGTTTTATTACGATTTTGAGGGCAAAAGATTGCCCTATACACCAGATATGATAGTTCACTTTATCGATGGGACGGTAAAATTCCACGAATACAAACCTTATCGCAAAACATTCGATCCAATCTTTAGAGCTAAATTTGTAGCCAAGAAAGCGGCTGCTCACTCTTTGGGAGCAGATCTTATCTTGATAACAGAACGACAAATCCGCGTAAATCCTATTCTAAATAACCTTAAAATTTTGCATCGATATTCAGGAATATATGGCTTGAATGAAATTCAAATTGAATTGCTTAAACTAATAAAAAAAACGGGGAAAATTAGTGTTAACGATGTTTCAGCAAAACAATCATTAACACTAGGGGAAACCCGCTCACATCTGTATTCCCTTATACATAAAGGATTGATTAAGGTTAATTTAAAACGAGATGATCTCGATTGTAACCCCGCGGTATGGTGCATTGAATGATGGACTTCGAGGATGAGTTCAGTGAGTCTGAATTTGTCAAGAAGCCCGACACCCCCATTCAATATGTTAAGTTAGAGGATACAGCATTAGTCAAAAGAGACTTAGATACCTTTCCTGACTTTTTAAAAAACAAAGCGCTTGATAAATACCAGCTCATTGCCTTCATCGAAAAAACAATCACTGGTGGATGGACTCAAAAAAATCTAGACCCAATTCTTGATTCTCTTTTTACTACCACCACGGACAGGCGGCCGAATTGGCGAACGTTAGTGCGTTGGCGTAAAAGCTACATTGACAGTAACGGCGATCTTGCGTCATTAGTCACTAAGCGGCATAAAATGGGCAACAGAAAGAGTCGAGTTAAGGGAGATGAAGCATTTTTTGAGCAAGCCCTAACTCGTTTTTTAGATGCTAAAAGGCCTAAAGTATCTACAGCATATCAGTACTATAGAGATGCCATCATAATTGAAAATGAGAGCATTGTTGATGGACAAATTTCTATCATTTCTTATAAAAGCTTTAACCAAAGAATAAAGTCATTACCTCCTTATCCTGTTGCAGTGGCGCGGCATGGTAAATTTAAAGCAGATCAATGGTTTGCTTATTGCTCTTCCCATATTCCCCCAACACGAATATTAGAGCGGGTAGAAATCGATCACACCCCGCTTGATCTAATCTTGCTTGATGATGAATTATCTATCCCACTTGGCAGGCCATATTTAACCTTAATCGTCGATGTTTTTAGTGGTTGTGTTTTGGGGTTTCACTTAAGCTATCGGTCGCCTTCATATGTTTCAGCTGCCAAGGCAATCGTACATGCAATAAAACCTAAATCATTTGAAGGTCTTGATATAGAGCTTCAAAATGAGTGGCCTTGCTATGGTAAATTTGAAAACCTAGTTGTGGATAATGGAGCTGAATTTTGGTCGAAAAGTTTAGAGCATGCCTGTAAAGAGGCAGGAATAAACATTCAATATAACCCAGTTCGTAAACCTTGGTTAAAGCCTTTTGTAGAACGGTTTTTCGGGATGATTAACGAATGCTTTTTAGCCGAAATGCCAGGTAAAACCTTCTCGAATATCCTAGAAAAAGAAGACTATAAACCGGGAAAAGACGCCATTATGCGCTTCTCTACTTTTGTTGAAGAATTCAATCGTTGGATTGTTGATATTTATCATCAAGATTCAAACTCACGTGAAACACGAATTCCCATAAAACAGTGGCAGCGTGGCTTTGATATTTACCCGCCACTAAAAATGAGTACAGAGAACGAACAACGGTTTACTGTGCTGATGGGTATTTCAGATGAGCGAACATTAACCAGAAATGGTTTCAAATTTGAAGAGCTAATGTATGACTCTACTGCTTTAGCCGATTACAGAAAGCATTACCCACAAACCAAAGAAACCATCAAAAAAATCATTAAAGTCGACCCTGATGATCTATCAAATATCCATGTTTATCTCGAGGAATTAGGCGGTTATCTTAAAGTCCCCTGTACTGATAATAGTGATTATACCCACGGATTGAGCCTTCATGAGCATAAAGTGATTAAGAAAATTAATCGTGAAATTATTCGGGAAGGGAAGGATGATTTGGGATTAGCTAAAGCGCGTATGGCAATTCATGCGCGAGTTAAACAAGAGCAAGAAGCATTTATAGCATCCAAAACCAAAGCAAAAATTACAGCGGTTAAGAAACTGGCTCAGTTGGCTGATATTAGTAATACTGGGCAAGGTACAATTAAGCTTGAAAAAAGTGAACGCTTGCCTTTAATCTCCAACGAACCAGAACAGAATATCAAAGATATTCTCGATAACTGGGATGATGATTTAGAGGCTTTTGAATGACGGCATTAAGTCTTACTCAGATTGAGCAATTACAAAAATTTAGTGACTGTATTGTGCTTCATCCACAAATTAAAACCATTTTTAACGATTTTGATGAATTACGATTAAATCGTAATTTTCAATCAGATCAACAATGTATGTTATTAACTGGAGATACCGGAGTAGGCAAAAGCCATCTGATAAATCACTATAAAAAACGCACATTAGCTAGCCAGAATTACGGTCGTGAATCTATGCCTATCCTAGTGAGTCGTATATCTAGTGGTAAAGGGTTGGATGCAACATTAACTCAGATGTTGATGGATCTTGAATTGTTTGGTAGCCATCAAAGAAAAAGTCGTGGTTATGCAACGGATTTGAGGAAAAAACTAGTCGACAATCTGATAAAGGCCAACGTTGAACTGATCATCATTAATGAGTTTCAAGAGTTAATCGAGTTCAAAACAATTCAAAAGCGACAATTAATTGCTAATGCATTGAAGTATATAAGCGAAGAAGCCAAGGTTCCTATTGTGTTAGTTGGGATGCCATGGGCCGAGCAGATTGCTGAAGAACCACAATGGTCTTCTCGCTTAGTGAGAAGAAGAAAGCTAGAGTATTTTAGCCTTAAAAATGACAGGAAGTACTTTCAAAATTATTTGGGTGGGTTGGCCAAACACATGCCTTTCAGTGAGCCGCCAAAACTCGAGAGCCAACAAATTTCTATACCATTGTTTGCGGCGAGCCGAGGTGAAAATAGGATTCTAAAGCATTTACTCTTAGAAGCACTGAAAATAGCTCTTAGCAATGATTTCGACACTTTAAATCGTGAACACTTTTCTGAAGCGTATAGCCAGGTTTTCAACATTGACGTTGATGATAAAAACTCTCTAAATCCTTTCAAGCAACCAGTGAATGAAATAGAAATATCTGAAGTTATCAAGCCTTCTAGATATAACTCGAATGCAATGTCAGCAGAAGACATGCTGATTGCTAGAGTATTTTCTAAACCACAAACCTTGGCTCAGCTACTGAGTAAATAATTGTCAAACATCCTGACGATTTGCTCTTTATATGAACCTAGCAATGCCAAATTGTAAGAGTTCTCTTCGTCAATGGCTGACTTATGTGAAGTGCTAGCATGCCCATTAGTATTGGATAATGAAAAACCTGACAGATCCACATGTAACTCATGACCTATATTCCCTTGAGTAGCCTCACTCGATGTTAATTGCGGTAACTCTAGGTTTAAATCCTGTGAGCCAGTCTGCTCGATAACCACAGATTGTTCTGGTAAATCTTGGTCAATTCTATAAGCAAACTCTGTCAAGCTTGATTCTGCTAACGTGAATAACCAAGCTTGTTGAGCATTATCTGAATTAACCCTTAATATTCGACCTAGCACTTGTCGGTAATGCATTTCAGTTTTTATTCGGCTCAAATGACAACATACTTGCAGCCGAGGGATATCAGTACCTTCAGAAATCATCCCTACACTAACAATCCACTGGGTGTGACTTTGTCGAAATCCATCAATAATACAGGAAGGATGCTTTGAGTTAGATGTCACGATACACGCACTTTGTTTAAGATCAGAGACAAGTATTTGGAGTAATCGTTTAGCATGCTTAATTGATGCCGCGACAACTAAACCGCCGGCATTCGGGTTACTCAGGCGTATTTCAGCTAATTTTTTAACGCTTTGATTCAACATATAATGCATTATTTGATGATGATTTATTAACGCTTGATAACTGTATCTTGGGCCTAACAAGAGCTCAGCTATAGATGCAAATATCTCAATCTCTTGATCAATTTCTAGTTTGATTTTGTTGTTATCAATTAAAACGATATTAGGCTGACGACAGACGTTATCCGCAATTGCCTGCTTTAATCCATAGCTAAAATCACAGTAGATTGTATTATCTGGTTCAGTGAATCGTGAAAGCACAATAGGGGCCTTATCTGAGCGCCAAGGTGTACCAGAAAGCGCTAACGTATATGCCGCATGATATTGAATATTTAGTAGTACCTCTTCTCCCCATGCATTGGCATTACTAAGAAGATTGCCCTTTAGATGATGAACTTCATCCATGATCACAAACACTTTATGGGTACGCAGAAGCTGCCAAAATGCTTCTGTTAATGAGGGCATAAACTGATAGGTATAGACACTACCAATTGCTCCCATAAGTCCATCAAAGCGCTTCTCTAAGCGTTTAGAGAAGGTACTTCTAATGCTATCGTTAACTTCAGACGATGGAGAAAAACACAGCACAAAATCAATTTTCCCCATAGCAATCAGTCTTGCAGCTAGTTCTGCAGCCATAATAGTTTTACCAGCACCTGGCGTGGCTAAACACATAAAGTGACTTTGAGTTTGATATCGTGCCAACGCCGCATCAACGCATTGGCTTTGCCATTGTCTTAACTTCACAGTCATAGGCCTTTGAGGTCGTTAAGGCATGACTCTACAGCTTTAATCTTCCCCATCAATGTTGAACTTTGATTACGAGCATTCATGTATCTCGGATAAAGCCTGGGTTTCGAATTGGGGATCTCTTCAATGAGACGTTTAAACTCTTCCGCTTCCCCAATGTATCCAAGTAAATCAACTTGATATTGGTTGAGTGTGGCCTTAAGTCGCGTTAGTTCTTGTGAGTTTAAAGATGTGATAACTATTGCTTTTACCCGCGCGTTGCTGGGTACTAGCTGTGATTTATCGAACAGTGCTGTTTTATAATAAACGTGCTTATTCCCCTGATTTCTTTTCTCCAAAAATCTAACATTGACCAGCTTTGCACAAGCACGACGCACCAGCTGATCTATATCTTTTGGCGATACTGAAGAATTTGCCTCTATTATCAAGTTTTTTATCTGAGTAATAGTGAATTTTTCAAGCTCTACGGCAATGATAATACTAAACAAAATTTCATTTATACGGATTAATTTTATAGCCACGGTTTTACCAATAGTTTTTAATTTCAATGCTTAACGAGCCACTCCATGACATTTTGTTACGCTTAAATCAACAGAGCCTTCATTGATAGGTAACTTGATATTACTTAGCTCAGATTAAATCTTGACAACAAGCGCTAAAAAGCTAAGGATTCCTTAGTATACCTTAAGTGAAAAAACTAAGACAATCTGAGTTATCAAAGGACAAATCATGTTGACGCTGTGGCTGATAAAATCACCAATCCATTACCTCTTAGGCTTAAACAAGCTCGAACCGCCAAAGGCATTAGCCAAAAGCAGTTGGGCATCCAGCTAGGCATGGAAATTGGCACCGCGAGTGCGCGTATGAATCAGTATGAAAAAGGCAAGCATACACCTGACTACAAGACCTTAAAGGCCATGGCCGATGAGCTAGGTGTACCTGTGGCTTATTTTTTTTGTGAGTCAGAAAGCACAGCTGAGCTGCTGTGCTTACTTGAAAAGATGAGTGAAGAAGAGAAAGCTGATTTGGTAAAGCGGTTAAAAACATAACTCAGTGCCATTCATAAACAAATGGCATGACCTGTTACAGGGGTTATTTATACTGGCATATAGTTATCTTCACCTAGCATCTCATTTGTCATTTCAACAACTTTTAATTCATAATCACCATAACAATCTAATGGTTGTGTGTCTAAGTGCTCCTCATCAATTATTTTGTATTCAATTACTTTACCATGAGCTTTTTTCTTTTTAGAGTATGCAAAAAACTTAGAGTAACGGTTAGGAGAAGCACCTTCAAAATTTTCAAAAATGACTTTATTTGGTTTTTGATCATCAACTAAGCAGATTGCATCGTCGTGTAAGTCTAAGGCGAGACTTTTTTCATAAGGTTCTATATAGACAACTTTTTTTATTCCTGCAGCAACAATATGCCTTGCGCAACTATGGCAAGGGTAGGTTGTACAATAGAGGATTTTACCAGTTGTTGATGTTGTAGTATCTCGGGCAAGTGATACGATTGCATCCATCTCAGCATGAATAGCTCGTGAGTATTCAATCAAACTTTTCGCTTTAGAATTAGACATTATTTGCATGGCTAAATTAGCACTGTTAGGGACTTTGTTTTCTTTTAAAATCTCTTCTATCTGAGTTTTTAATAAATTTTTATGCTTGTCATTATGACAATCCCCAGATTTATAACCAAAGCACCTTTTATCATCGTCGTCATCAGTATCATAAAGTCCCCCACCAAATTTAGGCACATCATTACAACCAGTGGCAAGAATTCTACCTTCGGTATCGGAGATTGCTGCGCCTACTTGTCTAGACATACATGCAGAACGTAAGGAGGCTGAATAAGCTGAAAACATTCCACTTTCATTTCTTGTCGGTGTAATATTTTCAACGCCATGAACTAATTTAATAAAGCGTACAACGGATGCTTTTAACTTATCTTGATTATCAATGTTTCTAATAAAGTAATCCGATAAAAATGCGGTACTTTCAACTTGTTGACCAAAATCATCTCGCCCTTTTCTGTCTCTCTCTACTAACTTATATGCATTTTCCCTACTAATACCTTCATCAATTATATTTTTAACTCTTTCATTTTCGGTTCTTAAAAGACCTAGTAAATAAAAGTTATTTCGGTATATTTCTTGGAAAATTTTAACTTCTGCAGGGTTTTTAAGCTGATCGATGATGTACGCGACTCTTTTATCAATTTTTAAAGCAGTCGTTTGAGGTTGTGAAGGATCACCAAATAAAGCTGTACGAATAATTGATATCCGACGTATTGCCATATCTGCGATGATTGAAATAGATTTGCTCTTCCTTAAATTATCACCTAAATCTTGCAGTTTTTCGTAGCGCGGATAACCTTTAAGGGCGAGTGTTTCCTCTGGATTATCGAACTGAGCAGCAATCAACTCACTTAATCTGATATGCTCAACTTGATAACCAGAAAGCTCTAACTCTTCTGTAAGTTGTTGATGTAAGCGTCTTACACCTGCGCCAACAGCACCACATAGACCAATTACCAATTCCTTGGAGTGTCTTGCTCGTATGGTATCTAAAGTACTCTTGGATTTTTTACCGATTTGGGTAACGAGTTGCGGCTGCGCCATTTTGATATCCTATCATTGAAAAATTAGAGGATATCAGAGGATAAGAATTAAAACACTTACCAGCCTAATTTTGATGCAGCCTCAGATACTTGGCGTTTAGCGTTATCAAATTTATCGGATGCCTTTTTTTGTTCAAAAGATCGAACATTTGATCCATTATTGGTTGTATTTTTGTTGTTAGTTGGCGCTGGTTTCGCTGGCCGATAATCACTTAATTTAGCAATCATGTTCATATCCTTCCTAGAAGAAGCGCGTATTATACACAGAGCCTTCCATGTTTCAATGAAAACGCACTCAATAAAACTTATAGCCGATTGGTCGATAAATCAACATAAATTATCGTTTTTTAAAGCCTCATTCATACAAATGCTTCTGAAATCCAATGAAGGTGTCTCGAATGACTAAAGGTGTACCTAGCTCGGCGATGGCGTCATTGATGTTGTTGTACTTCAGGTCTAGCAAGCTACGCATTTTTTTGGGTGAAAGTTCATCCTCACCATCTTCGACGTATTTACTCAAGATGAAGTTGATAAACTCTTGTTGTTTATAATCCCCAAACGACTGCACGATGGCGGGTTTAGCGTTGTTAGCTCGCTCCTGTCTTGTGTGGACCTCAGTGGCAAAAGCGACATACTTCAGTACATCGTATACATCGCTTTGTTTGGCATCGATGAGGTCTTTCATCCCTTCAAGCTTTTCGTGGTCGTAACCGGCTTCTGCGAGGTTTAACAGTAGTTGTTCGCGAGTATCTGGATTACTCCATATTGCGCGTAAATGATCTTCATCTTTGAAGAATTGCGGCATATCGGCAAATAAGCTTTCAACTAATTCTTTACCGGTAACAGGTTTACCACCATGCCAATACATCACCGATGAAATATGTAATATCTGCCGCGCTTTGCCGTCAGACAGCTTAATCACTATTTTCTCTTTACCGCCGCAGGTACATGGTTGATTACCACAAACACTACAGGGCTCTGGTTGGCAGATGCAAGGGCTTAAGCAGCATTTGGTACATGGTGGTTGCTCGCAAGTACAGGGCTCGTTGCCGCACTCATCACATGGTTCGTCAGGGCAGTTGCAAGGTGTAAAGCCACAAACTGAACAAGGTTCAGGTTGGCAGACGCAAGGGCTTTCATTGCATGTTTCACAAAGCGGTGTTGGTTCAGGTTCGCCATCCCAGTCAGGATCGGCAAAATTATGATGAGCTTTTACAAAGTCGTAGATGGTAAAGAAGTCCTTACCATCATACAGCCGAGTACCACGACCAATAATCTGCTTAAACTCAATCATGTTATTACAAGGGCGCATTAACACAATATTACGCACATTACGGGCATCAACACCGGTAGACAGCTTGCGCGATGTGGTTAAAACTGTCGGGATGGTTTTCTCATTATCTTTGAATATTTCTAAATCTTTCTCGCCGTCTTTACCGTCATTAGCCGTGATGCGAACACAATAATTTGTATTGGTCGTCCAGCCTTTTTGCCTAGCGTATTGATTAATTTCATCGCGCACTTTGCCTGCGTGTTCTTGCGTGGCACAAAACACTATGGTCTTTTCTTTTGGATTAAATTTATCCATCCAGTAATGCACACGTTTTTGTTCGCGCACTGGAATGGTAATAATACGGTTAAAGTCGCCTTCTCTATAAAGCTTACCTGGCTCTGGATCACCTTGTATAACAACACCATCCCCAGGGGTATAAACGTATTCATCCATAGTGCCGACAATGGGGTAAACCTTAAACGGGGTTAAAAAGCCATCGTTAATACCTTGTTTGAGGGTGTAGCTGTAAACCGGGTCGCCAAAGTAGGTGTACGTGTTGGTGTTGTCGGTGCGCTTAGGCGTGGCCGTTAATCCTAGTTGAACAGCAAGTGAGAAATGCTTAAGAATGTCGCGCCATGAGCTTTCATCATTTGCACCGCCGCGATGACACTCATCAATGATAACTAGGTCAAAAAAGTCAGCGGGATAGTGCTTGTAATAAGCATCGTCGTCTTGGGTTATTTCGCCGTCTTCTTTTTCTTCAATATCTTTGTTTGGGCCACTCATAAATGTGTGGAAGATGGTAAAAAAGATAGAGGCATTTTTAGGCACACCGCCACGCTTACGAATATCTGCAGGTGTCATGCGCACAAGCGCATCGTCACCAAAAGCGCCAAAATCGTTAAAGGCTTGATTGGCCAACACATTGCGGTCGGCTAAAAATAATATCCGTGGACGTTTCTTTGCTGCGCTAGGGTGCTTTTGCGCTGGTAAGCTCCAGCGGCTTTGAAATAGCTTCCATGCAATTTGAAAGGCAATACAGGTTTTACCTGTGCCTGTTGCTAAGGTTAATAATACCTTAGGTTTACCTTGGGCAATGGCTTCTAAGGCATTGTTGATGGCGTTTTCTTGATAATAACGAGGCTGCCAATCACCTTTACATTCAAAAGGAATTTGCGCAAAACGTTCGCGCCAAATGGGAGTGTAGTTTGGCTCAGTTGCATTCGCTTCGGTACTAAATGCAGGATCGAAGGCCAGTGCCCATAGCTCATCAGGGCTTAAAAAGCGCTCTACTAGTTCTTCTATACCACTGGCCATATCGATTTGATATATTTCACGGCCATTGGTGGCATAAGCAATACGGCATTGTAATCGCTCGGCATAGTCTTTTGCTTGGCGCACGCCTTCGGTATAGCTTAACTCTTCTTTTTTCGCTTCAACAGCTGCCAGTTTGCGGCCACGGTATTCCAACACATAGTCGCTGCTTAAACTTGCTGCACGTTTGCCGCCACCAATAATGCGCCCTTGGGTGATGCTTACTTCACGGCGAATGAAGCTCGTATCTACTTCACCCCAGCCAGCCTTTACTAGCTTGGGGTCAATCAGATTAGCTCGGGTATCGGCTTCATTCATCGGCATAGCTATACATCCTTATTGGCTAATTTCTATTATTAATAATTTAATTGTTAAGTATTGCTCTTGCTCAATTTTCCAGTAAAGGCTTTTTGCAGAATTGATTTTTTGAGTTCATCTAGATAGAGCAATTTCTGACTATAGAAACCTTCTAACTCCAGCGACTTTTCTTTAAGGCAGAATAATTTCTGTGCAATAATACTTTGCTCGTTTATATCGTTTGGTAACGAGACTGTTATCACCTGCATTTTTTTGGGTGAAGTATGTCTAACTTTTGCTCCACTAGCCGTTTCTTGTACTTTAGATCTAAAGTGCTTGGTATTAAAAAGGTGAAACAAGAACTCCATACTAACTTTGCCTTCAAACTCTGAAGTTAGCTCAACAAGCCCTAAACGTTGATTGTGTAAGAAAATATCATCATCAGGTACCAAGGCTGGAGACCCGAGTAAACCAACTGCTTGCTCGGTCATTGCAACTAAAAGCGAATTTTTAGTTAGCAAAAAATCTTTAGGAAATGGACCATCGTAATATTTTTGCTTATTACCACGATCTCTATACCCCCCCTCTTCAAAAAAATTACCAGGTGTCAGCAGCACCAAGTCTGAGTTCTCGGTGAAATATTCACTTTTAAAAGCAAAGCCATGTTTAAAATTACAGATACTTCCAAGTGGGCATTCTATCCATCCATCTCCACGCTGACTAAATATCTGCTGTAAATAGCTTTCAAATAGTTCTCGGGCATTTTTAAGGTTTTGTTCTGTCTTATCGCGAGCTTGTTCAATATCAGCAAAGGCTTGCTCAAGAATTGTAACAATCCGTTTTTGTTCAGGGATATCAGGAAGTGGAATTTTAATAGATTTAATTTGCTCAGTACTTAAATTTGGTTGTGCCGATCCTGCAGATATATCTAAATGCTCCTGAATCTTAGTGTTGAGGTAATAATATAGGTACTTCTTGTCTAAATGTTTACTAGGTAAAAACTTACCAACACGCTGATTTAGCAAGAATTCTAAACCAGTTTGGTTTATACCTATTTTTCCTGTCGTTGCTCCAGACATGGCTATTAATAAATCACCATCAACAACTCGATATTTGTCTAAATTTTCTTTATATGAGCTTAAATTCGTATAAACCATTTGTTTTAAATCAATTGAGCCACTTTGAATATTTGAAATTCGAAGAATTGGTGTGCCATCGTTACTAAATAGTTTGCTTTTAAAGGCAAATCCATTTTGAAATTCACAAATATCCTGCAATCTACAAACTGGCCATATCATCACAATAACTCCTGGATTTTGGTCAGAATCGCTTCACTTTCTTTATCCAGAGCAATGATTTCTTCAATAATCGCTTTCGGTGAGCGCAGTGTGACTTCTTCTTCGACATTGGGGTTTTTAACCGACAGATCCCAGGTTGTTGAATCGAGTGTGGACGTATCTAATGACCAAGACTTATTCGAGTCTTTAAATGAAGCTTGCAGCTCGACAAATTCTTTTAAGTCATTGTCGTTAAGTGGGTTAGTTTTGCCTAAGCTGCGACCTGGATCGAGTTGGTAAAACCAAGTGCTTTGAGTCGGCTCGCCTTTGGTAAAAAACAACACGACGGTTTTAACCCCTGCACCTAAAAAAGTTTTAGCTGGGCAGTCTAGTACTGTATGTAGGTTGCAGTTTTCTAACAGCTCTTTACGCAGGGCGATGGCGGCATTGTCTGTATTACTTAAAAACGTATTTTTGATAACAATAGCTGCGCGGCCACCTGGTTTTAGGGTTTTAATAAAGTGCTGTAAAAATAAGAAGGCAGTTTCACCGGTTTTAATCGGAAAGTTTTGTTGTACTTCTGGGCGCTCTTTACCGCCAAAAGGCGGGTTAGCTAAGATAATATCGTGCTGGTTGCTAGGTTGTATGTCTGCCAAGTTTTCGCCCAAGGTATTAGTGTGCAGTACGTTGGGGGCCTCGATACCATGCAAAATCATATTCATGATGGCAATAACATAGGCCAGTGACTTTTTCTCTTTGGCGTAGAAGGTGCTTTCTTGCAGTATTTTTAAGTCACTGGTTGAAAGTTGCTTTTTCTCGCGGCCGCCTTGGCGTAAATAATCAAAGGCTTCACATAAAAAGCCTGCCGAACCCGCTGCGCCATCGTAAATAGTCTCACCTATTTGTGGCTTTACTACGTCAATCATGGCGCGAATAAGTGGTCTTGGGGTGTAATATTCGCCGCCATTTCGGCCAGCATTACCCATATTTTTAATTTTTGTTTCATATAGGTGAGACAGCTCGTGAGTGGCATCTTGCGAGCGGAAACTTAATTGGTCGACCTTTTCTAAAGCATCACGTAATGAGTAACCGCTCTGAATTTTGTTTTTAATCTCGCCAAAAATTTCACCAATTTTATATTCAATAGTGTTAGGGCTTTCTGCGCGTTGTTTAAAGCCTTTTAGATAAGGGAATAGCTCACCGTCGACGTAATCCATGAGATCATCACCGGTTAGGGCATTGTTGTGGTCAAAATTGCCGTCAGCGTCTTTTGGCGCAGCCCATTTACTCCAGCGATAGTCCTCATCGATGATGTATTGATATTCCTGGCCCATTAGCTGTGCTTGAAGTGATTTTGCATACTCTAAGTCATCAAGGTATTTAAGAAACAACATCCATGATGATTGCTCGGTGTAATCTAGCTCGCTAGAACAACCCGCGTCTTTGTGAAAAATGTCATCGATGTTCTTAAATGTTTGTTCAAACATATGTAATTTATACCTATTGCAATATGGTACTAGCAGCAAGATTTGACTTTGATGTTAGTGAAATATGGTTTGCCCTGACGCTTTTTAAAAGAGACTAAAAACTGGTTGGTAAGCGGTCGATTAGGCCTTGCAGTGCTTAGAAGCACTACTTAAAAATATTGGTGCTCATCTTACCAACTAATTTGCAGTAAGTGATGGTTTTCGGTCAAGTTTTTGGTTTGATTATGCATACTATTTCATCGGTATATAAACATACCAGAAGAGTTTCTTGTAATTTCAGATAAAGGCTTATAAGTTAAGCTAAGACTTCCTTAGTTTTGGTGTGGTATGGCATTTTTATTTTCCCCTAGAGCGCGTGCATTTATTGATGAATCGCTTGAAAGTTATTTGCTTCGAATCGTATCGGAGAACTTTTTTGATTCTTATCAGCAGCTCAGTCTGGCTATCAGAGAAGAGCTTCATGAGCTAGACTTCGAGGCCCATGGAGCTTTCCCTATCGAGCTAAAACGCCTCAATATTTATCATGCCAAGCACAATAGCCATTTTAGGATGAGGGCACTGAGTTTGCTTGAGTCCCTTCTTGGTTTACCTCCTCATGAACTGGAGAAAATAGCCATATTTAGATCGAACAGAGTCTTTATTGGGTCTAGCGTTGCAGTGCATCGTAATGGTATCGATATTCCTTTAAGTTTTATCCGTTATGCCAATGAGGATGATGTTGAGAGTGTGCCCGTTTGCCCTGAGTGCTTAAAGGATGAGCTTTATATTCGGCAAGTTTGGCATTTAAAACCATATGCTGCCTGTGCCAAGCATGAGTGTGCGTTGATCCATCATTGCCCCGAATGCAAAGCGCCGCTCAACTATATTGAGAATGAATCAATTGGCTATTGCTCCTGTGGATTTGAGCTTTCAAAAGCGGAAATTGTTCGCGCTAAACAGCCAGAACTCATGTTAGCGAGGAGCCTTATTGGTGGTGATGTTACCTCTACAAATCCGCTTCTTCATGAAGTATCTGCGACTCATCGGCTTGCGGCTCTACTTTGGTATCAAAAGCGTTATTGCAAAAGTAAAGAAGCTTCTTTTAACGATGCGGTGGAGTATTTTGATAACTGGCCTGAAAACCTTTATCAAGAACTGGATAAACTGATGCAAGGCGCTGAACTAAGGCTGATAGAGCTATTTAATCGTACTGCTTTTCGGTTTATTTTTGGTGAGTTGATTTTGCATTCACGATGTCTTTATCCAGAGGATAAAGATCCACATTTTATCTATGTTGCATTAATGCGTTATTTGCAAAGATTGGTTGAGCTACATCCAAAATCGAAAAAGCCTAATGTGGCTGATACGCTAGTGTCAGTTGCAGAAACAGCGGTTTTACTGTCAACAACCCAAGAGCAAGTTTATCGGCTTCATCAAGATGGGATATTAACGTCGGCGTTTAGGCAAAAAATGAAGCAGAGGATTGACCCACATATTGGTGTTTTTTATTTAAGGCAAGTGATCGAGTATAAAAGCAGCTTCGGCAGTGATAGACAGGGGGTGTACTTATCGGCATGGTAAAGAATTTACATTTGCGAGAACTGCTAGATATTGAAGATGTTCAAGCACGTTCGGCAGCGTTGAGGCGTGCATTTGCTGCTTATACAGAACCGTTAGATGTGACTGGCGAGGAAAGCTCTGCCCTAATTATTTTGCTTAATCTTACCTATCCGAAAAAGTTGGTGAATGACTTACTCGATAAAAGGTTAGCTAGAACAACTGTTAACAACCAAACCCATATTGATGTTTGCATTGACGAAGTACAATGGCTGCATACCCATAATCTCAAGTATCCAGATATTCGGGTCAGTAAACAAAGGCTCGTTGCCCCCAGTCCTCAATTACATCCCAGCATATTGAGTAGCGTTAATTGCCAGCGTACTTTAGGGTGGTCTCATGACAGTGCTAAAGTCAATTTCACCAAACTGTTTGGTTGTCATTTTATTTGGCAAGGTAAAGTAACTTGCCTTGCAAAGTTAATGTGTGAAGCACCAAAATACTGGAAAGAGGCTTTTCAAGAACTTGGCATGCCTGTTAAAGATTTTATGAATGTTTGCGGTAGGGTGAAGCATTTTTTACCTGAGCAGTTAAGCCCAGATAAAGTCGATAAATACTCCGTACAGGTTCGAATGCCATACCGTGATGGATATATAGCGGTTACCCCCGTTGTAAGCCATGCACTCCAGTCTGAACTCCAGCAAGCAGCAATCAAAAAACAGGGCCGATATACTAGTCTTGAGTTTATTCGTTCCGCGGCAGTCAGTGAGCTAGTCGCATCTCTTGGCGGTAATGTTAAAGCTCTGAATTATCCGCCTCGTATTAATAAAAAAACTCACGGATTAGGCGATAATTTACTGGCTAGGGTTTTATCTGGTCAGGATGTATTGAATCAAAATGTATTGTCACAGCCTCGATTTGTGAGGGTATTGGATGAACTGTTATCGAGTGAATCAGCGTTGGCGTTAAAGCAACGCAGGCAACAAAAAGTCGCTAACCTTAGACAGATAAGAGCGATGTTATCTGAGTGGCTTGCGCCAAT
The DNA here is from genome assembly GCF_025653545.1 of Shewanella sp. SW1. Taxonomy (NCBI): domain Bacteria; kingdom Pseudomonadati; phylum Pseudomonadota; class Gammaproteobacteria; order Alteromonadales; family Shewanellaceae; genus Shewanella; species Shewanella sp. SW1. The sequence continues at coordinate 13,355 of NZ_JAKKSG010000016.1, read as the reverse complement.
GTTGGAATGGCGATTAGAGGTTAAAGAGGGGCCGATTCTTCTTCGCGAGCTTGAGCCTATTAATGGCTCATTAGAGTATCAGTTTTTAACGTTTGAGAATGAGCTATTACCTGAATTGCTGGCGCCTCTGTTCGGCAGATTAAATTCGGTGATGTCGCATTCTACAATGATAAGTCAGTATGCATTTCACCAGAGACTGATGCCCCTTCTTCGAAATAGCTTGAAATGGTTGTTAACTCATTTGGCTTATAAAGAACCTTTGCTACAAAAAGATGCTGAGGATGAGCATTTCCAGCGATATTTACATTTGAAAGGTATTCGGGTGTTTGATGCCCAAGCTTTATCTAATCCCTATTGTGTTGGCATTCCTTCTCTCACAGCTGTTTGGGGAATGATGCATAACTACCAGCGGCGATTAAATGAAGGATTGGGTACTCAGCTTAGATGGACCTCCTTTTCGTGGTTTATTCGTCAGTACTCATCTGTCTCGGGCAAAAAACTGCCTGAGTTCGGCATGCAAGGAGCGAAAGAGAATCAATTTAGGCGAGCTGGAATAATTGATAATCGACATTGTGATTTAGTGTTTGATCTTGTCATTCACATTGATGGTTATGAAGACGATTTAGCTATCTTAGATAACCAAACTGAAATGTTGAAAGCAAGTTTTCCGGCGAACTTTGCCGGTGGAGTAATGCATCCTCCCGAGTTAGATGCTGTTGATGCGTGGTGCCAGCTTTATCAATCCGAAGCTGAACTTTTTTCAATATTGAAAAGACTGCCTATGTCAGGGAAATGGATTATGCCGACTAGATATTCAATGGGTAATGTTAGTGATCTTCTGTTTCTGCTGGATAAAAATTCTTCGCTGTGTCCCACTATGGTTGGCTATTTACCATTGACTGAACCCGTTAACCGAGTCGGTAGCCTAGAGCCTTTGCATTGCTATGCTGAACCAGCGCTTAGCGTAGTTGAGTGTGCATCGGCAATTGAGATAAGGTTACAGGGGCAGAAAAACTATTTTAAGAGAGCGTTTTGGATGTTAGAGGCAAAAGAGCATTCAATGCTGATGAAACGGATTTAAGGAAGGTTTATGGAGCTATGCAATGTTTTAAAGTATGACCGATCCCTCTACCCAAGTAAGGCGGTATTTTTCTATAAAACGACCGATTCTGATTTTGTTCCTCTTGAAGCTGAAATCACTCGTATACGTGGTCAAAAAGCTGGATTCACTGAAGCATTTACTCCCCAATTTAAATCGAAAAACTTAGCACCCCAGGACCTTACACACTGTAATCCTCTAACTATTGAAGAATGCTATGTCCCGCCAAATGTAGAACACATCTATTGCCGCTTCTCGCTAAGAGTACAAGCTAACTCGCTCAAACCCTCTGGCTGCAGCGCTCCTGAAGTTTTTACTTTGCTTGAAAAGTTATCTGCAGCATTTAAGGAATGCGATGGTTACCAAGAGCTGGCGACCCGTTTTTGTAAAAATCTGCTGTTAGGAACTTGGCTCTGGCGTAATCAAAACTCTGGTAACACTCAAATAGATGTTAAAACCAGTACGGGAAAGTGTTATCAAATCAGTAATACGAGGCAGTTAGCTTGGAATATTTGGTCTGATGAAGCCCTGACTGTTCTTGATGAATTAAGTAAAGAGATGCACTTAGCTTTGACTGATCCGAATGTATTTTGGAACGCCGATATTACAGCAAAAATTGAGACTGTCTTTTGCCAAGAGATCTACCCAAGCCAAACCTTTGGTGAAAAGTCCGCAGAAGGTGAAACTTCAAAACAGTTTACTAAGGTTAAATGTACTGATGGTCGTTATGCGGTGAGCTTTAATTCGGTCAAGATAGGTGCGGCTATTCAATCAATTGATAATTGGTGGGATCAGGACGATGTTAAACGATTACGAGTACATGAGTACGGTGCAGACAAAGAGCTGGGTATTGCACGGCGTTCACCTGAATCTGCACTGAGTTTTTATACCTTATTTGTAAATACAGAGCTGTATTTAGCTGAGCTCAATCAACAGGCTGCAGAGTCAGGGCATTCAATTCATCCTAATATTTACTATCTTTTTGCTGTCCTGATAAAGGGTGGTATGTTCCAGAAGAAAGCCGAAACGAAGAAGGCATAATATGCAGCGCTACTATTTTATGGTGCGTTTCTTACCAAAAGAAGCAAACTTGGCCCTGCTAATGGGGCGTTGTATCTCAGTAATGCATGGGTACATCTGCAAACATGAAATTAAAGGTCTTGGGATAACGTTTCCTGCTTGGTCGGACGGCTCTATCGGTAATGTCATTGCTTTTGTTCATTCTGATGAAATTGTATTGAGTGAGCTGAAGCAGCAATCCTATTTTCAAGATATGAAAGAATGTGGCTTTTTTAGTCTTGGTAACGTCGACGTTGTACCTAATGATTGTGCTGAAGTGATGTTCAAACGTAATCAGGCAATTGCAAAGATTTTTGTTGGTGAGGCCCGCAGACGCTTAAAACGTTTGGAAAAACGAGCATTAGCTCGAGGTGAGACATTTAATCCTATAAAAAATACTCAGCCAAGAGAGTTTAACATTTTCCATCGTATAGCAATGAGCAGTGGTAGTAATAAGCAAGATTACCTTCTTCATATACAGAAAATGGTAGCAAAGGAGCAAACTGAACAATTGTTTAGTAGCTATGGGTTTGCTAGCAATTTACAACAAAATGGAACAGTACCGGAGCTATCTCGTCTTGTAGATAAGATTTGACCTTTTGGTTTCGTGGTTACTGTAACGTTTTAATTTTAAAACTAATTATCTGTTTGAGAAATTATATGGTTATTTCCTTGATTTTGGCTCTAGTAATTGATTTTATATAGGTTTATTTTATAAGTGTATAGTGACCTGCCGTATAGGCAGCTGAAAATTAAGAGAGGTGCAGATGACATGGCGCATATATGTGACCTGCCGTATAGGCAGCTGAAAATATCGTCGGAAGTTGTTTTTGTGGGATCAATAAGTGACCTGCCGTATAGGCAGCTGAAAATAAAAACAATCGTTTCGACGTTTATGTTAATACAGCAAACTGCCGGATAGGCAGTAAAAGCCTCTTCTTACCCAATGTGGGAAGAGGCTTTTTATTGGCAATGCCCCAATTTTCGGTGGATGATTGTTTGAGTGGAAATGTGCCTTTTTAGGCTATTCATAGCCATTAAAAAGCTAAAGTTTTATCAATTTTGAGGAAAATCACTACCAACCAGACGGTAGAAGTGACAATAAAAATTGATCAATCTCTAGCAAGCTTTTGGGGGAAATGATGCTCAGAAAAGATTAGGTTGGCTAATGTTAATCAGTTCATCTAATCACGTAATTTTAAATGTTTGTACATTTTATTGAATTTTAGTTGGATGAGTTATCTATGAGTCAATTTGAAATTGATAAAATTAGAAGTTGGACTAACAAAGAGATAGGCTCCCCTTACTTGTTAATTTCCCAGGAAGATAGCTCCTTACACTTAGGTTACTATGCTGGAATGGGAACCGCTGATAGCACGCCAATAGAACAATTGCCCCCAATTTATAAAGAAATCATTGGTGCATGGTTAGAATCTGGAGTGTTAAGGCAAGCAGGTGAATCGTTCCCACTTTACCCAGGAAGTCACTTGTTCAAAAGACTGATCCTAGATTATTCGGATTGAGTCGATATTTATCCAAGAGCACTGCACCAACAATCTGTGCGTAGGTTATGACCTATGATCAAAGTTTGTTGGCTTATTAGCACATAGGCTGATGGCTTTTGGCACGCTTATGGACAGAAGTGTTTCAGTGGCCTTTCTAAATTAGCAAAATATGGATTAGTTTATATATCGATGATGCTCACTACAAAAGTGGGAATAGTGTCGTAAAAGGGTGCTAATGAAATTTTATAGCCCTCCCTTTGGCAAATTAGTTAGTTAAACACAAAAAGCCCAAGAGTATTTTAACAAGTGGGCTTTTTAAAAAACGAATCACTAGGCTTTATAAACCAAGCGATTAACTAAACTCGGGTCATCGAAGTCTTGTATGAGCTTTTCATATTTCTGTTCGTTTTCGGAATCATCGTTCAGTCTCCAAACAATGGTTCCTCTGATATAGATCATTGTGATGATATCCCTCAGTTGGCGGTAGGCTGCAATATCCCAGAGGAGTTTGTGACACTGAACAAACAAGGTATCAAACTTTTGTCTGAATAGATAATTGTAGATGTATGACAAATCTTGAATATCTTGCTCTTTAATACGTTGAAACAGATTACTTTCTACTAGCGCTTGATTCTTATAAATTGTTGCTCGGCAGTAGTTATAACTGCTTTTTTCTGACTCAAGTGCAGTATTCAGATTCTTGATCTTATCAACGTTACTTCTCTCCTTGTTGAGCGTAAATACAATATTGTTCGCTAAGGTGAAGTGTTTTAGTTTTCTAGCTTTTTTCTCTAGCCTGACTAAAGTTCTGAATCGGTCGTCAGGGTCTTTTTCCTCAGCAATAACCACCTCTGACACAATGTATTCAGTTGACTTTTTATGGTATTGGTTTTTGTTAGCTTTTGCTAAAGCAATTGCAGCGGGTTTGTCAACGTGTTCAAGTAAATGTATACGTTCGAGGTAAATTTCTTCAAGTGTTCCTTTGTCACTTTCAGGGCAAAGAGCCATACAACGATCAAGATATTTTTTTGCCTCAGAATAGTCAGACCTTATGCGATATGATGAAGCGATATAAAGGTAGTATTTATAAAGTGAATCTGGATCAATTTTTTCAATGGTATTGTGTAAAAGAGCAACTGCGGATATCGTTTCCGCATAGCGACTAGAGTTGCGAAGTATGTAAACGTAGGAGCTGCAATAATGGCGCAACTTCGTTAGCCTCCTTTCATTCATCTCATTACTCTCACCCTGTTCGGTGTTGATTTTTATGTTATCCAAAACAGACTCAATTGAGTTGAGGAGCAATGTGCCTGTATTATCTTCTTCGGCACCATAGCCTTTTTGATATACCTTGCGATTGAGTGAACTCAGCCGGATTCCATTCTTTGTCGGAGTCATTGTTACGTTGAGATAAGCATTAGATATTTCGTACACTTGTACTTTGGACATCTTACTAAGAACGTAACCTTTGATGATTGGGTTAATCTTGATAATCTTTGTAGATACATCGATCTGCATCGTCGTAGCCAATTCGAATCTAACCAATTCTTTTACATGCTTAGGGTTCAGATCCCGCCCCATGAGATCAGCTCTAAGATTTGACAATGTTTCACCATTTTTTAATATCGATAGAATATTAAGCATCTTAAGCGTCAATCTTTTTGATGCATCTGTGAACAACAAATCTAGTTGGCTTAATGTCGTTGTAGGAATGTGCTCAAGATGAAATTCATCATCAAATATTTCGTCGTGCTCTAATACCTCATCAACGGAACTATCTTCCATAAAATCCATGATTTGTTCGAGCTTATCAACAACGCCTTCAGACCTTTCATGAATCAACGCGACTTGAGATTGTGTATACTCTGACAAGTCAACTCTGCCATTAAGAATCAACTCTGTTTCATGTAAAGTTAAGGCTTCTAGCTCAACATGAAATCTTCTGAACTGTTTAATACTCACTCTTGACGTAAATATTATGAAAATATTTTTACCAAAGGTGGGGAGTGAGTCTGGCAATCCTGCTAAATAATTCAGAGCTTCCGCATTCATGCTACTTTTTATGTTATCAAAGATAATGAAATACAGTACTTTTTCTGCATTGGCGCAACAGAGTAAGATGAGCTGAGCAAGTGACTGATAGGTATCACTTTTTATCTGGCTTTCGATTTGTGCCTTTGTTAGTACCTCAGAGCAATCGATACGAAAATATTTGGACTTATGCTGTTCAGAATCGTGTTTGAAAGAAGAAATAAAATCATACACGCCATACCCTAGAGGAGCTAGTATCGACAATGCATTATGATTATTTAAATGCTTTATCGCATCTAGAGATGTCTTGTTTCTGACTTTTCGGTTATACCCTCTGTTCTCTATATCATAAAAACTGAGCTCTTCAAAAAGTTGACGGTCTAACTCGTGCTTAGCATTTCTTTTTTTTTTACTTCATTTACCTCAGAAAGTTTTTCAAACGTTGAATTGCAATCAATGCCCATATAAAAATGCACACGGGCACGAGCAATCGCATCGCCTAGCTCCTCAAATAATCCCTGACGTGTTGAATGAATCTTTGTTTCTTCAGGCTCGTAAAAAGTCCAAAGGATTTGGTAATCAAGCGCTGGGTTAGTTACGACTTTTGCAAGAGAACGTGTAAAACTGTCTTCCCATCCCCCATAAGCTATGACAACGACAAGGTCATCTTTTACAAGGTTTTGTAGCGAAATTTCAATGCGTTCGCGAATTACCTGCAATTGATTAACCGTATGCATGGTGTCCTGATCCCACTTACCATGTAAATGAAAAATATTAACTAGGTTATTCACATTGGATTGGAAATGAGTGTCATTAACAAGACTATAAGAATTGCATCCAATCCCTTGATTCTGAAATTCTTCTTCCAATAAAGTATCGAAGTTCGTGGTTACAATATTGGTGACATTGATATTTTTTTGTCTAATGGCCGCTACGAAATCACTGACTGCCTTGGGTATCCTTTGCTTACCGTTTTCATCCTCATTACTTTTTATCACTTCGGCAATGATTTCATTGACTGCATCTTGGCCATAAATGCTTGATACGACATCAAACGCCGTTTGGTAACGTTCTTGGTGTATGCTATCGCTTAATTGGCCTCTAAAATACTCTAAATCTTCTGGGTCTTCACGCTTGATGTAATCTTCGATGAAGTCAATAACACCATCTACGTTGTGGATACCAAATCCATTCTTGTCTTTTTGACTAAATGCAGATCCAATAACGAACGTAATACCGCCTTTATGTTTCATTATGCGCTTGGTAAGGGCGTATTCTGTATAGATTTTTAATGACATAGTTTTTTCATAGCTCAAATAATCTAATAACTCTCTGGACAGTACAGTACACTACATAGAATTAAACTATTGAAAGAGTGTACTGTTAGTCAAACTGAACTCAGATTACATTATTATGAACCCAAGCGCACTGTGAAAAGTTGTTAATGAGGGGAAATGCGAGTGCCGTCATATCAATAGATATCAACTTCAAACGCGTTTTGGGGCATAAACGTGCCAGAACTGATCGGCCTGACACGAGTTTGCACAAAATCTCGTTAGAATATCAGTTCTCCTTGATTATTTTCAGATAAGGCTTTGTAATGAAAACTTTTAAGAATGTGGTTAGTTTCACTACGCCTTTATACATTATTTAATCAGGGGGATGAATATATCAGCTGAGCGGATAAGCCTTTTCTAGCTTTTTAGATGAAAGTGAGTACAATTTTTCAGTAGAAACCCCTAGACTCAGCAATCTACAATGTGTATCTGATACCCCATCATTTACATCACCTTTATGATTCCAATTCCTCCACACTGCATTTGGATAAGCATTTAAAATACATTTAAAATATGGGACATCGATCTTATTAATCGAGTGACCAAGTACAATGATCTTTGTAACATCACCATATTTTTCTAGTTGTTCTTTATGCACTTCGAGAATTTCATTGACTGGTTTATGAAATTTTTCAGTTACAGATGCTAAGGTTTGATATGACTCCTCAAACCAAGGAGTATTATCATTTGTTACCATAGTCGAGGATTGGTTGCCATTACCCTTACCATGTCCAAATATAACATTACATCTAGCTTTACCATGAATATGCAGCACATCTTCATCTAGCACTAAATATACATCTTGAAGAGTAGATGTATAATTGAAGTTTATAAATTTATACTCTTTCGGGAACTCCATAAACTTCTTGGCTTGGTTTACATCTATTCCTCTAATCCAAGCTGTAAATGCGCTTTTTATATCACCTACTAACTCATCCACTTTTTGAGATATTTCGTCATTATAGCCGTTCACGTGTTGAGATGACTCTATCATGTCATCCATACTCGGTTCACATGCTGCACTCTCTCTGAAGTTATCCTCGTCAAAGATGCCTAAATTTTCTTCAAAATTTGACCACTCTTGATCATCATAAAAGCTAGGGAAATGCACAAAGTGCTCATCGAGTTGATTATTATATTGATTGAAAAAAGAGCAATAACTTGTAGGTAGACCGTTTTGTATATCAAATCCATTACCGACGATAACTAAAGTTGTCAATCTAGGCTCTCCAATATTAAATAATTATTTCAAAGCTGCCAAGTTTACTCTACATTGTCACTTTATTTAGTAATAAGAGCTGATTTAGGGGTTAGTGGCGCATTGTCAGAGATGTACTCCCACTCAATCCTCAATAGCTTTAGCTTACTTTGAACATCTACAGGAGTCATATCCGCTCTTTTTGAATTTAAATGCTCAAGCTGTCTTCTGATTTTTCCATAACTTCCAGCTGCGGAACGGTGCTTCTCAGCATTCTCTGCAAACCTAGCAAAAGAAACAACACCAGATAGCCCTGCTGAAAGAATGCTCATAAATACAAGAATTGCTTTTAAACAATCTTTAGCATCCAAAAAAAGCATTGCTGTAACTACTGTCGTAGCAGTAATTAGTAAATATCCTGACAAATTTGCTCTACAATAAAGAGTCTCTGAACGTTTGTAGTGCCCTTGTTGCGCATTACATAGCCTTACATGCCATTCATTCATCAGTTTACTTAAGTCCGAATAATCAGTAAAAACCATTTGCAACTCATTATTACTCATTTAAATTATCACCTGAATTAAAACAATCATTTAAGTCTGTGAGTCATTGTATCTCACACAAAAAAATTGCACACTCTGCTATACGCATATTTTGATGTAAAAAAATAAAATGAGTGAGTTTATCTACCAAGGCGCTACTAATATTTCTGAAAATGACTTTAAAAGTCACTTAGGCTCTTTATGCCAGCTAGAAAACATAGGTGTCCTTCTTGGTGCTGGTGCATCTGTAGGGTGTGGTGGTATGACAATGAAAGATGTGTGGCTTGATGCTATCACCAACTCTCAAAACATACTTACTGAATTACTCAGCTTTAAACTCATTACTCAAGAAAATATCACGAACAAAGATGTAAATGTGGAGCAACTTTTAGATCAAGTAACTCAATATTTATCGGTATACAAAAAAATGTCACCATTAAACATCGAGACAGATGTTGAGTCCCAACCAGTAGGCAAGCTTCAGAAAATTCTACTTTGCTTATATCAATCCGTAACCAAAGCGGCACTACTGGTAAAACAAGAAGCTTTTGGTGATGAGAATTTAGGATCTCAAGAGCAATTCAAATATCACCGAGAGTTACTTGAAAAATTAATTTCGAATCGCCAACCTGGTCAAGCTGCTCCGATGCTATTTACCACCAACTATGATCTCTCTTTAGAGTGGGCAGCCGAAGAAATAGGCATTCAACTTGTGAATGGGTTTTCAGGACTTCATACAAGAACTTTTCAGCCTCAAAATTTTGACTTGAGCTTTAGAAACGTTAATGCGAAAGGTGAAGCTAGATTTGGCCACTATCATGCCTATTTGCATAAATTACATGGCTCACTGTCTTGGGTTCAAGAAAATGACAGCGATATTAAGGAGATCCCTTCCGCTTTAGCAAAAAGCCGCTATATTGAGCCATTACTAAATGGTGAATCTGTATATGATAAGCAATTCTTAATTTACCCTGGTGCTAATAAGTACCACCACACAATCGGTTTTGTGTACGGTGAGATGTTTCGCCGGTTTAGTGAGTTCTTATCAAAACCACAAACAGCCATTTTCGTCAACGGATATGGGTTCGGTGACTATCATATAAATCGGATAATTCTTGGTGCACTATTAAACCCATCCCTACATATTGTTATTTTTTACCCTGAACTCGATACAATATCGTCAAATACAGCTAATTTGAACGAAGCTCAGAAATGCATCAAAAAACTTAAATCACTGTCATTAAATCAAATTACGATTGTTGGCGGAAACTCTAAGGCTTACTTCGACTCATTTGTTAAATACCTTCCAAAACCAGTATTATTTCCCAGAGATACTTCCACACAAGAGCTTATCTCCGCTATAAATGATTTAGTTCAAAGTGGTAATCAGATATGAGCATAGAAAGCGTCGATTCTATTGGGTATGTTGTTGCGCTTGAAGGTACAAAAATTCGCGTTAACTTACTTGAGGGTCACAAAGGTCAATTAGCATCTCACCGACGAGGGGTAAGCTCGGTCTCTCAACCTGGCGATTTAATTGGATTGGATGCTGGTACTAACCTTGTTATTGCTAGAATCACTGATATGGCATTTGTTGATCCAGACAAGGCTCATTCTTCTAATGTGGGCACAATGAATGTAACAGATACCCCTCTAAGGCAACTCATTGCATATTCCGTTGGCTATGTATTTCAGGAGGGTGACACTCGAAAATTTATTTCAGAGAACTGGAAATTACCAACATTAGGTGCAAAAGCGATTCCCCTTTCGAGCGACTATCTAGAAACTATCTATGGCGTAAATGAAGATGAAAAAGACTCAACTATTGAACTAGGGAGAGACTCAAGAACTAAAACGACGAGGATCAATGCTGGTCTCAATTCTCTACTTTCAAGACATTTGGCTGTTCTTGGTAGTACAGGTTATGGGAAATCAAATTTTAATGCACTGTTATCACAAAGAATACGTGAAAAATTCACAAAATCCAGAATCGTTATTTTCGATATAAATGGTGAATATGCTGATGCATTTATTGGTCAAAAACGAGTGAAAGAGACCATTTTGGGTAGTATCCCACCCTCTACAACTAGCTCAGTTATATTTGAACCTGTGCAGGCACCTCCTATTTTTGTTGGTAAATACCCTACCTATCATCAAATACCTTATCAAGCATTTGGCTATGCCGGCTTAATCAAATTATTAAGGCCAAGCGATAAAACACAATTACCTGCTCTACGCAATGCATTGAAGTCACTTCATATGGTTTGTACGTGTCAGAACGGATTGATATGGACCGCTGAAACAATACCACCTTCGACAACTGCAAATTGGTTCGAGTTAGTTGATGACTGTCGACAAGATGGACAAGATCATTTAAGTCAGTGGTTGAAAAAGTTAAGAAGCAATGCGCTTGGACATTTCCAAACTTGGCCTCCTTTTAAAGCGCTAGCTAACCTTGTTGCTGAGTTCGGATGTCAAGCATTCACACCTCAAGGCGCAAGCAAAAGAGATGCTTTTAGTTATGGTAATGTATTGCCATTAGTTAAGATTATCCAGCAACTGGTAGATGACCCTAGATTCAACAATGTAGTTAACTTATCTGGAGGACAAGCAATTTCGAACCCAGCGACTATGTGGAATAAAGAAGTTGAAGATGAAGTTGATTATATTTTTGGTAAAAAATCTGGGGGGCAACAAGATTGGGATGTTCATATCATTAACTTAAAAAACATAGCAGATGATCATGCACCAATGATTTTAGGTTCACTTTTAGAGATGTACTCTGATGTATTATTTAAAAGAGGCCAAGATCAGAATTATCCAACCATGCTTCTTTTAGAGGAAGCCCATCACTACCTTAGAGATCCCTTCGCAGAAGAAGGAACTCAACTTAAAGCATACGAAAGGCTTGCAAAAGAAGGGCGTAAATTTAATTGCTCTTTACTTGTTAGTACTCAACGCCCATCAGAGCTATCTTCGACAGTGCTGGCTATGTGTTCAAATTGGATCTCTCTTCGCTTAACTAATGAGCGAGACATCAATGCATTAAGACACGCTATAGAAAACGGTAATGAACATACTCTAAGTGAAATTTCTGGTTTACCTAGGGGGGATGCTATTGGTTTCGGTTCAGCTTTCAACATCCCGATACGCTTTTCCATTGATGAAGCTAAGCCAAAACCAAAGTCTTCTGATGCAGCATTTGCATCTATATGGTCATAATGAAGTATCTTAATTGGGATATTAGCTGTAATTGCCGGACCTAATAACAAGTGAAAATTGATTAGCTTTTGTATGGCAAATTAAAACTGAAAACTCCTGAGTGGTTATATTACTCTAAAACGTTTTGGGGCATAAACGTGCCAGAACTGCTCGGCCTGACACGAGTTTGGACCAAAGCGCGTGAGCCAGAAGCTTGCGTAAAATAACAGCGTGATGCGCATGAACCAGACTAGGCAAGTCTGATTCACTGTAATCGTTTTTTAATCCCTCATGGTCAAGCCTTACGTTTTAGTATCCATTACTTTTTTGTATCTCAAATTATCAAACAACAAAGTACTGTTATTCGAACCGTGGCAAGCTGTGAGGCAAAAGTTATCTGCCAATAAAAGTAGCGTCTACAGCAAATCAAATTGAAAACTAACTAAATCAACAGTTTCACAACCCCTTTAATGAACTAGCCGACTATTAGACAAAGTAACAATTTGAGTAAAAGGCCAGCGATGGTAACAATAGCTAGCCTTAGATAACAAACACAGTCTTCCTTACGTTATAGCTTGCATTCTAGTTTATCCGCGAGGTAGTCAGCTAATTCAAAAAGAGGGATGTGTGTCATAACACCGTCTTTGCGGCACTTAACTGACACACACTTCTCGGCCTCTTCTTTATCCCCAACCGTTAAGATGTAAGGCACTTTTTGCTTGTGAAAGCGTTTCATTTTGCGGGCAACTGAGTGTTGACTGATATCAACCAACACTCGCATGTCTCGCGCTAAACATAGTGCGGCTAACTGACGGACAAATTGGCTGTTTGACTCATTCACTGAAGCGATAGCAACAGGCACGGGATGCAACCAATCCGGCAGGTTACCCTGTGAGACTTCCAAGAGAATCCCCAACCAACGCTCGATAGAGCCATACATAGCTTGATGCATAATCACTGGCCGTTCGAATTCACCTTGCTCATTTGTGTACTGAACATCGAATCTTTCAGGCAAATTAAAATCAAACTGGATAGTGCCACACTGCCAGCGTCTTCCCATAGAATCTGTCAGTGACAGTTCAATTTTGGGACCATAGAAAGCCCCTTCACCAGCTTGATACTCGGCATCAAAGCCCTCGCTATGGCAGGCTGAATCCAATAGCTTTTGTGCTCGGCACCATTGCTCATCGCTGCCTAATGCCTTCTCAGGTTTAGTCGATATTTTTACGTCTAAATTATGGTAGCCGTAATCACCATAAACCTGCTTTGCACGCTGGAGAAAACCACGTATCTCCTCCTCTGCCTGAGACCAACAGCAAAAAACATGGGCATCATCCTGAGTGAACTGGCGTGCGCGCAGGCAACCATTTAACGAGCCTGAGG
>NZ_JAKKSG010000015.1:0-152228 GCF_025653545.1 Shewanella sp. SW1 | reverse complement strand
GCTCATTGGCAAACTGAAAATAATCAACATTGGCTTTTAGATAAGCTATTTCAAGAAGATAAGCAGAAAATGTATGATGAAGATGGCGCCAGTATCTTGGCCATTTTACGCCGCTGGGCCTTAAATCTGGTGAAATTACACCCAGCTAAAACCAGCCAAACTCAAAAATTTAATCGAGCATGTTGGAGTGATGACTTCAGAGAAGAGATTATTTTTGGAACTGGTCAAAAAGTGTAATCAGCCCCTGGATCTTAAGCGTGATTGGCAAACTTCGTTTGGTGGCACTCAACTGAATTACAGTGTGGGCGGCGATGTGCGTTATGACGATATTGGCGCAGTGGGTTTGTATAACACTCAGGCGCGACAACGGCTGAATACGGTAAGGCTAGATGAAGTGCAAGAGTTGTCGAGTGGTATCTTTGGCAAAGTTGAGTGGCTGCCAGCTGATCAATGGCGTTTTAATCTTGGGCTGCGTTACGATTATTTTGATGTGCAGGTCGACAGTGATAATCCGCTTAACAGTGGCGATGCGTCCGATGGTATGTTCAGCCTCAAAGCCGGTGCTTCTTATTTGTGGAGCGATAATCTTGAGTTGTATGTTAATGCAGGCCAAGGGCTGCATTCGAACGATGCCCGCGGTGCGACGATTAAGGTTGACCCCGTGAGTGGCGATGAGGTCGAAAAAGTCGATTTGCTCGTGCGCTCAAATGGCGGCGAATTTGGGGTGAAATACTATGACAGAGACTTTATTAATTTCTCTGCTGCGATCTGGTATCTGCAACTAGATTCAGAATTAGTATTTGTGGGCGATGCGGGTAACACTGAGCCGAGTCGTGCATCTGAACGTTATGGTGCTGAATTAACGGCTTATTATTGGTTGAATGAGGCAATCAGTATCGATATGGAATTAGCGTGGACTAACGCCAGATTTACTGAAAATGAATTTGAAGAGGGCAAGTATATCGATGGCGCGGTTCCCTTTGTTGCCAGTGCGGGCATCACCTATCGACCCGACGGCGATGGCCTGTATTCGAGTGTACGCGTGCGGCACCTTGGCGAGCGGGTGCTCGACAGCTTTAATGACCACAAGGCTGATGCGACCACATTAGTTAACCTCGCATTAGGATACGAGTTCCGCCGCTTCGATACTAAGCTTGAGCTGCTCAATGTGTTTGATAGTAAAGATCACGACATAGATTATTTTTATGCCTCTCGTTTGCCCGGCGAAGCAGCCGAAGGGGTTGAAGATCAGCATTATCATCCTGTTGAGCCACGAATGGTGAGAGTCAGCGTGAGTTATCATTTCTAGTGATATTCATCTGTTAAGGCGATATCGAAGGTTATTACGTATGTCGCCGAGCAAAAATGTATCTCAATTAAGCGTCCAGATAGTTGGGCGCTTTTTTCTGCAGCACTCATTTAAGCGCTAATTTAAGCACTAATCTAAGCCCAAATTTAAGCACTAATCTAAGCCCAAATTGCTTCAAACTATGTGGCTGCAATAATTTACTATTCCCGCGCTGACAATGGAGGCTAGAATGATGACGAGTCGATCTGAGTTTCCCCCCTGTTTTACAGCTGATGCTATAGGTAATCGCCGCGAGTTATGAGTACTGCAATACCCATTGAAAACATTAATTATTGGCGTCATCCTAGCTTATCAGGCATAGAACTGAGTCAGGCGGAATTTACGCATTTCAGTTTTGATAAACATGTGCATCTGGATTACCACTTAGGCGTAGTCACTCAAGGTGCGCAGCAGTTTGTGAATAAGGGCAGCAGTTATCAGCTTGGTCAGCATAGTTTATCGACCTTAAATCCCGACGAAACCCACGATGGTCAGAGCCGCGATGCCGACGGTTATCGGGTGAAAGTGATGTCGATCCCTGTGGAATATATGAATGAAGTCAGCCAAGAACTGGGTTTGAAGGAGCACTTTTTCAGCGCGCCTATGGTGGATGACCCTACGCTTTATCAATATTTTATTCAGCTACACGAGCTATTAATTCAAGGCCAATGCAGTGCGCTTGCGGGTGAGTCCCACTTACTGAATTTTATTCATCTGCTGCTGGAGCGTTACCCGAGCGGTATTTCATCTTGCCTATCTAAACCGAATCAACCGCAGGGGTTATCTAAGTTGCAGGTGAGCTTAGTGAAACAGCGAATTCACGATGAGCCTTGGCATAATACTCAACTTGAAACCTTAGCCAATGAAGTGAATTTAAGTAAGTTTCAGTTTTTACGGCAATTTAAACAGGCAACAGGGATGACTCCCCATGCTTATCTCAAGCGGGTGCGTTTAGAGTTGGCGAAAAAGTCCTTAAGTCATGGCGCTTTAGTGGCGGATGTGGCGCAGCAGTTCGGATTTTTCGATCAAAGTCATTTAAACAAAGCTTTTAAGCAGGCATTCCTATTATCGCCAGTGCAATTTCAGCGGCGTATGCTCTAATTTCCCCCGTCTTTCAACTGCCGCTGATTTTAAAAAACACTGAAATAGTGCAATTTATTACAATTCAGCGCTGCGACAAATTGCCATACTGGCTGCCTCAGTTATCGTTATTAACCTTTTTTGTGGAGCCGCATATCTATGGATTTATCTTTATTACTTACCTTGGCTGTAATCCATGCTGTTGCTTTAATCAGTCCCGGACCCGATTTTGCCATTATGGTGAAGATTGCGACTCAGCAGTCCAGAAGCACTGCGGTTGCCGCCGCTGTGGGGATTTCAATAGCCATTTTAGCTCATACGATTTTGAGTCTGACCGGTGTGAGTCTACTCATTAAGAGTTCGCACACCCTGTATCTCTTAGTGCAAATTGTGGGCGCTTCTTACCTCGCTTGGATGGGGTTTGGTGCCCTGCGTGCCGGTCTTGCGATACTCGCTAAACGTAAAATGAGTGCCAGAGTCCATGCAGGGACAAATGATGATGCTGTCATTAGCGCTGGTGACGTTGAAGGTGTGGAGTCTGTTGCTGGTGGCTTAGGTGGCGCTATGTCACGCAGGCAAGGTTTTTTGACTGGGCTTTATACTAATCTATTGAATCCGAAAGCATTAGTGTTTTTCTTAACCCTGTTTTCGGCCTTGATTACCCCAAGTGTTACAACGAGCACTAAAATCGCTTCTGCTATTTTGTTGTTGTCTTTGTCATTGGCATGGTTTGGCTTTTTAGCGGTAATGTTGTCAAAGGCGCAGGTGCAACTTAAATTGCAGCGACTAACACCGGTTATCGATGCGGTTATTGGTGTTATCTTTATGTCGGTAGCCTTGGCGATTTACTCAAACCTATTATTAACCGCTTAGTCAGGCGCAGTGTAAATCACCTTAGGTTTTAGTCTGAGGCACTTATGGTATTCTTGGCCTTTAGTCTCAGCAGAGACATTTGGAGTAAGGGATAAAGATGCCATTCGCCTCACGACTCAAGGGAAGCAAATTAGCTGTTTTCAGCCAAGTTACACTGATGAATATCGCGTTTTCTGCGGCGTTAATATTCAGCGTTATGGGTTTAAGCATCAATGCAAACGCCGCTGATGAAGCCATGCCACAGGAATATATCCCTCTGGTGCAGGGGCTTATCGTCGCCGCCAAGGCCAATGATCTTGAGGCGCTTGCTAAGCGTGTGGCTTACCCGCTTAAACGTGAATATCCGATCCCCGCGATTCAAAATACTCAGGAAATGATCGCACGTTTCGATCAGGTTTTTGATCCTAAGCTGCTTGAGCAGATCGCCCATTCTAAGATTGAAGCCGATTGGCAGACGATGGGCTGGCGCGGCATTATGCTCGGTAGCGGTGTTGTGTGGCTGGACTTTGATGGCAAGATCATCGCCATTAACTATCAAACACCGGTAGAGGCAAAACTGAAAGCAGAGCTTATTGCTAAGCAACAAACGGCATTACATCCGAGTGTGAGTGAGTTTGTCAGCCCAGCGTTATCTTGGGAGACCGCCAAGTTTACTATTCGTGTCGATGATATGGGGAACAGCCAATACCGTTATGCCGCATGGGCAAAGGGTAAGGCTTTGAGTGAAAAGCCAGATTTAGTGCTGAATAAAGGCAAACTCGTTTTTGATGGCAGCGGCGGGAATCATTCATATCAATTTCGCAGCGGCCCATACCAGTATCATTGTTATGTCACCGTCTTAGGCGGCAGCGATAGTCCTCTAGGCGAGCTAGTGGTGTTTAAGAATGACCAAGAAATACTGACACAAGCTGTCATTAAAGCAGACTAGTCTCGTTTCCCTATTCCTATGAGTGAGATTTAAAGCCGCGACTATCCGTTGATGGTCGCTGCTTTAATCTTCCATATTTTAGAAAGTTACTGGTGCAACAATGCTAATCTTAGGTAAGTTCTCAATATATAATTCGTCCTAAAAAGCTAATGTATCACTCCCTTTTGTAAGCAAACTTGCATGCAAGTCTAAAGATAACGTCATACAGGAATTTATTAACACTATGAATAAAAAAAAATTGGAAGTAATGACACCGAAATTTGCTAGTGACTTCGCCTGTATTGGCAGTGATTGTACTGCTCATTGCTGTAATACTTGGACAGTAGAAGTAGACAAACAGACTTATAAAACCTTAAAAAAGCACGGTGATATTGTAATTCGTCAACTTGCTTCTTCAACCTTCAAGCTAACTAGAAAATCAGAAAAAGATTACGCCAGTATAAAAATGTCCAACAATGGTGATTGCCCTGTTTTAGATGAAAAAAACTTATGCAATATACATAAAAAATGTGGTCCAAAACTACTACCACATGTATGCCAAGATTATCCGCGTACACCTCGTTGGTTTGGCGAACAAGCTGAGATGAGTATGGCGATTTCTTGCCCTGAAGTCGTTAAAAATGTCTTATATGATCCTGAAGCCATGATGATATCAACTGTAACTCAATACCAAAATGAATTAAGTCATGGCAATATCCGTGGTTTAACTGCTGCTAATCTACCTGCGTATTTAGCATTTATTCGTGATTTTTGCTTTAGTATTGCTTTAAATTCTGAACTCAACTTTGAACAACAACTATTTATAATTGGCTTATTTTTAAAACAGTCTGATTCTCATTTAAATAATATCACTCGTTTGTCAGAACTTGCTGAGAACTTTAATATCATGATTAGTGATGGTACTTTGCTTGAGCATTTTCAAGCACTGCCTTCAGTATCGGCTATAAAGTGGCATTTCTTTGCAACTCAAGATTCATTTTTCGTTACCCATATATATAAAAATAAAGAGATCCCCACATGCAATATTAAAAAGTTTGATGATTTCATCGAATGCCAACAGATGCTAATGAGAAGCCTCAACACTAATGAGGCCTCCAGTAACAATGATAATATTTTCATAGTCGCCAATCCAAATCGAGAGCATCATGCCTACACTGAAATATTAAAAATCTCACAAAAAATAATAGATGAGCATTTAGCAGAATATCCTCATCTTTTAAATAACTTTTTGTTATATAGTATTTATAACGACCAATTTATGGCTCACTTAGGCAAGCGACCAACTGAGTATTTTAAGTTTCTAATACTTGATATATTAATGCTAAAAAGTTACTTGGCAGGAATTGCTATGCAGCAAGAAAAGTTAACCAAAGACTCCGTTGTAAAATTGTTTCAGAGTTATTTTAGACGTAGACAGCATTATCCTGGATTACTAGCTTTCATGGATGAAAAAATAAAAGAGGCTGAATTGCAGAGTGAGTATGTTATTTTTTCACTCCTAAAAAATTAAATCAGCTTATAATTAATCATTTTTAACGATAGATGACACTCTAGTGGTGTCAGCACCGGAATAACTCTAAAATTACAGAAGACACCTACTCCACTCGAAACGACCACAGTTATTCGCCAAGTCCATTGCATGTTCGAGATATGGTTATGAGTGTAGTGGCCAATAAAAATTGGCTACATCTTTAGAAGTTTTAAATATAAATACTTATCTGAAATAAGCCCGATTAGAATTTATTTCTAGCGGACTTCTATCCAAATGTGAGTTATAACATTCTGTGGAAATGACTATTCACGTAGCATTATTCAGTCGGTTTTAATTCGCGAAATAAAAAAGAGCATTAAGGATGAACTTAATGCTCTTTTTTATGGATAAATGCCTGCTCAAACTGTGTTGCGGTAATGGGTTTACCGTAGAGGTAGCCTTGGCCTAAGTCGCATTCCTCGTGACGAATAAAGGCATCTTGTTCTAGGGTTTCTACGCCTTCGGCGATCACTTCCAAGTCCAGTTTCTTACCAATGGCAATAATTGCCTTGGTTAACTCTCTATTTTGTTCGTTTTCTTCGAGTTTACTAATAAAGCAGCGATCGATTTTTAAGGTGTCGAAAGAGTATTTTTGTAGATAACTTAAGGATGAGTAGCCTGTGCCAAAATCATCTAGGGAGATGCGGATACCGAGTTCTTGTAGTTTTTGGATAGCATTGTGGGCAATGTGTTCATCTTGCATCAGCATGCCTTCGGTAATTTCAAGTTCTAAGGCGGTGGGGGGTAATTGATAGAGGGTGAGTAAGTCGGCTATGTGTTCGCTAAAGCGGGGATTGCGCATTTGCAAAGGGGAAATATTGATGGCGATTTTAAACTCTTGGCCTACCTCGCGACACCATTTTGCCGCCTGAGACAGCGCGGTATGCAATACAAAATTACCAATATCGATAATCTGGCCATTACGTTCAGCTAAGGCGATGAATCTGTCTGGGGCGACATTGCCAAGGATGGGATTATGCCAGCGCAGCAGGGCTTCGGCACCAATCACTTGCTTCGTCTTTAAGTTAATAAAGGGTTGGTAATGCAGGCTTAATTCGTTCTTGTTCAGCGCATCGACCAAATGGGATTCCAGTTGATAGCGTAGGTTTAAAGCGGCTTGTGTATCTTGATTAAAGAAGCTGTGAGTTGAGCCATCAGCCTTGCTGATCGTCATGGCCGCTCCGGCTTTTTGCAGCAGGATGGCGGCATCGATACCATCCATAGGCGCTTGTGCTATGCCCATGCTCGAGGGAATCGTGATTACAAAATCAGCCACACCAAAGGGCGTGTTACAGCAGTTAAGCACTTTATTGATGAGTTTATTGGTTTCGTTATTCGAAGGTTTGTGGGCTTGAATAATCACAAACTCGGCGCCAGCGATGCGGGCGATAAAGGTATTTTCATCGGTATAGTGCTGTAAACGTTGGCTGAGAATAGTGAGAATTTTATCGCCAATCAGGTAACCATAACTGTCGTTGATGGATTTGAAATTACGCAGCCCAAGATAGAGTACTGAAATCTTTTCTTTGCGATTCACTTTTTCGAGCATGATCGACAGACTATTAATCAAATTGATGCGGTTGGGTAATCCCGTGAGCGGATCGTAGCTTTTATGGTATTCCAGTGAGGTTTCGGTGGAGGTGCGGTTTTCGATTTCTTTAATGAGCTTACCGCTAAGTTCGGCGAGTTCATGGGTGCGCTGTTGTACTTTTTGCTCCAGCTGCTGATTGTGCAGTTGTAGCTTAGCCTGTTGATAAAGGGTGACTAGGTTAGCTTCGATACCATTTTGAAACCGAGCGAGTAAGCTGCGAAAAGATTGGCGGTAATTATGCTCTTGGCTATCGAGCATGCAGATAGTGCCAAAGGCACTGCCATCTGGCCAACGTAAAGGTAAACCACAGTAAGCGATCATGCCGAGTTTAATGTCAGGATTTTTGTCCCAGTTTTTATCCTTTAGGGCGTTAGGAATGTGGAGTTCCTTACCTTCTTTGATCACTGTTTCGCAGTAAAGTCCGTGGCCTAAACTGTCTTTATCATGTTTTTTATAGGGATTACCTTGGGTGCGGCTCGAGGTAAAGACCTCAATATCGGTTTGATGGACACGCATGATCAAAGCGGCGGGGGTGTCGACTAATTCAGAGAGCAAATCTAAGGTTTGTTGCCAGTTATCAACCATTTCTTGGGGAACAACGATTTTGTCTGTGTCGATCGCAATGTCGGCAAATAAACGATCTTTTTGAAACTGGTTAATGGCGAGGTTGTATGGCATGAATGCTCAGTCCTAGAGGCGCGATACTATTCATAAACTATAGTCTTTTTACTCATGATGTGAGTCTTTTCGATAAATTTAGTTACTGCAAAATCTCGGTTCTATCTTAAATGCTGCGCTGCTAAATCTCTTAAGTGTTAGGTAAGAATTCAACGGTACTCTAACACTAAATGTTCTGATTTTTGGATTTATTAGTGAATAACTATCTGAAAGATAAAGTTATGATGACATTTATGGATTTTGCTAAGGGGCATTTAATTACGCCGCTTTTAGTGTTTGCAGTGATCATAGTGGGGCTTGAATGGACTCACGCTGATATGAAAGTCGCGACTTTGTTATTTCATTGGCAAGGGGGCATCGACTCTTGGCCATTGAGAGGATATTGGTTGACCGAAGATTTACTGCATGTCACTGGGCGTAACTTTGTCATCTTGCTGGCGGTGAGTGTCGTAGTCGGCATTGCCTTTAGTTTTCGAAGTGACAGGGTAAAACCGTACCGTAAGGGCCTGATTTACCTATTTAGTAGCGTATTGGCGAGTGTGTTGCTGGTCCGAATTGGCAAAAGCATTACTCACATGACCTGCCCGTGGGATGTGATTGAGTTTGGCGGCCAGATGATGCATACCTCCTTGTTTTCTCGTTTACCTAAAAGTGCTGAGTTTGGTCAATGTTTCCCGGGTGGCCATGCCAGCGGCGGGTTTGCTTGGGTTGCCTTGTATTACGTGCTGCGTGAGTATCGCCCGCATTTAGCTAAGTTTGGATTAATCTTTGGTTTGAGTTTGGGCCTAGTATTTGGCATTGGCCAAGAGTTACGCGGCGCCCACTTCTTGAGTCATGATTTATGGAGTTTAGCCATAGCATGGACGTCCGCCAGCCTACTCTACTATGTGTTTTTTCTGCGCTCGCCTGCGTTTAGAAAGTCTAAATTGGTCGCTTTGGGTCAAATGTTCAAGGTTACAAGTAGTGGAATACCGCAAAAATAACGAGCTGCGAAGCTAAAGCCCTGAGTCCTTATTGGGTTCAGTGTTTTTTATGGCTTAAAATCTAAATTCGAAGCGCATATCAGGTCTGCGTAGGCGAGATCTTTCATCTAACAGTTGGTTTTTTTCGTTGAGTAGGCTGTTTTTCTGTTTCAATAAGTCAGCCTTGTCGGTGAGATTATTGATCTTGCCATCAAGACTGCTTATTTCCCTCTCGATGGTATTTAAGCGATCGGCAATCTCAGTTAAACGTTTGTTGGTCAGGTATTGTTGATGGCCTTGGTTATAGCGCTCAACAAACTGGTTATTACTGCAAACCCCATAATAACTTTCTCCCGCTAAGCCTACGCGGTAGCCATTTTCTGGCACGCAGTAACTGGCTAACCCTTGCTGGTATCCTTGTTTCCACTGCGCGGTATCGACACTGAGATTAAATTCACGACAATCTTTTTGATATTGATTTAATTGCCCAGAACTTGTTCCACGGTTGCCATCGGCAAGCCCAAGGGCAAACCAATCACTATTGGCGCATTCTTCAATAGATAAGCTGCTGCATTGAGTCAGGGATAGGACTGAAAGTGCGAGGAAAATGCTGGGATAGTGCATGGATAAGTTCTCTATATGTTGTGGCGTTTAGGATAAAGGCTCTTATGGGGGAGATCTAGCTATATATACCGCCATTTATACGGTCATAGATGCGTTTTGTTGGGCAGAATCCATCACAGTTTAGCGGATGAATGCATGATAACTAGCTGATATTGTGTTAGTTTGTGGTTAACACTTTAAATGTCTGCTTTGGTGCTCACTATGATTTCACTTATTTCATCTGCGTATTCAGCTTCATTACCGGCAGTTAAGTCGGCTCATCAATCCCTTGATACCGCCGAGCCAAGCGGACTTAAATCCTTTACCTATGGTGCATTAGGACTGGCAGCTCCTAAAGCTGAGGTCAGTTTTGATGGCAATGCAAGGAGTAAAATATCTGAGCCTAGTGCGGATGATGTAGATGACGTTAAGAGTTCAAACGACACTTATTACAGTGCAGGCCAAATATTGAAAGCGGCGGCGACTGTGGGCAGTGTGATTGCCTTGTTTGTTTGAGTTAAGTTCCTGCACCAATTTAGCTCTGGGTATTATTTCAACTGGCTTGGATTGGCATATTCGCCGTGGAATATGGCTTGTTGTTTTGAGTCTGGTTTTATTGGGGTGAGCATAAAAGAATATTCTTTTAGTTAAAGTGGTATTTTCAGTCTCTTTCTTTGCCAAAGCGCTGAGTAAATCTGGTATTGTGTTTAACACGCAAGTGCATTAGTTTTTACTTAAAATTCGTTTAACAATCCTAAACTATATTCATCAAACTTCCGCTGGAGACCGCTTTTGTATGAAGATTTGCCCGCAGTATTCCATATCATGCCTAAGTAAGGTATAAGGGCGCTATGAAAACTCCGAAACGAATCCAACCCCTGGTTGATGAAGGACTGGTCGATGAGGTCATTAGCCAGTTAATGAGCGGTAAAGAAGCGACTGTGTACGTTGTACGCAGTGGTGATGATATCCGCTGTGCCAAAGTCTATAAAGAAGCGGACAAGCGCAGTTTTAAGCAAGCTGTGTTATATCAAGAAGGTCGAAAAGTCCGTAACAGTCGTCGCGCGCGCGCGATGGAAAAAGGGTCTAAATTTGGCCGCGATCAGCAGGAAGAAGCTTGGCAAAATGCTGAAGTTGAAGCACTTTACCGTTTAGCGAATGCGGGTGTGCGGGTGCCAACGCCTTATGGTTGTTTCGATGGCGTGTTGCTGATGGAGTTAGTGACGGATGCCGAGGGCAATGTCGCGCCGAGATTAAACGATGTTAGTATGTCGGCAGAAAAAGCCTTGAAGGATCATGCGTTGGTGATGACCTATGTCAAACGTATGCTCTGTGCGGGGTTAGTGCACGGTGACTTGTCTGAGTTTAACGTGTTAGTTGACAGTGAAGGGCCAGTGATTATCGACTTACCTCAGGCCGTCGATGCCGCTGCAAATAACCATGCTAAATGGATGTTAGCGCGTGATGTGAATAACATGACTCAATACTATGGTTTGTATGCTCCTGAGCTGTTAAAAACACAATACGCCAAAGAAATTTGGGCCTTGTTTGAAGCCGGTGAATTGAAGCCTGAAACGCCATTAACGGGTGAGTTTACCGAAGTGCTGGTTGAAGCCGATGTTAGTGCGGTCTTGGAAGAAATCCAAGCAGCCTTTGAAGAGGCACAAGAGCGTAAGCAGCGGATCCAAGAGGCAAACGAAGAAGACTATTAATCGTCAGTCGTTGTTTTTCACCCATAAAAAAGACGCTCAAAGTAGCGTCTTTTTTATGCTAAAAATTAAGTGAATTATTATTTTTATTGTTGATTTTATTATTGTTATTTAATTTTTTGCGTTAGCCAATCCTTGGCTTAATCCCCTATGGAAGCTGGGGCCATCCTTGTTGCTACAAACAAGCTAGCAATCATCGAACAGTGTAATAAAAGGACAAGAGCTGAGAGAGAAATATGTTCATGACTTGGGGGAGCACAATTCACATATTTAATCTTTGGGGAAGATAACTCCCTCAATCCTTGCCGAAACCTTGGTCACTCTTCAGTCAATCTATGTAATACCAATCACGGCCTTCCTTGGCGCACTACACTTATTGCAGTGCTGGATCATCATTGATCCTGTGAATAAAATGACAAGGCCAGAGAGAGAAATATGTTCATGACTTGGGGGAGCACAATTCACATATTTGATCTTGGGGGAGATAACTCCCTCCCTAGTCTTGCCGAAACTTTTGCATTGTCCCTATCCGTTTGTTGCTGTTAATACTATTTCCCAATCTTCGCTGGGTTCATCAATTTGGACGACAAGGCCGGACTAAAAAGGGCGCTGTTATTATTGTTGTTAGCACATCTTTTACATCGTTAGCGTTATCAGCAGGGCGATATGCAATCTCGTCCGGCCTTGTCTATTCGGGCACGTTTAGCTTGTTGTACAGGCTAACCTATCATGCGTAGCTCTTGATTGAGCTGTTTAATTTTTTTCTGTAGCTGGGCAATCTCACTCATTAGTGCGCATTCTCTTTGCTGGGGTTGCAGATCGCTTTCTCGCACCCATTGGTAGACTGCCTTGGCGGATAAACCGTATTGACGTGCAACATCCGACAGTAAGCGACCTTGTACTTTAACCTCGGTGATAACATGTAGCTTGAGACTATTTTCTGCGATTCCCATGAGCGTTCCCTCTTTTACTGCCTTAGAACCAAAATATGACCGTTTGCGTTGCCTTTTATTGATAATAGTGACGCTGTTCTAAATCCCACTGGCTCAGACCTAGATGGCGCAGACAAATCCATTCGTGGCGACATAGTGCGATAAAGTTCATGACCGTTTTCATACTTCCTCCTTTATGACCCTAAATACTCGAGCCCATTTTCTGTCTCGATAGGTCCATTTAATTTGGATTAATCCTGTTGAAGTCGACTCTAGTTTTTCGGCGATGTTTACCGCGTCTGACTGTCCACTCACTTAGTAGTATGTAAAATTCGTGCCAATATTCTAATTTTTATTTTAACCTTTTAAATCATTGGATTGCGCCTTCGATTAAAACGGCGTTATTTTTTAGTGCTGCCAATAAAGGTGCAAGGTGCACTATTTCGGTGCCATAGACTTGATATTAAATTGGCTGGTACAAGCCATGATTGAAGCCCGAAATCTGTATCTTTGCTGACTAAAATCTGGATTAGCATAATTGAAGATGGATAAAGGATTGTCTCCAGCGCAATTGCTTATATACTGCCTGCTTTGTGGCAATCCCTAGGTCATTCGTATTACCTAATGGACGTGATATTTCTTGCCCTTTTGAGCGGTATTCACAGTCATCAATCATATAAAGAGGTTATAAATGATGAAGTGTTTTCAGGCAGTGCAATCTAAACCATCCCTGTTAGCCATAGTGGTATTGACGACCGCGCTAGTTGCATCGGGTTGTACAACAATCAATCCCTATTCAAACGAAGAACAAACCGCTAAAGCGACCAGTGGCGCATTGATTGGTGCCGTCGCGGGTGCCGCAATTGGAGTGGTATCTTCGAGCAAGAGCGACCGCGGTAAAGGTGCCTTAATTGGTGCTGCATCGGGCGCTGCAGTCGGTGGTGGTATTGGTTATTACATGGATGTGCAAGAGACTAAATTACGCCAACAATTAGCCTCAACGGGCGTGAGTGTGACCCGTAACGGCGATAACATCATTTTGAATATGCCTAATGAAGTGACCTTCGGCGTAGATCAAACCGAGTTAAGCGACGGTGCTAAACGCGTGCTGAATTCAGTGGCGGTTGTGGCTAAGGAATACAGCAAAACGCAGCTCAACATATTAGGTTATACCGACAGCAGTGGTTCAGACTCTTACAATTTACGTCTGTCACAGGTCCGTGCTAGCGAAGTGGGTAATTACTTGATGAATAAAGGCGTTGCCTCTGCCCGTGTAAAATCAAAAGGTATGGGTGAAGCGAGTCCTATTGCATCAAATGCCAATGCAAATGGCCGAGCACAAAACCGCCGCGTTGAGATCGTACTAATACCAACGGGTAAATAGTCTGGTCTAAGCACAAAGTTCTCGCTGAAAAAGTCGCCTGGGGCGACTTTTTTGTTTTCAGTGGTGGGCTAATTGAGTGATTAGCTTGCCGTGCTTCAATTAGACAATTTGTCCTTTGTGAAGCGCACCTTGAGTGACCTGCACCACAAACATATCATTGCTAATTAGCTTGGGATGAGTTCAGCTTGATCCCTTTATCGATTTCACGTTCTGTATGGGGATAAGTCACAAGAATGACTTTTAGTGCCTAAAGGAGAATATGACTATGATAAGCAAAAATGTGTTACTAGCCTTGAGTTTAAGTCCTGTCATCATGGTGACTGCTGTACAAGGAGTGCCGATGAAAGCCGAAGTGACCACAGGAGTCGCGCCGATAGAACTGCGCGCCGCAGGCAGTTTAAAGGCTGCGATGAGTGATATTATTGCTGCTTATCAAGCACAGTCGCAAATGAGTGTTGTAGCGCAATATGCGCCCTCAGGTTTATTGTTAAAACGTATTCAAGAGGGTGAAAAAGTCGATATCTTTGCCTCGGCGAATATGAAACATCCACAGGCATTAGTGGATTCGGGTCAGGGCGAAGCGGTGCAAATGTTTGCCCGTAATCAACTCTGCGCTGTTGCTCAAGGCACAGTTCAGGTGACGAGTGCGACCTTACTCGATACCTTGTTAGATCCTAAGATTAAAGTCGGCACCTCAACCCCGAAAGCCGACCCTGCGGGTGATTATGCCTGGGCCGTTTTTGCTAAGGCCGAAGCGGTAAAACCCAATGCGAAAGCCGCGTTAGAGACCAAGGCATTACAACTGACGGGCGGTCCTGAGAGCGTTAAACCGCCTAAAGATCGCAATCCCTATGGCTGGGTGATGGAAAACAAGCAAGCGGATATCTTTTTAACCTATTGCACTAATGCTGTGCTGGCTAAAAAAGAAGTGCCGAGTTTACAAATCATCGACTTACCGCAGGAACTCGCCGTGGGTGCCGACTATGGTTTACTGGTTTTACAAGGCGCTAATACTGCCGCTAAGCCGTTAGCTGAGTTTATTCTATCGACAAAAGGTCAAGCGATTCTGAGCAGTTATGGTTTTCAACCTCCGGCAAAATAGCCTTTTTTAGCTTTCCAGCGGGATAAAAAACGGCACCTTTGAGGTGCCGTTTTTGTTATTAGCTCAAACTGTTAAAGCGTTAGTTCATCAGGTAGAGCGTCGCTAACCCGAGGAAGGCGAACAGGCCAACCACGTCAGTGACTGTGGTGAGCACCATACCGCCAGCGAGGGCAGGATCGATTTTAAGTCGTTTTAAAATCAATGGAATACTCGCACCTGCAAGCCCTGCTACTGTCATATTGATCAGCATGGCGCTACCAATTAATCCCGCAAGTGCCATATCATCCTTCCATAGCCACACGGCGACAAAGACTAAAATAGACCACATCAAGCCATTGAGAAAACCAATAGATAGCTCTTTACCGATAAGCCAGCGGGCGTTGCTTTGGCCGATATGTCCTAAAGCAATACCGCGGATCACGAGCGCTAAGGTCTGATTACCGGCAACACCGCCCATGCTAGGGACAATCGTCATTAGGATGGCGATAGTGGCAAATTGCTCAATAGTGCCTTCAAACATATTGCTGACCGACGATGCGAGCAGGGCGGCGAATAAGTTTATGGTGAGCCAGAGCGAGCGACGTAGGGTACTTTTTAGTACAGGACCAAAGGTATCTTCATCTCCATCCATCCCCGCCATACCCATCATGGAATGTTCAGCATCTTCGCGGATAACATCGACTACGTCATCGATTGTGATACGCCCGAGCAGCTTACCATCACTGTCGACGACAGGTGCCGATACCCAGTCATTGCGTTCGAATTTCTGCGCGACTTCGCTGTCGGACATGCTCACAGGAATACTTTGAATATTGGGATCCATGATATTGCGAATTGTGGTGCTTGGCGCGCAAGTCAGCAGATCTGCCAGCCTAACACCGCCAAGGACTTTGTCCTGTTTGTCGACCACATATAAGGTATCTGTGGTATCGGGTAGGTTGCCCCTTTGCCGAAGATAGCGCAGCACCACATCGATATTCACATCGGGTCTTAAGGTGACTGTATCTGTGTTCATCAAGCTGCCGGCGGTCTCATCTGGATAAGATAGGGCTTGTTCTACCCTCAGGCGATTTTGTTCCGTCATCGACTGCAGCACTTGTTTGTAAACTGCGTCGGGTAGACTTCGCAGAATATAGGCGAGATCGTCGGTGTCCATGCTTGCTGTCGCTTTCGCGACTCGCTCAGGGCTCATGCTGCGGATAAGTGGGTCTTTGAGTTCTTCACTCAACTCATCGAGTATGTCGCCTATTTGTTCCTGATCGATGAGCTGCCACAATACTTGTCTGGCACTTGGCGGTGATGATTCTAAGATCAGCGCGATATCTGAGGCGGCCATTTTTTGCAGCATATTACGCACGTGTACGAACATGCCGCTGCTAAGCGCTTGGTTTAACTGGTCAAGACTATGTCCGGTGTGATCGTTTTCTGCATTATCTACGGGCATTTGTCCTCCATTGTGCGGCAAATTGGTTTGAGATCTTAGTGTTGGGCTAGGATTTAGCGGTGACTAAGCGTCAGTCGATGACATAGATTAAGACGGCTAAGGTAAGGTTAAGGCCAGCGCCAGCGCAATGACCGCTAGTGTAATCGCCAGTGGCTTGTATCGTCGAGCGACAAATGTTTTGCCATGTGTGAATGGCAAGTTTTTTAAACTAGACATGAAGTGAAACTAACGATGAAGTGCTTAGTGTGAAGTGAAACTAACAGGCTTCGTCAAACTTAGCGTCGATTAAGGCACAAATGGCATCGAGAGCCGGCTCTGCATCTGGGCCTTCGGCGATCAGCTTAATGGTTTTACCCATACCAGTTTCAAGCATCAGTAAGCCAAGTACACTGGCGGCCGATGCTTGTTTATCGCCTTGGATTAAGGTGATGGTCGCATCAAACTCGGAAGCCAGTACCACCAACTTAGTGGCGGCACGGGCATGTAAACCGAGCTTATTACAGATGGTTATCTGACGCTCAAGCTTTGGCATTATTGAGCTCTCGATGACGGGCATAAACTTTATGTTTACCGTTACTAAAGCGTTTTGCCAATTGCTCTGCGACGTAAACCGATCTGTGCTGTCCACCTGTGCAGCCAATGGCCACAGTTAAATAACTGCGATTGTTACGCTCGAGGTGCGGCAGCCAAGTCTCCAGTAAATTTTCGATTTGCCAGATGAACTTATTGACCAGTGGTTGGCGATTTAAGAACTCAGCTACGGGTTCATCTAAACCAGTCAATGGTCGCAGTGCCAACTCCCAGTGGGGATTGGGCAGGAAGCGCACATCGAACATAAAGTCGGCTTCGGTGGGCATTCCGTGCTTAAAGCCAAAGGACTCGAAGTTGATCACGAGTTCTTTATCGACACTACCAAGGAGAATTTGTCTGACTTGGTCGCTTAAATCATAGATATTCAAATTCGACGTATCTATGTAGTGATCGACCAGTTTTGACATAGGCTCGAGCAGTTTTCCCTCCAGCTTTATCGCTTCTTGCAAAGAGACTCGGCTCTTCGACAAAGGATGCAAACGGCGGGTTTCGCTGTAACGCTTGAGCAGAATTTTATCGCTGGAGTTAAGGAAGAAGCTCGTTAACTCAGTATCTGGAGGTAGGCTAGCGAGTTGTTTCACTAAGACCTTATCCTGCTCAGGCATGTTACGCACGTCGACACTGATGGCGACGAGATCGTTACTGCCTTTGAGTTGCTCAAGCAAACTGCCAATCAATGGCAAGGGAAGGTTATCGACACAATAATAGCCGAGATCTTCGAGTACCCTAAGGGCGACAGATTTGCCTGAGCCTGAGCGGCCCGACACTATGACCAGTTTCATCCAGTGATTACCTGATAGAGTTCCGTTTCATCATGCGTCTTGCGTAATTGCTTTAATATTTGCTTGTCGCTCAGCTTTTCGGCCATGCAAGACAAGGTACTTAAGTGCTGCTGACATTGGTCTGCAGGCACCAGTAGTGCAAATAAAATATCAACAGGTTGCTTATCGATAGCATCAAATGCTATCGGCTCTTCACACTTAATTAGTATGGCAATGGGCTGATCTATATCGGCTAGTCGACCATGTGGAATGGCGATGCCGTTACCTATACCTGTGCTCCCCATCTTTTCGCGCGCCACTAGGCTTTCGAATATCTCTTGAGATGAGAGGGTCGGGTACTGGGCAGCGACTAAGTCGCTGATGAGTTCCAGTACCTTTTTCTTGCTGCCCGGAGTGGCGCAGGTAGTGCACTCCGGCCGCAGTATGGTACAAAGTTCCATTATTAGTGTTTTGTTAACTTCTCTTTGTGTTTAATAACCTGACGGTCAAGCTTGTCAATCAGGGCGTCTATAGCGGCATACATGTCAGCATGCTCTGAAGTAGCAAAAACTTCACCACCTATGAGGTTTATTCTCGCTTCAGCAATTTGTTGCATTTTCTCAACATTGAGCACAACGTGCACATTATTGATCTGTTCGAAATGGCGTTCAAGTTTTGAAAACTTTTCTTCTACATATGCACGTAACGATTCGGTAATTTCGACATGGTGTCCACTTAGGTTTATTTGCATAGAAACGTCCTCCGATATCCACTGTAGGTTATAAACTTTTACGCTGATTAGAAGGTGGAATAAGCATAGCCTCTCGGTACTTCGCAATGGTTCTGCGGGCTACGTTGATCCCTTGTTCTGCCAGAAGTTGTGCCATCTTGCTATCGCTTAATGGTTTTTTCTGGTTTTCCGCTGCCACCAGTTTCTTTATAAAGGCTCTGATTGCTGTGGATGAGCACTCACCACCATCGTCAGTACCGACGTGGCTAGAGAAGAAGTATTTTAGTTCAAAAAGTCCCTTAGGGGTATGCATGTATTTTTGAGTTGTGACCCGTGAGATGGTGGACTCATGCATTTCTACCGCTTCGGCAATATCGTTAAGCACCATAGGCTTCATGGCTTCTTCACCGTACTCAAAGAAACCTTGCTGATATTGCACTATGCAATTAGCAACTTTAAGCAAAGTGTCGTTACGGCTTTCTAGACTCTTAATAAACCATTTAGCCTCTTGCAGATGGCCGCGAATAAATTGGCTATCGGCTTGGTTTTTTGTGCTGCGTGCCATAGAAGCATAATGTTGATTTACATTGATTTTGGGCATGCAGTCAGGATTAAGCTCAACGACCCAGCGGCCATTTTTCTTCGACACAGACACATCTGGGATAACGTATTCGTCATTATTGGGCGTGATCAACAAACCTGGGCGAGGATTGAGGGTTTGGATGAGTGCTATACCATCCCTTAATTCATCCTCTTTTAATTTAGTCTTACGCATCAATAACCTAAAGTCTCGGGCGGCGATCAGATCTAAATGATCTTTGATCAGCATACGGGCGTTTTCTAGGTTGGGAGTATCAGCGGCGAAATGCGACAGTTGGATCAACAGGCATTCACTTAAATCGCGGGCGGCAACGCCTATGGGATCAAAATGCTGAATACGCTTGAGTACGGCTTCGACTTCGTCAAGCTCAACTTCAGGATTGCCCATGGCTTCGAGAATTTCTTCAGTGCTTTGGGTGAGATAGCCCTGATCGTCGATGGCATCAATAATGGCGGTGGCAATGGCTAAATCGGTTTCAGAAAACGGCGTGAGGTTTTTTTGCCATTCTAAGTGTTCGTACAAACCTTCACTGGTCTCGCCTTGGAAGGGCATATCGTCTTCACGACTGCCGCCGGGGCCTGAGTTTGGGGAGGCGGTAAACACTTCATCCCATGTGGTGTCCATGGGGAGCTCATCGGGCATGGATTCTTTGGTTAGCGACTCTGCCGTGTCTATGGTGGAGCTGTCTTTTTCTGGTGGCAGAGTGCTAGATTCACTGAAATCCGTATCGGATAGCGTTTGGTTTACAGGGGTTTTAGTGGCGTCGAATTGATCCTCTTCCAGCTCGAGAAGGGGATTAGAATCTAATGCTTGCTGGATCTCTTGCTGCAGTTCTAATGACGACAGTTGCAACAGACGTATGGCCTGTTGTAATTGTGGCGTCATGGTTAACTGTTGACCCAGTTTGAGCTGGAGTGACGCTTTCATGTTACCGCTGATCCCTACGTTATTATTGTTGGATGAGGTCGCTTATTATTATCTTGAGTGAAGCCCAATGGCGGTATAAATTGCCTCCATTGGCTTCGCTCGATTAACTATAGCCTGAATTGTTCACCTAAGTACACTGCCCTAACTTGCTGATTGTCTAAGATCTCTGCTGGAGTTCCTTCGGCAATAAGGTTTCCGTGACTCACAATATAAGCATGTTCACATACATCTAATGTCTCGCGGACATTATGGTCTGTGATCAGTACGCCAAGGCCGCGACTTTTGAGTTGTTCGATAATCTTCTTGATGTCGATAACCGAAATAGGATCGACGCCGGCAAACGGTTCATCGAGCAAAATGAACTTAGGATTAGCGGCTAAAGCCCGCGCAATTTCGACGCGGCGACGTTCGCCACCCGACAATGACATGCCTTGGCTGTCACGGATGTGGGTGATATGAAACTCTTCGAGCAGATGTTCTAGTTCTTCTTCTCGTTCTTCGTTTTTAAGTTCTTTACGAGTTTGCAGTACGGCCATGATGTTGTCATGAACAGTTAGCTTACGAAAGATACTGGCTTCTTGCGGTAAGTAACCTATGCCTTTGCGGGCACGCAGATGCATAGGATCTGCGGTTAAATCATCATCGTCGATAAAGATATGTCCCTTATCGCTCTTCACTAGCCCGACAACCATGTAAAATGTCGTGGTTTTACCTGCACCGTTTGGACCGAGTAGGCCAACGACTTGACCGGTTTTTACCGTCAGACTGACGTCTTTAACCACTTGGCGACTCTTGTAACTTTTCGCCAGATTTTGTGCTCTTAAGGTGATTTGGGTCATTTAGAGTCCTGCTTTTTTACAGGTTTATCCGCCGGAGCGTCTGATTTAGCATCATCTTGATAGTTTTCAGGCTGAATAATAGTGATCACGCGATCGTCACCACTGCCAGTACTCTCGGCCATCAATTTCTGTTGAATCATGTTATAGCGGATTAAATTGCCTGTAACTTGGCTACCTGCTTGATCTAATGACGCCATACCTTTCAGTGTTAAGGTGCGGCTCGCCATATCGTAACGAATTTCTTTCGCGCTCGCCGATGCAGGACGGCCATCGTCTAATATTTGGCTATACGTAGCAGGGTTGCCTGTGGCGACCAAAGTTTTGCTATTTTCACCTTCAGCGGAAAATGCACGCAGTTCATTTGCTTGGATTTTTATTGAGCCTTGGGTAACTTCCACTGGACCAAAGAAGATGATCTGGTTGTTTTTGATATCCGCAGTTTGGCTCACAGCTTTAATTTTGACTTCTTGCTTTAAGTCGCCGACTTTCGCGAAAGCACTCATGCTCATAATTAGCATTAGGCTGGCAAGTAATACGTTATTTTGCTTCATATGTTCCTACTACCTGACTGGTCAATTGCACTTCTTGCGCGTTGAGGTCGGCATAAAGGCCTTGGCCTTGAATATTAAAATCTTTCCCTGTGACGTAAATGGTACGGTCAGAGGTCATTATCATAGTGTTGAGATCGAGTTCCAGATAACTGGTGGACAAGGTCTGAATCGGTTCTTCTGGGCTAATGGCATCGATAATAACATTATTTTCTAATACAACCTTGCCAGTTTCCTTGTTTAGCTTGCCCTGATCTGCCCTGAGCTGCCATTGTGCTTTACCTTGGTCTGGATAAACAAGATAAACAGGTTGAGTAAAGAAAGTTTGATTCGTTGAATCATAATGTTCCATGTGTTTCGCCGTCACACGGCTATTCACTAGTCCTTGCTCATTGAACTCAACACTGCGCAGATCTTCAACGATGAAATCTGGGGTATTTTGATCTTTTACTCTGTTATCGGAATCACCGCTGTGTTTGTTCTGCACTTGCCAGTAAAGCGCTAGTGCGGTTCCAAAAAAAGCGATAATCGCGAGTGTCACACGACTCATATACTCATTCCATGGGCCGAAGTGAATTTATTTTGACTTAGGAGTAACAGATCTGTGAGTTCACGCAGTGCACCGTGGCCACCATTGAGCGTAGTCACAAAATGGGCGTGTTGGCGTATATAGGGGTGGCCGTCAGCAACACTGACCGCTAAACCGACGACATTCATCACGGGGAGATCGACAATATCATCACCGATATAAGCCACTTCTTCTGGGGTGACACCATAAAGTGCGAGCAATGCTTCATAGGGCTCGAACTTATTGTCTACGCCTTGGTAAATATGGGTAACACCAAGGGCTGTCATACGGTTTTCAACGATTTTGGATTGACGTCCTGTGATCACGGCGAGGTTGAAACCGCTGGTGAGGAGTGAGCGCACGCCATAACCGTCACGGGTATGGAAGGCTTTGAGCTCTTCGCCGCTATTGCTCAAGTAAATACGGCCGTCGGAAAACACCCCATCGACGTCACAGATTAACAGTTTAATCTTTTGCGCGCGTTGCCACACATCATCACTGATTGGGCCGTAAAATCCTTGCTGTGGCATTAAATGACTCCTGCTTTTACCATATCGAGCATGTTAAGAGCGCCAATAGGATGGCGATCTTTATCGATAACAATTAATCCGTTGATATTTTTTGAGTCCATCACTTGCAGTGCTTGGGCGGCCAATACATTATCCGTGATCGTGACGCAGTTACGGGTCATCACATCGGCAATGGGCGTCGTGCGTAAATTCACTTCGGCATCAATAACGCGGCGTAAATCACCATCAGTGAAGATACCAACCAGTTTGCGCTGATCATCAATAATCGCCGTCATGCCTAAGCCTTTCTTGGAGATTTCGTACAGGGCTTCTGTGATGCAAATATCGTGGTTGACGAGCGGTAAGTCATCACCGCTGTGCATCACATCGCAGACTTTTAACAGCAACTTACGTCCTAATGCACCGCCGGGATGGGACATAGCAAAATCATCACGGGTAAAGCCTTTCGCTTGCAGCAGCGCAATGGCGATGGCATCGCCCATCACTAAGGTTGCTGTGGTACTTGAGGTGGGTGCTAGTCCAAGTGGGCAAGCCTCTTCTGGGACTTCAATACATAAATGCACTTTAGATAATCGCGCCATATTCGATTCGGGTTTACCCGTTACCGCGATAACGGGCACGCCCATACGTTGGATGACCGGCATTAAGGTGAGGATTTCGCTCGACTCACCGGAATTTGAAATCGCTAAAATCACATCGTTATCGGCCAATACACCCAGATCGCCGTGGCTGGCTTCACCCGGATGCACAAAAAATGCGGGCGTTCCTGTGCTGGCGAGGGTGGCTGAAATCTTATTGCCGATATGGCCCGATTTGCCCATTCCCATGACAATCACTTTGCCTGTGCAGTTGAGGATCAACTCGCAAGCTTCTGCAAATTCAGCCGAATCAACATATTGATAAAGATTGTCTAGGGCTGACTTTTCAATGTCGATAACTTTACAACCCCATTGGCGCAGTTGTGATTTGTCTACCATGTCTATCTCTCTTTTTGCATTGTCTTTGTCGCCCCATTGATGGGATTGGAATAGCACAATTTGGTACGCGATAAAGATGATATGTAATAGGCTTTCTGCCAAGTATTAGTTTGTTTTCAGACAATTTAGCTTATGTCTTACTGTGGTTTATTACCGAAAACAGCAAAACAATTGCGGCAGGCTAGAGCGATTGATCCGACTCGTCAAGTTCAACTGCGTTAGCTATTCACGCACAATAACGTGTTTAGCGGCAGAAGGTCTTGAGCAATATCATCGTCTTTGTCGTTTATTTCAATGGATTTATCCCATATCGCAGCGGGTATTACCCTATGGGATGCCTCTATTGCGCGATTGCGTATCGACTCTCCCCGATAAAAGTGGGCGAAGAGTGAGCTAAGTGCGAACGAATTAGCCAATACTGCCAATTCTGCAACCAGGTTGAAAACATTAAGTAACATTTTACCTGTGCAGAGTGAAAACTTAGGGCGCATTTTCGCTGTAAATGAGGCAAATTGAAAGTATCGCAGGGCGATAGTGTCGATTCGGTTGTAGGTTAAAGCGCAATTACGTACAATTTGCGGCTCTTCGATTGGTCAGTCTCGGAAGACTAGGATCACCTCATTTGCAAATGTCGGAATCAAGCATGACTCAAGAACAAACGCCGTTGGTTGAGATCCGTAATTTGGGGTTTAGCCGCGGTCAGCGTGTGATATATGAAGATATTAGCCTGTCCATTCCAAGGGGCAAGGTGACGGCGATCATGGGGCCGAGCGGCATAGGCAAAACGACCCTGTTGAAATTGATTGGCGGCCAATTAACGCCTGACCATGGACAAGTGTTATTCGACGGTCACGATATCCATGGCGTGAGTCGCAATGAATTATTTAGTCTGCGTAAGCGGATGAGCATGCTGTTTCAAAGTGGCGCGCTGTTTACCGACATTAATGTGTTCGATAACGTGGCGTTTGCGCTGCGTGAACATTCTGGACTGCCTGAAGACATTATTCGCACTATCGTGTTGATGAAACTTGAAGCCGT
The DNA here is from genome assembly GCF_025653545.1 of Shewanella sp. SW1. Classification (NCBI taxonomy): domain Bacteria; kingdom Pseudomonadati; phylum Pseudomonadota; class Gammaproteobacteria; order Alteromonadales; family Shewanellaceae; genus Shewanella; species Shewanella sp. SW1. Next base: position 127,953 of record NZ_JAKKSG010000015.1, on the reverse strand, counting down.
AGGTTTACGTGGTGCCGCTCAGATGATGCCGAGCGAATTGTCCGGTGGTATGCAACGCCGCGCCGCATTGGCCAGAGCTATCGCGCTTGAACCTGAAATGGTGATGTACGATGAGCCTTTTGCAGGGCAAGACCCAATATCGATGGGTGTGTTAGTAAAGCTTATTCGTGAGTTATCCGATGCGCTGAATCTGACTTCAATTGTGGTGTCCCACGATGTGGATGAAGTGCTTGGCATTGCCGATTATGTATATGTGGTGGCTGACAAAAAAGTCATCGCCCACGGTACCCCTGAAGAATTAAAGTACGCTGATAATCCGCAGCTGAAACAGTTTATTCAAGGTGCTCCGGACGGCCCTGTGCCGTTCCATTATCCGGCAAATGATTACCAGCAAGAATTAATGGCAAAAGGAGTTGGCAAGTGAAGTTAATCGACAGTATTGCCGACTTAGGCCGCAGCGCGATTGAGCTAGTGCTCGGTTTTGGCCGTGCAGGCCTTATGCTGTGGGGCGCGATTTTTCGCTGGCCACGCGTGCGTAAAGGTTTTCCATTATTAGTGCGCCAGATTTATGTGGTCGGTGTGCAATCTATGGTGATTATTTTAGTCTCAGGACTCTTTATCGGCATGGTGCTCGCACTGCAAGGCTACAACATCTTAGTTGGTTTTGGCACCGAAGAAAGCTTAGGTCCTATGGTGGCGCTCAGTTTACTGCGTGAGTTAGGGCCAGTTGTTACCGCGTTATTGTTTGCGGGACGGGCGGGTTCAGCATTAACTGCTGAAATTGGTTTAATGAAAAGCACTGAGCAGCTTTCCAGTTTAGAAATGATGGCGATTGACCCATTAAGGCAGATTATTGCACCGCGCTTTTGGGCTGGAGTGATCAGTATGCCATTGCTGGCGTTGATGTTTACCGCTGTAGGTATTTATGGCGGGCACCTTGTTGGCGTGGAATGGAAAGGGATCGACAGTGGTGCGTTTTGGTCGATTCTGCAGGCGTCTGTCGAATGGCGTCAGGACATAGTTAACTGCTTGATCAAAAGTGGTGTGTTTGCCGTAGTGGTCACTTGGATTGCGTTATATCGCGGTTATCAAGTGATCCCAAATCCGGAAGGCATCAGCCGTGCAACGACCCAGACTGTCGTTCAGTCGAGCCTCGCTGTATTGGCATTGGATTTTTTACTGACAGCCCTGATGTTTGGCCGCTAACGGAACACTGCGGATTTCGACACAGGTTAGATGGATTAACAGAGTGGTAGCTGAACATGTTGACACGAAAAATTGAATTATTAGTGGGTGTGTTTCTTTTAACAGGATTGGCCGCTTTTTTGGTCTTAGTCTTTAACGTCGCCAATATTGAAGTGAAAAGCAGCGATAGCACTTATACCATACAAGCCAATTTTACCAACATTGGTGGTTTGAAGGTGCGTTCGCCAGTCAAGGTTGGCGGTGTTGTCGTTGGCCGAGTGAGCAGCATAGATTTAGACCCAGTTAAGTTAGTGGCTGTGGTCACATTAGTGATGGACAAGCGTTACGATAAATTCCCTGAAACCAGTAGTTTAGCCATTTTGACTTCGGGTTTGTTGGGCGAGCAATTCTTAGGGTTAACACCGGGTTTTGTCGACGATGATGTCAGTATGCTGAAAGACGGCGATAAGATTGACGACACTCGCTCGGCATTAGTGTTGGAGGAGCTGATTGGTCAGTTCTTATATAGTATGGGTTCGAAGGATAAATAGGGGTTACCGCTATGTTTAAAAACTTATCTCGTTTTTTATTGCCGTTAGTGATGGTTTTAGGGGCAACGAGCGCAGTCGCCGCTGATGTGGTTGTCGATACGACAGATCCGTATGCCATGGTGAAAGCCGTTGCCAATAAAACCTTCGATCGTTTTCACAAAGATAAAGCATTAATCGATGCAAATTCAGACCATTTAAAGGTGATTGTTCGTGAAGAACTCATGCCTTATGTCGATTATAAATACGCTTCTTATAAGGTATTAGGCCAATATCTTAAGGATTCAACCGAAGAGCAACGCAATCGTTTCGTCAATGCTTTTGAAGGTTATTTAATCTCTACTTATGCTCAAGCCTTTACTGAATATACTAATCAAAAAGTGGAATTCTCACCTGGGATTGATTTCAGCAAAGAGAAAATGGTCGATGTAAACGTGCAGATCATCGAAGCAGGTCGCCCACCTATTAAACTGTTGTTTAAGGCACGCCGTTTAAAGGATGACTCATGGAAGGCATTTGATTTAGTTGCCGAAGGTGTGAGCTTACTGTCTTCTAAGCAGTCGGAAATCTCTAATCTAATTCGCCAACAGGGTATCGATCCCGTGATTAAGATGCTCGAAGATCGCACAAAAGAGAAAGTGGTCATGAAGGCTAAGTCAGGGAAGTCACAGTCGTGATTGAATTTGTGCAACAGGGGACAGTTTGTCATCTCAAAGGGCGCATAACCCAAGCCGATGTCATTACACTTTGGCCACAGCGGCAACAACTGCTGAATGAGTCAACCCAGATATTGTCTCTGTCTGGGCTCGAATACAGTGATAGCGCTGGCATGGCATTTTTGCTGGCGTTAGTGCGTGAACATCGCAGCCAACTTGTATTGAGTTCTGCTTCAGCACAACTTAAAAAACTAATTGATTTATATGATTTAGATGCCTTCTTTACCGAAGAAGCGCATTGAGAATAGGGTAATAGATTTCATGGAATGCAGCTTAATCGAACAGATTTTACGTGATGCGTTAGGGCTTGAAGAAGTTCACGCTAGCTCGGATGGTAGCCATTATAAAGTGATCGCCGTAGGTGAATGCTTCGATGGTATGAGCCGAGTCAAACAGCAACAAGCCATTTATGCACCGTTGACGGCACACATTGCCAGCGGTGAATTACATGCATTAACGATCAAAACTTTCACGCCGACTCAATGGAAACGCGAAAAAGTTTTCAACATGCCTAGCTAGTGAGGAAAAGTGGATAAACTAACAATTCAGGCAAGTCCCCCGCTTGCCGGTGATGTGATTATTTCGGGTGCTAAAAATGCAGCTTTGCCTATTCTGATGGCGGGTGTATTGGCTGAAACCGATTTTGTGGTTTCTAACGTACCCAATCTGCGTGATGTGAGTACGAGCTGTAAGTTATTACGCTGTCTCGGCGCTGAAGTGACTGAACTCGGTGACGGACAGATCCGCATTTCTACCACTAATCTGAATGAGTTTTGCGCTCCCTATGATCTAGTGAAAACCATGCGTGCTTCTATCTTGATCTTAGGGCCGTTATTGGCTCGTTATGGTACTGCTGATGTGTCATTGCCTGGCGGCTGTGCCATTGGCGCAAGACCAGTGAACTTGCACTTACATGGCCTCGAAATGATGGGCGCCAAGATTGAAGTGAAAGAAGGTTATATCAAGGCCCGTGTTGATGGTCGTCTTAAAGGCGCACATATCTTTATGGACATGGTGAGTGTTGGTGCCACCGAAAACTTACTGATGGCCGCAGCATTGGCCGATGGCGAAACCGTGATTGAAAACGCGGCCCGCGAACCTGAAGTGATTGATCTCGCTAATTGCTTAATTGCCATGGGTGCAAAAATCACTGGTGTAGGCAGTGCGACATTGCGTATTCAAGGGGTTGAGCGTTTACAGGGCTGTAATTACCGAGTTATGCCAGATCGTATCGAAACCGGTTCATTTTTGGTGGCCGCTGCGGTGACCCGTGGTCGCATTCGTTGTTTAAAAGCCGATCCTGCATCACTTGAGTCGGTTATCGCAAAACTTGAAGATGCAGGCGCGACGATTACTACGGGCGAAGATTGGATTGAGCTCGATATGCAGGGTAAACGTCCGAAGGCGGTGAATATCAAGACGGCACCTTATCCTGGTTTCCCAACCGATATGCAGGCGCAGTTTTGTGTGCTCAATGCCTTAGCACAAGGTACGGCAACCATAACTGAGACTATCTTCGAAAATCGTTTTATGCATGTGCCTGAACTTATCCGTATGGGCGCTACCATGGAGCTTGAAGGTAATACCTGCATCATTCAAGGGATTGAATCTTTAAGTGGTGCTCAGGTAATGGCGACGGATTTACGTGCGTCAGCGAGTCTAGTGATTGCGGGCTTAGTGGCCGATGGTAAGACGATTGTCGATCGTATCTATCACTTAGATCGTGGCTATGAGCATATTGAGAATAAGTTTCAAGGTTTAGGCGCACAGGTTGTGCGTATTCAGTGATCTGTTACTGATTTAAGCTAATTTTGAATCATTAAAAAACCAGCTAAATGCTGGTTTTTTGTTTTCTGCCTTTGAGCGCGTAATGCTGAGTGACGTTCTAGTTATCGATCACAACCTTCTCATCGATAATCACAGGTAACTCTTGTTGTTTACCTTGGCGTATCACAGTCATCATCACTTTCTTACCCGGTGTGGTTTCAGCGATACGGTCCATTAGCATCTCAACGCCTGGCACATCTTCACCATCGTATTTAATAATCACATCCCTTGGCATTAGCAGGGCACGGGCCGCAGGGCCATTAGGATCGACACCCGTAACGAGCACACCTTTGAGATCGGGTAGATTAAGGATTTGTGCCACGACAGGATTAATCGGCTCGCCAGAAATTCCCAAAGCGCCACGGATCACTCGACCATTTTTAATCAACTTACCCATAATGCTGTGGGCTAATTTAATCGGGATAGCGAAGTTAATCCCATGGCCGCCACCTTCTTCACCCACTTGGAATGCTGCGGTATTAATACCAATAAGGCTGCCGTTAGTGTCAATGAGTGCGCCACCCGAGTTACCCGCATTAATCGCTGCATCGGTTTGTAGGAAGTCTAAGTAACCTGAACTTAAGCCGTTACGCCCCGTGGCACTGATGATGCCTTGGGTAATGGTCTGACCTAAATTGTAGGGGTTACCAATAGCGAGTACGACATCACCGACTTGAGGCGGACTGTCGAGATTAACGGGGACAATCGGTAAGTTATCGCCTTCAATTTTGAGTACCGATAAATCGGTTTCAGGATCGAAGCCAACCACTTCAGAAGTAAATTTGCGTCCATCTTGCAGGGCGACAACAATCTCATCGGCCTTCTTAATGACATGATAATTAGTGAGAATATAACCTTCTTTACTCATTATCACCCCAGAGCCTAGACCTTGAAGTGAGCCTGAATTAAGCGGCCGATTTTGATCTATGCTGAGGCTATAAATATTGACAACGGCAGGAGCTGCACGGCGTACCGCCTTGGCAAAGGATAGCTCGACTGTGTTGTTGGCACGGGTTTGTAGCAGACTACTGCCGAGGGATTGGTTATCGAAATAACGTGTCACCAATAAAAACATGGCCGCCATGATAAGGCCGAAAAGGGTGGCTTTACCGAGATATAACAGAGTGTCTTTTATAGTCATGGCAGGATGGATCTAGAAAAAGGTGAGTTAGATTAACATGTTTAATCGATGTAAGCATAGGGAACCTAAGCTCCCTATGCTTATCTATGGCAGAAAAAATGGCCTATTTTGTCGATTAACGTAGGACTAAATACAACATGCTCTTATCACGCATTATCTTCAGTGCAACGGCACCTTCTTGATCTTTAAGTTGTGCTTTAAGTGTCTTAAGATCTTTAATCGCAGTACGGTTAATACCGACAATCACATCTCCTTTTTGTAAGCCACTCATGGCCGCGGGTGAGCCTTGTGCGACATCGGTAATTTCAATGCCCTTAGATGAGTTTTCTAAGGACGCACCTTGCAGCATAGGATGCACGGCACCAGCCGCTGTTTCACTGGTTTGGCTCGCTTCACCTAAGGTCACTTTAACTGTTTTCTTATCACCGTCACGGATGAGTCCTAACTCAACGTTAGCACCTGCACCCATAGTGGCGACTTTAGCTCGCAGTTCTTGGAATGACTTAATACCACGGCCATCAACGCTGATGATAATATCACCTGCTTTTATACCGGCCTTCTCTGCGGCACTGCCCTTGGCTACTTCATTCACGAAGCCGCCGTGTTGAGTGTCTAAACCGAAACCTTGGGCGAGTTGGCTATCGAGATCACGTCCCGAAATACCTAATACACCGCGGCGTACTTCTCCGTGTTCGGCAATTTGTGCCACGAGGTTTTTCACCATATTAGCAGGGATGGCAAAGCCAATACCGACGTTACCGCCACCCGGTGCTACGATTGCCGTGTTAATCCCAATTAACTCGCCGTTAAGATTGACGAGTGCGCCACCCGAGTTACCACTGTTAATCGCGGCATCGGTTTGAATAAAGTTTTCCAGCATTTCAATGCCTAAGCCGCTACGGCCTAAAGCACTAACAATGCCCGAGGTGACGGTTTGACCTAAACCGAAGGGGTTACCAATGGCAACGGCAAAGTCACCTACGCGTAAATCATCGGAATCAGAGGATTTGATTGCGATGAGATTTTTCGCTTCAATTTGCAATAATGCGATATCTGACTCTGAGTCAGTACCAATCAGTTTTGCTTTTACTTCACGGCCATTGTGAAGACCAACTTGAATATCATCAGCACCGTCAATCACATGGTTGTTCGTGACGATATAGCCTTTTTCTGCGTCAATAATGACGCCTGAGCCTAAGCCTCTAAAAGGACGCTCTTGCACTTGCTCTTGTGGTGCATTAGGGCCGAAAAAGTAACGGAAAACATCAGGTACTCTTTGCTTAGAAACATGAGTCCCCGTTACCGCTACTGATACGACTGCGGGCGTCGTACGCTCAAGCATAGGCGCAAGACTTGGAATGGATTGTCCCTCAACCGTCTGTGGAATGGCGGCCTGTGAGACGACAGGCATTATAGTCAGGGTCGCGGCTAACATTGCGGCTGAAAGTACAGATAATTTTGTTTTCATCTATTCATAACTCCAAATAAGGGTTGAAAGATCTGGATGTAATGCATCAGCAATCGTGCGAGTGCCAGATCAAATCTGTATCGGTACCGGCTATTTGCCTAGGTAATCACTCTGACTCGCACCTTATTGAAAAAGTTCATTATATTAATAAATGTTAATTTTTTAGCCTATTTTGTCGGCTGTTTCATACTTGTTTCTGAACAGAAATCTGTGGGCGAGATTAGGATTTTTCAAGCCCTAATATCAGCAGATTTTGCCGATTAAAATGACCTACAGCATAGAGGCTTATTAGACGTTTGTATGCAGTTTAGCGTTAAGGTAAAAGTCGTATTCTGCATTAATATATCCTGCGTCATATTGGCCGTGCTAATATCGTCACAGTTTTAATAAAGGACATAAGAGAATTTAAACGTGCCTCAGTTAAGCCCTTGGCAGCATTATCAAAAAGATCTTACCCGTGACGGTTTTTCCCATGATCCGGCTCAAGAAATTGCCGTTAAGGCGTTACAACGCGTCTATGAAGACTTAACTACGGCAGAAGAGCCGAGTTCTATTGTGGGAAAATTGTTTAGCGCATTAGGCTTAAAATCGGCACCAGCATCACCTAAAGGTCTGTATCTTTGGGGCGGAGTTGGGCGCGGTAAAACCTACCTGATGGATACTTTTTTTGATGCCTTGCCTGGTGAACAAAAATTGCGGGCTCACTTCCATCGCTTTATGCATCAATTGCATTTAGATTTGGATGAGTTAAAAGGCGTTCGCGATCCTTTGTTGGTGATTGCGAAAAAGATGGCTGCAAAATATCGCGTTATCTGTTTTGATGAATTCTTTGTCTCTGATATTACCGATGCCATGCTATTAGGTACGCTGTTTCAAGCGTTATTTAAAGAAGGCGTTGTGCTGGTTGCAACTTCGAATATTATCCCCGACGACTTATATAAAAATGGCTTACAGCGCGCACGTTTCTTACCTGCGATAGCCTTAATTAATCAACATTGTGAAGTACTCAATGTGGATTCTGGCATTGACTATCGATTGCGTACCCTTGAGCAAGCAGAGATTTATCATCATCCGTTAGATGCACAAGCTGATGCCAATCTGATACGTTATTTTAGTCAGTTAGCGCCTGAGTCTGAGGTGCTTACTGGTGACATCGAAATAGAAGGCCGCAGTATTAGTATTCGGCAGCAGGCGCAGGGCGTATTGTTGGCCGATTTTAGAGCGCTCTGTGATGGTCCACGAAGCCAGCGTGATTACATGGAACTTGCGCGGATTTATCACACTGTTCTCGTGAGTGGCATAGAACAAATGGGCGCCTTTTTGACTGGCGATGACATCGCTAGACGTTTTTTAGCTATGGTCGACGAATTTTACGAGCGCAATGTAAAGCTGATTGTATCGGCTCAAGTGCCACTCGAAGATATTTATGCCGATGGTTTGCTTAACTTCGAATTTAGGCGTTGCCGTTCACGCTTAATTGAGATGCAATCCCACGATTATTTAAAAACCGAACACCTGCCGTAACCCAGTAGTGTAAGAGTTTTGCATTAGCTGCGGCCTTAAATCACCAGAGGCTTGTTAATCCTTAGGATGACAAGTCCGATTGGTCGATATTTTATAATTTTTATCAAAATATCAGGTGATTTTTAACTCAGCTTTGTCTATACTCCGCCACCTGCCCACGTTACTCCGCCAATTGGGCGGAAGTTGTAAGCCGAAGTCGGTGCTCGAAGGGGTACTAAAAGGCAATTTTGTGTTGTTTGCAAATGCAGGCAGCATGTGAGACAGAAAATTAACTTTGGGTTTTTGTAATAATGAAGACTTTTACTGCTACACCAGAAACTGTAACTCGTGACTGGTTCGTCGTCGACGCAGACGGCAAAACTTTAGGTCGTATCGCTACTGAAATCGCTGTCCGTTTACGCGGTAAGCATAAGCCAGAATACACTCCACACGTTGATACCGGTGATTACATCATCGTTGTTAATGCTGAAAAAGTGACTGTTACTGGTAACAAAGCGAAAGGCAAAACGTACTACTCGCATTCAGGCTTCCCTGGTGGCATTAAGCAAATCAGCTTTGAAAAGCTGCAAGCGCAAAAGCCAGAAATGATCATCGAGAAAGCAGTTAAGGGTATGTTACCAAAAGGTCCTCTGGGCCGTGCCATGTTCCGTAAACTGAAAGTTTACGCTGGCGCAGAACATAACCACACTGCACAACAACCTCAAGTTCTTGATATCTAAACGGGATTAAGCAAATGGCTGCAACTCAGTACTACGGCACTGGCCGTCGCAAAACCTCTACAGCTCGCGTTTTCGCTAAAGCAGGTAGTGGCAACATCGTTGTAAATCAACGTCCTTTGGATCAGTATTTTGGTCGTGAAACTGCTCGTATGGTTGTTCGTCAACCTTTAGAGTTAGTTGAAATGACTGACAAGCTGGACATCTATGTAACTGTTAAAGGCGGTGGTATCACTGGCCAAGCAGGCGCAATCCGTCACGGTATTACCCGTGCTCTGATGCAATTAGATGAAGCACTGCGTCCATCACTTCGTTCTGCTGGTTTCGTTACCCGTGACGCTCGTAAAGTTGAGCGTAAGAAAGTGGGTCTACGTAAAGCACGTCGTAAGCCACAATTCTCTAAGCGTTAATTCGTTTTTGGAATATCAAAAAACCCAGCCTATGCTGGGTTTTTTATTGGCTAAAAATTGACGGTATAAGAAAACTCTTTGGTTGGAGTATGCTGATATACAATAAATTTATATTAAGCGAGTGAGTTTGAGGTAAGCATGACTTTTCAAATTTTTATGCTAGCAGTGGCACTTGTGTTGGTTTTGGAAGGCCTTGGGCCATTATTATTCCCAAATAAATGGCGTCGTTATTTAAATGAACTCTCCCATCAAAATCAGCAAGTTATCCAGCGACTTGGTGGGGCATTAGTCACTGCTGGAGTCGTTATTTGGGTTATTTTTGCGTGAAAAATAGCCTGCTTGCCCTTATTAACTAAGATCTGTTAAAATTCTTTTTTAACCGCAACCTTGCAGCAAATAATGGGCAAAAACGTAGTTGTTCTCGGCACCCAATGGGGTGACGAAGGAAAAGGTAAGATTGTCGACCTTCTAACAGAACAGGCAAAATATGTAGTGCGCTATCAAGGCGGCCACAATGCTGGTCATACCTTGGTTATCGACGGTGAAAAAACCGTTCTTCATCTGATCCCATCGGGTATCTTGCGCGATAATGTGAAATGCATTATTGGCAACGGTGTGGTGCTTGCACCTGACGCCCTGATGAAAGAGATCAACATGCTGAAAGATCGTGGAGTTCCTGTTGAGGAACGTCTGTTGATCTCTGAAGCGTGTCCGCTGATCCTTCCCTTCCATTGTGCCCTTGATATTGCCCGTGAAAAAGCGCGCGGTAATAAAGCTATTGGTACGACTGGCCGTGGTATTGGACCTGCGTATGAAGACAAGATCTCTCGTCGCGGTCTGCGAGTAGGCGACCTGTTCAATGCTGAACTGTTTGCTGAAAAGCTGAAAGAAGTTATGAAATACCATAACTTTATGCTGACAGAGTACTATCAAGTCGAAGCGGTTGATTACGAGCAAACGCTAGCAGATGCTTTGGCTATGGCCGATTATCTGAAGAGCATGTGTGTTGATGTGACTGAACTCTTGGATACTGCGCGTAAAGCCGGTGAGCCAATTCTGTTCGAAGGCGCTCAAGGTACATTACTCGACATTGACCACGGAACATACCCATTTGTAACCTCTTCAAATACCACTGCCGGTGGTGTTGCGACGGGTTCAGGTTTTGGTCCGCGTCACTTAGACTATGTCTTAGGTATCATGAAGGCTTACACCACTCGCGTAGGTGCAGGTCCATTCCCAACTGAACTATTATGTGAAGTCGGTGATCATTTAGGTACTAAAGGTCATGAGTTTGGTGCAACAACGGGTCGTAAGCGTCGTCCAGGTTGGTTGGATGCTGTGGCAATGCGCCGCGCAGTTCAAATCAACAGTGTTAGCGGCTTCTGCTTGACTAAGTTAGATGTACTTGATGGTCTGAAAGAAGTGAAGATTTGTGTCGGTTATCAGAATCCTGATGGCACTATCTCTAAAGTCACTCCGCTGGCCGCTGAAGGTTATGAACTGGTTACGCCGGTTTATGAAACTATGCCGGGTTGGAGCGAGTCGACTTTTGGCGCGACATCAATTGAGCAACTGCCTCAAGCAGCGATCAATTATATCAAGCGTCTTGAAGAGTTATTAGAAACACCTATCGACATTATCTCTACGGGTCCTGATCGTAACGAAACCATGATTTTGGTTAATCCGTTCAATTAAGATCTGTTAAGGCCGTGTTTCACGGCCTTTTTCTCTGCTTCTTTATGCCTTTCTCTGTTTCATTCTGCGGTTAGAAATTCAGCTCAAGCTCAAGAAATAGGTTATACTGCCGATGCAAGTATTCATCCTACTGTCATTGAGAGTCGTTATGCTACGTACAGCACTCGTTGCGCTACTGCCTTTAGTATCTTCAATGTGCTTTGCTGAAACGCAGGCGGTGGATATTTATAGTCAAGATCAATTGCTTGATTTGATCCGTAGCAATCAATACTTAGCGAAAGTGAAACGTGATGATTGCCAGTTAGTCCAAGACATTGAGGCGCGAGCCCAAGTCTTAAAACAGCCTTTATATCAATTTCTTTGGGGCGAAATGCTCAATCATGGAACGTGTGTGAAGGCTAACCCTGTGAAGGGTATTGCTTTGTTACGTGACTCGGCCGAACAAGGTAGCTCAGAAGCGATGTTAAAGCTTGCCGAGTATTATCAGAGTGGGAAATTTGTCATCCGCAATAAAGACAGAGCAGTGCATTATTTACTGCCTGCGGCTGCAAGTGGCAGTTTATCCGCTCGTATGATGTTAGTTCGTTTATTTGGTGAAGGTTATGGTAGTCCTAGGGATTACGAGATGGCCTATCACTGGTTATATAACGATGTATTTGCGGACGAGGCGACTAAGAAAAAAGCCTTGTCTTTACTGCAGGTGTTAGCAGCTAAAATGCCCCCCAGTGCAGTGGCGCGGGCCCAGCAAGAACAGTTGCGAACCCGTTAAGTGGTCTCTTAATCTAGAGGCACATTATTTGGATATTGAATGATCAAAGACCCTCATTTTGAGCGTGAACAGGATAAGTACGAAAACCCTATCCCAAGCCGTGAGTATATTCTCGATTACTTACGTTCTCAAAAATCACCTATCACTCGTGACAGCATTGCCGCGGCGTTAAACATCCAAGAGGAAGAACAACTTGAGGCCTTGCGCCGTCGCCTACGTGCGATGGAACGCGATGGCGAACTGGTGTTCACTCGTGGGCAGAGCTATGGCTTACCCGAGAAAATGGATCTGATCCCCGGCACTGTGCTCGGACACAGAGAAGGCTTCGGCTTTTTTAAACCCGATGAAGGCGGTGATGACTTATTTATTTCGAACCGCGACATGCTGATGTATTTCCACGGTGATAAAGTGCTGGCGCAAAAAGCGGGCACAGATCGTCGTGGCCGTCGCGAAGCGCGTTTGGTTCGTCTGATCCAGCCGCGAAGTGCCGCGATTGTTGGCCGTTATCATGTCGATAGCGGTATGGCATTTGTCATTGCCGATGATAAGCGTATTACCCAAGAAATTTTAGTCGCGAATGAAGATCGCAACGGCGCCCGTCAAGGTGATGTGGTTGTGGTTGAATTAACGCGTCGCCCAGGCCGTTTTGTTAAGGCTGCGGGTAAAGTGACTGAAGTGCTCGGTAAGCAAATGGCGCCGGGGATGGAAATCGAAATTGCCCTGCGTAATTATGATTTACCCCATACTTGGTCACCTGTGATTCAGAAGAAACTGCGCCGTATTCCCGATGAAGTAACCGACGCCGATAAAGTCGGTCGTGTGGATTTACGTCATCTGCCATTAGTGACTATCGACGGTGAAGACGCCCGCGATTTTGACGATGCCGTGTACGCGGAGAAAAAAGCCGGTGGCGGCTGGCGTTTATGGGTTGCGATTGCCGACGTTAGTTATTATGTCCGCACCGATTCTGCCTTAGATACCGAAGCACGTGCCCGTGGTAACTCTGTGTATTTCCCATCGCAAGTGATCCCTATGCTGCCGGAGAAAATCTCCAATGGCCTCTGTTCACTTAATCCTCACGTCGACCGTTTATGTATGGTCGCCGAGATGACCGTATCTGCTAAAGGTAAGTTATCAGGTTATAAGTTTTATCCGGCTGTGATGTATTCCCATGCCCGTTTCACTTATACCCAAGTGGCAGCAATGTTAGAAGGCGGCCCAATTGCGCCTGAGCATGAAGTCTTGTTCCCGCATTTACAGTGTTTACAGTCATTGTATTTAGCACTAGATGAGCAAAGAGCCGAGCGTGGTGCGATTGCGTTTGAAACCATGGAAACGCAGTTCATTTTCAATGAGCAGCGCAAGATTGATAAAATCGTGCCGCGTGGCCGTAATCAAGCTCATAAAATCATTGAAGAATGCATGATTTTAGCCAACGTTTCTGCGGCTAAGTTTGTGAAGAAACACAAAGGCGAAGTCTTGTATCGTGTGCATGAAGCGCCATCCGAGCAAAAATTGGCAAACTTTAAAGAGTTCCTTGCTGAGCGTGGTTTAAGCATGCCCGGCGGACTTGAGCCAACGCCGTCAGATTACCAGAATGTGATGTTGCAAATTGCCGACCGCCCTGATGCTGAACTTATCCAAGTGATGTTACTGCGCTCTATGCGTCAGGCAATTTACACTCCGGATAACGAAGGTCACTTCGGTTTAGCCTTAGAAGAATATGCGCATTTTACCTCGCCCATTCGCCGTTATCCGGATTTAGTGTTACATCGTGTGATCCGTTATTTACTGGCGAAGGAAAGGGGCGAAGCCACTGAGAAGTGGACGCAGGATGGTGGCTATCATTATCAGCTCGATGAGCTCGACCAATTGGGCGAAGAGTGTTCAACCACAGAACGTCGTGCCGATGAAGCGACTCGCGATGTTAGCGATTGGCTCAAGTGCGAGTTTATGCAAGATCACGTCGGTGATACCTTTGAAGCTGTGATTGCCTCAGTGACCAGTTTTGGTTTGTTTGTGCGCTTAAATGAACTGTTTATCGATGGCTTAGTGCATATCTCAAGCCTAGGTAGTGATTACTACCAATTCGACCCTATGCGTCAACGTCTTATCGGTGAGCACACAGGTCAAGTTTATCAAGTCGGCGATCCTGTGACGGTTAAGGTTGCTGCAGTCAACTTAGATGACAGACAGATTGATTTGGTTATGCTGGGGGATGACGGCAAAGGTGGTAAGCGTAAAGTATCTGCCAGCCGTGATAAGCCGATGACAGCCCGTGAGCGCGTTAATCGTGAAGGCGCTAAGCAAGGTAAAGCAGGCAAAACCGCGGCATCTAGCGCCAAGGCTGAAACAGGCAAAACCAAACCTAAGGCCAAAGCTGGCACTAAAGCTAAAAAAGCAGCAGTAAAAGATCCGGCTAAAAAGCCAAAAGCCGCTAAGCGGAGCACGAGAAAGAAATAAATGAAAAAACAAGATATTATTTTTGGGATCCACGCAGTTGAAGCCCTGTTAAAACACAGCCCTGAGCGCATTATTGAGTTGTGGCTGTTACAAGGTCGTGACGATGAGCGCTTAACTGTGCTGGCCGAACAGGCCAAAGCCTTTGGCACGACGATTCAAGTCGCTTCTCGTAAAGCCTTAGATGACAAAGCGGAAAGCAGCCAACATCAAGGCATAGTCGCGCGCGTTAAAGCGGCGAAAGTATTGAATGAGCAAGATTTAGATGTGTTGCTTGCTAACACTAAGCAAGCATTCCTGTTGATCTTGGATGGTGTGACGGATCCCCATAACTTAGGCGCTTGCCTACGTAATGCCGATGCGGCTGGCGTACAAGGTATTATCGTGCCTAAAGACAATTCAGTTGGCTTAACTGCGACTGTGAGTAAAGTGGCATGTGGCGCTGCGGAAACAGTGCCTTTATTCCAAGTGACTAATCTTGCGCGCACTATGCGTCACCTGCAGGATAAAGGTGTGTGGATTGTGGGCACTGCGGGCGAGGCAGATTGCGAGCTTTATCAAGCCGATCTTAAAGGATCATTGGCGATTGCCATGGGTGCGGAAGATAAAGGTTTACGCCGATTAAGCCGTGAGTCTTGCGATTCACTGATCTCTATCCCTATGGCCGGTAGTGTGTCTAGCTTGAACGTATCGGTTGCAACGGGTATTTGCTTGTTTGAAGCAGTGCGTCAGCGTCGTAGCTAATATGCTCACGTTTGCCTGATCTCGCATATGCAGTATCAGGCTTTAAGTAACAACCTGCAGTAACCACTGGTCGTAATAAAAAAGGCGGATTAACGATATAAAGTTAATCCGTTTTTTATTGGCCTTTTTTACGTCATCGCTTTGTCTAGGTTAACCTGATTGCTATCAGTTTCATCTATTTGAGCGGCTTCAGGCTCTGCTTGCTCAATATCGAAACTAAAGGCGAGTTGTTCCTCATCACTGTCATTATCATCGATAATATCGTCATCGACACCATCGGCCCCTAAATCATGCTCCGATTCATCTAAGTTAGCGCTGGGCGTCATATGCTCTTGAATTGATTCAACATCAACCCGTGGGTCCAACGCTGCCGCCAGTGGTGACGAGACTAAGTCGCCCGTCGCCATTATGTAGTCTTGGGTGACATTGGTTTCGACTTTTTGCTGTGAATGTACATAACGTAAACGCACAAAGAGTATTAAGGTACAGGCTGACATAAAGCCATATAGCATGTTGTTGCCAAACCATTGCATTAATGTCGATGCGATAAGCGGACCGATACTGGCGCCTAAGCCGAAGGTTAATAATATTGTTGCTGATAAGCCTACCCGCTCATTTTGCTCTACTCGAGAGTTGGCAAGCGCTGTGGCGAGCGGATAAAAAGTGAAACCTAAAATACCAAATAGAAAGGTCATCACCAGTGAAATCACCGGATGATAAGGGGTTAAGGCGATAGCTAAGGCTAAGATACCGAGCAATATGCAGTTGATACGGATAAGGCGACTGCGGGACATAATGTCGGACAATTTTCCCATTGGCCACTGTGCCAGTAATCCCGCTAAAATCGTTGCCGTCATATACGTGGCGACTTTTTCAGGCGGTAAACCTAAGTTACTGGCGTAGGCGGGAGCGAGACCATAAAACGAACCCACTATCATGCTACCAATCGCGATTGTCGTGAGTGCTTGTGGCGCTTTTTTCCAGTAATAGGCAATTTTGAGTGGTGCAGGAACTAAGGGCGCAGGGTGAAGACGACGCGTGAGTGAAATAGGTACGATACAGAGTGAAAAACAAATTGCGATAAGCAGTAGTGGCTCTAGTCCTAAGTCGGGGAAAATACTGATCGCACCTTGGCCCAAGATTAAGCCGAAGTAAGATACGATCATATAACTCGCAAACACTGTGCCCCTTTGATTACTTTCAGCTTGTTCGTTAAGCCAACTTTCTAACACCATGTATTGGCACATCATCCCCATGCCGACCACGAGTCTGAGGAGCAGCCAAACCGCTAGCTCATCCACGAGAGCATGGCCTAATGCCGATGCCGCGACTATGCCTGCACTGGCGACAAAGGCACGGATATGGCCCACTTGAGCGATAAGTCGATGACCAATCTTAGAGCCTGCCACTAGGCCAACATAGTAGGCCGACATCATGCCGCCAATCCATATTTGTGGCACATTCATCACTGAGAGCCTGAGCCCAAGATAGGTGGTAAGTAAGCCGCCGGCTAATACCATTAATAACGTGGTGCTATATAAAGAGGCGAAAGTGCGCAGCGGATTAGTCATATACAACTCCGAAAACACAAACTAGATTGATAATGAGGAGTGAGTATATCAGGGGTTAGTGTTTATGTTGTGTTGCAAATTGTTGGTAAATCTTGATTAATTGCGCATTTCTGCTCAAAAAATCACTGAATTATGTCGGGACAACTCAAGGGGATGCTTGTAAAGCATTCACATAGACGCCAGCAGAGTAGGCTGTTAGCGTCATGTTACTCTATGCATTTTGGGTATTTTTTAAAAGGAGTTATCTAAAAGTGTAAAGCAAGTTGAAGGTGGTGATGGTATCCATGGGTTGGCTTCCTTCTGGTACCACTTCAGTGTATTTGATGTTCATCCCGATCTTAAATGCCCAATCTTGGAACACCAGATTTTTATAGTTCATATCTAAGGTGAGGGTGTTGTTGTTCTCGCCCACTTCCGCGGTGAGATCGGCATTGAGACTGCTGTATTCCTGTAGCTTTTGAGAGAATTTGGCAGCGGTACGAAGAATGACATCTTTTTCGGCATCAGGGCTGGGGATGGTTATCGATTCTGCAGGTAAGTTATATCGATAACCTGGGCCGAACTCGAGACTGAGTTTTGTTTTATAACTACTGATAGCATTGAAACCGTAACCACTCGAAAGCGTTGATATTTGTGTGTAACTACCGAATTGATCCCAAGTAAAATCACCACGTCCGAAGACATAACCCTTAGTCAGTTTATAGTTCGATTGTAACTGTAGCTCATATTTTTCGGAGGTTGTTTGACTTTTTTCTGAGGCAAAATAGGCTTTTAGTGTGGCTTCTTGCTTGGTTTGCTTTGTATCGTAAATCAGTTGGGTTCGACCATTAAAACTGCTGGATTCGGTATTGCCTGTGTTCAGTTGCAAGCCAGCTTCGATTTCCGCGGTAAAATCGCTGGGCGGTTCCTGATAATCAGGTGGAACAAGCGCAAGCGCAGGAAATGAAAGGAAAAACAAACCGATTGGCGCAATAACTTTTAGCATTATGTTTTATTCTTGGTTAGCTGATTTCAGACGTCCGAATGTAGGCGAACCGCCATCATACCTGTATTGATTGGCGAGGCAAAGTTATTGCTTGAGTTTCTGGCTTGCTTTCTGTACTATCTCGCGCTCAAATCAGTCACTATTTTTCGTTCCTTGCCTCCATTTGGTTTGACTGAGCCAATACCGAGGCTACATAACCGTAAGGAGCAATAAATGCGTCATTACGAAATCGTATTTATGGTTCACCCAGATCAAAGTGAACAAGTACCAGGTATGATTGAGCGTTACACAGGTGTTATCACCGAAGCTAACGGCACAATCCACCGTTTAGAAGATTGGGGCCGTCGTCAACTGGCTTACCCAATCCTTGACCTGCATAAAGCTCACTACGTTCTGATGAACGTTGAAGCTAAAGCAGAGACGATCGAAGAGCTAGAAACAGCTTTCCGTTTCAACGACGCAGTTCTGCGTAACATGGTAATGCGTACTAAAGTTGCCGTTACTGAAGCATCTCCAATGGCTAGAGCTAGAGATGAGCGCGATTCACGTCGTGGCCCAGCTGGCGAACGCTCATATGATGAAGCTCACGCTGAAGAAATCGCTGAGTAAGGTAATCTGTGACCACCAATAACTTGGTGTTGTCAGGAACGATAACTCGTTCAAGACGCTTTAAAAGCCCAGCAGGTATTGCACACAGTGTAATTATGTTGGAACACAAATCGCAGCGTTATGAAGCCGAAATGCTCCGCAACGTCTACGTACAAATTCAAGTGATATTGAGTGGCCCACGCTTTGAAAGCGTCGCAGAAGATCTGAAAGCAGGTGTGGAAGTACAAGTGCAAGGCTTTATGACGCTTCAACAGGGGCGTAATGGTCAGAACCGCTTAGTCATCCATGCCGAAAATGTCGAATTGAAAACTTAGGAGACTGTCAACATGGCACGTTATTTCCGTCGTCGCAAGTTCTGCCGTTTCACCGCTGAAGGTGTTGCAGAAATTGATTACAAAGATATCGTTACTTTAAAGAACTACATCACTGAAAGCGGCAAGATTGTTCCTAGCCGTATCACTGGTACTAGTGCTAAATATCAGCGCCAACTAGCTCGCGCTATCAAGCGTGCTCGTTATCTTTCTCTACTGCCATACACTGATTTACATCAGTAATTGCAGTATTCCTAATCGAATATAGAGGATTTGATAATGAACGTTATTCTGCTTGATAAAATCGCTAACCTAGGCAACTTGGGTGACCAAGTTACTGTTAAAGCTGGTTACGCTCGTAACTACCTTTTGCCACAAGGTAAAGCTGTTGTTGCTAACGAAAGCAACGTTAAAGTATTTGAAGCTCGTCGCGCTGAATTAGAAGCTAAATTAGCTGCTGAATTAGCTGCTGCTAACCTACGTGCTGAGAAAATCACTGCACTGGAAGCTGTTGTTATTGCTTCTAAAGCGGGTGATGAAGGCAAACTGTTTGGTTCAGTTGGCAACCGTGACATCGCTGATGCAGTGACTGCTGCTGGTGTTGAACTGGCTAAATCAGAAGTTCGTTTACCATTAGGCGCTCTGCGTACTACTGGCGACTTCGAAGTTGAAGTTCAGTTACACACTGAAGTTAAAGCTGTTGTTAAAGTTTCTATCGTTGCAGAAGCTTAATTACATACTGCTTTAAACTAAAAAAACACCGCTTAGGCGGTGTTTTTTTATGGGCGCGATTTAGCATTGCTGTGTGAGTGGCTGTTTGTCACGTATTAACGCTAATCAGGCTTAGCCACTTGAGTGCAGCCAAGCCAGACGCTAAAACACATACGCTATTGCTGAGGATTGCGGTTAAACGGCGCAAGCACTCGCGGTAGCACGCCCTGTAATTTAGAAATCGCCACCCCATAGTTAGTGATAGGCACCTGCCGCCGTTGACATTCACGGATGCGACGGAGCATTTCATTGCGGTTAAACATACAAGCGCCGCAGTGGATGACGAGGGCATATTGTTCTAAATCATCGGGAAAGTCGTGCCCAGATGTAACTACAAACTGGAGTTGTTTGCCAGTGTAGCTATTTATCCAGCGGGGAAGTTTAACTCGGCCAATATCGTCCTCCTGCACATTGTGACTACAGGCTTCGGCGATGAGCACTTTATTACCATCTTGCAATTTATCTAAAGCATCAGCTCCCGCAGCGAGAACGGCTAAATCGCCTTTAAATCGGGCAAATAAGGTTGAGAAGGTGGTGAGAGGGACTGCGTCTGGCACTGTGGCGGCGACTTGCTTAATTGCTTGAGCATCAGAAATCACTAGCTTAGGCGTAACCGCTGATAATGCCTGCGTTAGTTCTGTTTCTTTGACGACCATTGCGATGGCGCTACGATCAAGCGCCTCACGCAGTATCTGCACCTGTGGCAGGATCAAACGCCCTTTAGGTGCGGCCATATCGATAGGGACGACGCAGAGAATGACATCCCCCGCTTGATAGAGGTCGCCCGCTAGGAGCGGCTCCTGCTTATACTCCGCAGGTGCTAATTCGACCATCAACTGCTTAAGCTGTTTACCTGCAAGACCTGTGGCGGCAGAAACGACAATAAAGGGTAAGGATTGAGTCTGGCAAAAAGCAATATCCTCAGCTTTGGGGAGGCAGATATCGGCTTTATTGAATACCACAAGTATTGGCATTTCTAATTGCTGTATTTCATCGATTAATGCCATGTCTGAGGGGCACAGCCCGTGCTCATCAACGACTAAGAGTGCCATATCGGAGCGAAACAACACTCTGCGAGTGGCGCTCACTCGCATTGCACCTAATGTCCCTTCATCGTCTATGCCAGCGGTATCGTAAAAGGTCACCGGCCCTAAGGGTTGTAACTCATAGGCCTTGGCCACGGCATCTGTGGTTGTGCCTTTAATATCGGATACTATCGAGATCTGTTGCCCTGCGATCATATTAAGTAGGGAGGATTTCCCCGAATTACGCCGACCGACCAAGGCGATATGGTAGCGCATTCCTCTTGGTGCCGATTGGGTTTGGCTATGCTCTTGTGGATTAATGCCTTGACACATATTGGGTCCTTTTTGAATCACCACGGCTAAAGGAGGGGATTAGCCCGTGGCGTTGAATTTGCTGGCAGACTTGGTTAAGTCGCTCTGCTGCTGGGTTTTGTTGCTGGTTTTTTCCCGGATAGATGCTGTAATCGCCACTGACTTGTGCTGGGGTGAAGGAGGGCATAAGCACATTACATCCGCGTTTGAGTGCCAGTTCCCTTGCGCCTTTTTCGAGGGCGTCGAGGGAACTGGTGGCAGGAATATTCGCCCCCGGATTCATCAGTCGCAAAATAGCGCTCACCCTATGACTCTTAAGGGCGCTGCCATTGGGGGAAGTCGCAAACGGTGTTTGGTGATGGGCAATAAAGGGGCCACAGGCCAGCATATCGAGTTGCAACTCCGATAAATGCTGAATATCACACGCTAAAATCGCATCCGTCATTCCCGGTAAATCGACAATAATCCCTGAGCCAGTTTGATATCCCAGAGACTTAAGATAATTGAGCCTTGCAATGCGCTCGTCAAAATTGGCTTTAGGGCGACACCGAGCAAAGAGGGCGCGGTCGAAGGTTTCCATCTTGAGTAAATAGCGATCGGCACCCGCTTCGCGCCATTTTTCCAGCTCTTGATGTTTGCGATCACCGAGGGAGAGGGTGATTGCTAGGTTATGGCGCTGCTTAATTTCACTGATAAGGGTACTGATACGATTGCCGCTGTAGTTAAAGTCATCCCCCGATTGCAGCACTACTGTACCTAGTCCCAGCTCGGCAATCCTATCCACAGCGTTAAGGATTTCTTCGTTTGAGAGTCGATAGCGTGTTACCTGCCGATTTTCGGTGCGTAAACCACAGTAATGGCAGTGGTTACGACAGTGATTCGAAAACTCGACAATGCCGCGTAAATACACCTGTTGATTAAATTGCAATTCAGTAGCGAGCTGGGCGCGACTAAATAACCATTCATCGTCTTGCCCCTGAAGTAGCGAAAGGATTTCGGCATAGGAAAACGCTGTGGGCTTAAGCAAGGTCGGTTTAACGGACGTTGGCTGAGTCACTGGCACTGGCTGGCTAGGGCGAGTGATCATTAGTTACGCCCTTTATCTAGCTCAATCAAGCTCTGATACCAAAGATCGCCCACTGCGCGGCGGCATTCATCAACATAACGGCCTAGGGCCACTTCTACTGCTGAGTTTTGCTCACTGGGGATGCCTGTATCAAACCAATCGATTAAGCTGTTTGGCGCAAGGCCTAAAGCAAGGATGTCAAACTCCAGCCAAAGCCCCTGAGCTGAAGTGGTGTGGCTATGGGCGTAGTGGCCGACAAAGAGTCTATCGCCAATCAGCAATATAGGTTGCAGTGGTAGCGCTTGGGTCGACACTAAATTGACTGTCTCAGGAAACTGCGTTTTAAGCTCGGCGCACCAGTGGCGGGAAATATCATACAGCTGCTCAACCTCTTGCTGCGGCATCTCGGGCCTTAGGATGGTGGCAAACTCATCCCGCCATAGACGAGTGGGCTCAAGTTTAATGAGGGTGAGTTGCTTTAAGCTGGCGTTTTGTAGCCGCTGCAATAACAACTGCCCTACGGCATTATCGGCAAAATTACTGTAAATGGCCGCGTGCAGCACGATTTCATCAGCGCGTTCTATCGCATTGAGTAAGGCGCTAGTGTTAAGGCCGAAATGCAACTGCACGCCGAGATCTGAGAATAGATAAGATGCCATTTATAGATAGATATCCCGTTCACCCGCATCGGTTTTTTGCAAGCAGCCGCGCACATTGCGCGCCCGTGACGGGCTCATTTTAGCCAGTTCTCGCTCTATCAGCGCATTGCCAGCCTCGCGAGTCTTTTCACTGGCGTAATCGTTCAAATATTCCTTAAAGGTGATCAAGGCATTGGGCTGGCAGAATTTGCCAATAAACTGCTGTTTGGCTAATCCCATAAAGTGATCGCCAGTTCGTCCTTTGCGGTAACAACCCGTGCAGAAAGAGGGAATAGCATCTGAATCAGTCACTAGCTCATAAATAATATCGTCCATCTCTCGTTGATCACCAAGGCTGAATTGCTCGGCATCATGTTGATTTTGTTTGCTGTCTTGATAACCACCCGGTGCGGTACGCGAGCCTGCGCTGATTTGTGAAACCCCGAGTTCTAACAGTTCTTTGCGCAGCGCCGCACTTTCCCGCGTGCTCATAATCAGCCCGGTATAAGGCACGGCAAGGCGAGTGATGGCAACAATGCGCTTAAAGCAGTCATCATCGACCTCATAGGGCGGTTTTTCACTGATAGCCGAACCATGGGCAGGTTCAATCCGCGGGAAGGAGATAGTGTGTGGGCCAACGCCACAATCTTTTTCGAGTTGTTGAACATGGGTGAGCATGGCGAGCAGCTCGAATCTATGATCATACAGGCCAAAGAGGGCGCCGATACCGACATCGTCAATTCCTGCTTCCATCGCCCTGTGCATGGCGTAGAGGCGGTATAAAAAGTCGGTTTTTTTACCTTTAAGATGGACTTGGCTGTAGGTGTCTTGATGATAGGTTTCTTGGAAGCATTGATAAGTGCCTATCGCCGCGGTTTTAAGTTGCTTAAAGTCCTCCACACTCATTGGCGCGCAGTTGACGTTGATACGACGAATTTCTCCGCCCTTGCCTTGCTTAACGCTGTACATGGTTTGAATACTTTCAACAATGGCTTGCACATTGTTGCGTGGATGCTCGCCATAGACAGCAAGGATCCGTTTGTGACCCATTTCTTCAAGGATCGTAACCTCTTGGCGGATCTCATCCTGTTTTAAGGTTTTACGTTTGAGCTCATGGTTATCGGCGTTAAAGCCACAATAACTACAACTGTTGGCGCAATGGTTAGACACATACAGCGGCGCAAACATCACAATACGGTTGCCGTAAATGGTGTTCTTAATCTCACGGGCGACGGCAAAGAGTGCTTCATCCAGGGCCTTATCTTGGTTTTGCAGCAAAATGGCGGTCTCGCTAATGCTTAAGCCTTCACACTGGCGCGCCTTGTCGAGAATGGCGAGGACTTGCTCGCGACTTGGATTACTGGCGTCTTCAATGGTCTGCCAAATCGCTTTATCGTCGATAAAGCTGACGTTGGGATTATAGTCAGTGACGGTAATGGAATGATGCTCGTGTGTGCTCATGGTTATCTATGCCCTTGAGTATGAATGCGAAAATGCGGCAGTTGTGAGCAACTGCCGCTGGAGACTTAGCTATTTGCTTGTCAGCTGTTCACCGTTAGTGGCGACGGGAGCAATTTCATTTTTAACCCACAGAGGGGTGTACTCAGCGGCATCATGGTAAGGCACATTACCGTGGATCATCATGGCCTTGAAATCATCAAAGCGGTACACCGCGAGGAATAAATGCACAGGCAAGAAGGCGGTTAACACCAAGCCTGACACTAAATGGGCTTGACCTAAAAACCACACTATATCCCGCGGCGCAGCATGGGGAATGAGCCACAGCACTAAACCGGAGAGGATTAATAGTGTGCCGCCAATCAGTACGCAGGCACCAAAGAGTTTTTGGCCTGAGTTGTATTTGTTCATCGGTGGAATAGGCACTTTTTTACCCAGTAAGAATTTCTGTGGGTAGCCGCCTAACACCATAAACCATTTCACATCGCGCCCTGAGAAACTAAACACACGGGCGATAAACAGTACCACTCGATCGAATGCCATGATGGTAAATGCCACGGCATCGAGGGCCATAACAATCCCTGCAATAATGTGCACATCATAGGTTAGCTGCATACCTTCTTGGGAAAGCGGTTTAAAAAACAATAACAAACCTGTCGCGGCTAATGGCAAAAAGCTGAGCAGCAGGATGTAGTGGAAGATCCTGATGTTTAGCGGATGTTTTAAAATGGGTCTCATATCATGTTCTTGATGCATTTCTCATCTCCAATCAAGAGCTTAATTTAGTGCGATCGACAAAGTGGGTGTGTAGCAGCTCGTGGGACATATGTCCTAATGGCTCGCCACCGAACTCTTTGTAGTACTTTTCAACTGCGGGGTTGGCGTGGCTGACACGTTTTTTCGCTAGGCTATCGTCCTTATATAACCCTTGGCTTCTGGCCTTAATGTATTCATTCCGGCGCTCAAGCTTGCTGGTAAACCAGCCGATAGGGATCGCGAGTGCAGCCACAAACGCGGCGCCAACGGCCATAAATTTACGGCGTGACAGAAAGAAACTGTCCTCGGCAAATAGGTGTTTTTTCTTGTTCATTTTTGTTTCCCGTTAAATGTTACCTAACCAAGAAGAGCCTTTACCCTCAATAGGTTGACCTCCACCGTTAACGCAACCACCTGCGCAGTTCATCACCTCAATAAAGTGGTAGGGAGAGGTGCCTGCCATCACATCGCGCAGCACGGGTTCGATGTTGTTGCCCATGTCATGCACTACGGCGACATTGACGGTCACATTTTGTTTAAGCTGGGTATCAAACAGGCTGACTGAGGCCGATTTCACCCCTTTTAGTCCACGTACGGGTTCAAATTCCAACTTAGCCATTTCAGCGCCAGTCAGCACTTTATGGGCGGTACGCAGTGCCGCTTCCATCACCCCGCCGGTTGTACCAAAAATAGTGCCCGCGCCTGTGTATTCAGAGAACAAACTATCACCTTGATATTCCGCGGTATTAGCGAGATTGATATCAAGCAGTTTGAGTAACTGTGCCATTTCCCTTGTGGTGAGCACGGCATCAATATCTTGGTACGAAGGCGTGTTAGCCCCGTGTTCCTGATGATATTGCCAAGCCGAGTTAAATTCGGGGCGTGAGGCTTCGAGTTTTTTCGAGGTACAAGGCATCACAGAGACGGTGAAAATATTCTCCGGCTGCATTTGATACACCTTGGCGCCGTAAGTTTTGGCAACCGTTCCGGCCATTTGCTGGGGCGATTTGGCGGTTGACAGGTTAGGTAAAAGTGCAGGGTAGCGGGTTTCGAGGTAGCGTACCCAGCCCGGGCAGCAGGAGGTGAACTGCGGCAATGCACCTGCATTTTCTTCACCTTTCACATTGGCATGGAGGCGATGAATAAACTCACTGCCTTCTTCCATAATGGTGAGATCGGCGGCAAAGTTACAATCAAAAATCTTAAAGCCCGCCCGATTCATGGCGCCATAGAGTTTACCTGTCACCAGTTCGCCCGTGCCTAAGCCAAATTCTTCACCAATCGCCACCCGTACCGCAGGGGCGATAATGCCAACGACGGTGGTATTCTTATCGGCGAGTTTTTTAATCACGGTTTCAAGGGCGCTGTGGGTTTCTTCAATGGCGCTAAAGGGGCAGTTGATTAAACACTGTCCGCAACTTAAACATTTATCTTCATCGATAGAGTGCGCTGCACCCGAGGCACCATTAATGGCGTGGGTTGGGCAGAACTGTTTGCAAGCATCACATCCTTTGCATTTGGATGCATTAATCTTGATCAGCCCTTGGATTTCTCCTGGTTGATAAGTTGTCGCTGTCATAGGATTTTGCGTTCCTCATTTTCAACCTGAATTATATTTTCAGTGTTATTTAATGTGTTTGTTAAGTGCTTATGTTGACGGTTACATTTAATTTGTGAAATTTTAGGCGGCTGGATGATAGGAAATTGAACCTATGAAAAACATGATGGTGATCAAGTTTTATGGTTTTTGATAAAACAGGTGTTTTAAATAGTTTTATTTGCGTTTTTTGAGTTTTTTTGAGAAATAAAAATAACAATCTTGGTTAATTTTATAGTGGTGATTTTTATATTTTTTATTTAAATACATAGCGTTATTATTCTTGCTGCGTTTGCCTATCACTATTTGTGTTGTTTTAAAGGCTTAGATTGAAATTTGTTGGTTAATGTGGCTTTTATCACTAGATTTTATTTTTAGGTTGGACAAATTGTCCATGTGTAGTCTTGCTTTAAATAATACTAATTAAGACGCTTTGATTGAGTTTTTGGTGAATTGATAATGCGGCAGATCACAAATTGATAAATTACATAAAATAAAAACCGTCCAAGGAATATTCCTGGGACATCTTTTAAAGATGCTTAATTTATATTGATTAAATTAAACGGTTCATATTAGTTAATTCTATTGTCATTAATCATGACAGATTAATAATAATTAGTTTCTTACTAAATCCAGTTCTTTAATCAGATTGTCGGCATGGTCAACTTCATCCATCATCCATAGGATATAACGAATATCCACGTGCACGGCACGGGTGATGGTGGGATTGAAGAACCAATCCTTAGTAATTGCTTCGTAGGTGGAGTCGAAGTTAAGTCCTACAAGTTCCCCTTTGCCGTTAAATACGGGTGAGCCTGAGTTGCCACCTGTGGTATCTACGCTCGATAAGAAGTTAACTGGTACTGAGTTGAATTCTTCTGGCTTGTCCAAACAAGAGAACAGACGGCAAATCCAGCCACGGGGATCTTGGTAGACAGATTTCACTAAGTGATCGCCAAAACGTTGCTCGTGAATCGCATCGAGCAATTTTTTCGGGGCATTATAGGGCTCAATACCGGTGTGCTTAGCTACTATCCCATCAAGACGAGTAAACGGCTGTTTATAGAGCGCATCACGTGATTGATAACCATCAACCATGCCATAGCTGATCCGTAGCGTACCGTTGGCGTCAGGATAGACTGGCCAGTTGTTTGCTTTGTAGTATTCGATCACGGCCGCCATATAATCAGGGCGAGCACTAGACAGCTTGCCGTCTAAGATTTTTTCTGACTTTTCCTGTGCCATATTCGTGTCATAAAGTGCTACGGCTAAACGAATAAAGGGATCGGCACTGGTTTCGAAAGCGCTAGCATCGGCATTCATCCACGCGAGGCGCTTAGCTTGGTCTGTGAGCGTAGTGAGTGAGTACAAACCATCGAGTTTAACTGTGAGATCTACATCTTTAGTGTTCACACTTAGCATTTCATCGAGTGCAGCTACGCGATTTGATTGGCTAAGGTAAGCATTTAAATCCTGTAGCCACAAAGTCTTATCAACAGTGACATCAAAACTTGAATCGATACGTTTAAGACGTGAGCTTAGCATTGCAATATCACGTTCTTGGTAGCCTTGCTCACGCTCGGCATCGGGCTTTTGTTTTTCTTTAGCAAGACGGTAGAGGCTGTTTGCTGCGGTTAACAATGTGCTCGATTGGGCATTGGTAAAGTAGTAATTACTTTGGAATGCTTGTTGTTGCTCGGCGAGTAACACTTCTAACTCAGCAATGAGATTTTGATTTAGCTTAGGGTTTTGTTTAAGCCAAGCTAAAAAATTATCTTCACGGCTTTGCTTAATGCCAATGATATCCGTTGCTTTAAAACCCGCTAGTAGGCCGTTGAGTTTCTTCATCCGGTTGGCCATTGAGGCCATATTACCTGCGTACTTAATGGCGATATCGGCATCTTTTTGTCCCATAGCCTCGATAGTATCAATCTGTAATTGATAACGCTTAGCTTGGGTTGGGTACAACCAATCACTGGCAAATTTAAGTTCACTGGTCAGGTTGTAACGGCTAGTCGTGCCTGGGTAACCCGCCACAAACACGCCATCACCGGCTTTTACGCCATCGGCATTGACCTTAAGGTAGCTCTTTGGTTGGTAAGGAATGTTATCGTCGCTATAAGCAGCAGGTTTGCCATCTTTTCCGACGTAAGCTCGTAGGAAGGCAAAATCACCCGAATGGCGTGGATATTCATAGTTATCAATATCGCCACCATAGCCCCCAACACTTTCAGGTGGTGCGTAGACTAAGCGTACATCGCGGATCATCAATTGCTTGATTAAGTAGTATTCTAAGCCGTTATGGAAACTGCGCACATTACAACGATAGTTAGCATCGGCTTCACAGCTTTTGATGAGCGCTTTACTGTGATTTTGAATGTCTTCGTAACGACTTAGCGGGTCTTGGCTGAGGTCTTTATTGATTTGCGCGGTGACATTGGTCACTGCTTCTGTGATGTATAAACGTTCGTTAGGACCGGCAGAGGGTTCCTTGTCCATCGATGTTGCTAAAAAGCCTTGTTCTAGGTAGTTATGCTCTTGCTTAGTGTTATATTGTATCGCCTTGTAGGCACAATGGTGGTTTGTCACAACTAGCCCTTGGGGGGAGACAAAACTGGCGGTACAATAGCCCAGCCCAACCACGGCGTTCATTGGATAACTTGTCAGATCGGCCAGTTTTTCTGCTGGAATATCGATTCCGTGTTCACTGAGTTTGTCTGCAATTGAAGGCATTTGATAAGGTTGCCATTGTCCTTCGTCGGCAGTTGCTATGCCGGATGTCAGTACTAAGGCCGCAACCAATGCAATACGCATGTTCTTTCCTTATTGATTGTTAGAGTGTCCGTTGGAATGAAATAACAGGCGAGTGTAAACATCCTGTTTGCTTGACGCGGGTTTTATATCATATTTTGTTAAGTTGTTGGAAATCGGGAGCGTTAATGTCACAACAAGGTGCTTTTAAGCCTAAAAGTAAGCCAAGAGATTTGCAACTTGATGGACTCAAGCTGCCACCGCATTCAATTGAGGCTGAACAATCGGTATTAGGCGGCTTGATGTTAGATGCCGAAGCGTGGGACAGGGTCGCTGAGGCTGTCGTAAAAGAGGATTTTTACTCTCGCTCACATAAGATGATCTTTTCTGCCATGCACAGATTGGTTGATTTAGGGCAACCGATCGATTTGATCACGGTTTCTGAACAGTTAGAAGTTGAGAACCAATTAGAAGATGCCGGTGGTTTTGCCTATTTAGGTGAGATTGCGAAAAATACCCCAAGTGCGGGTAATATTTTATCCTACGCCGAAATCGTCCGTGAACGCGCCGTAGTGCGTGACATGATCCGCGTCGCACATGAGATTGCAGATGCGGGCTATAACCCAGAAGGTCGTGACTCGGGTGAATTACTCGACCTGGCTGAGAGTAAAGTCTTTAAGATCGCCGAGATGCGAACTAATGCTAACGAAGGTCCCGAAGGCATTAAAACCATTCTGGAAAAAACAGTCGATAAGATTGAGCAGCTTTATAACAACCCCCATAACGGTGTGACTGGAGTATCGAGCGGTTTTAACGATCTCGATAAAATGACCGCAGGCTTCCAGTCCGGTGACTTGATTATCGTTGCGGCGCGTCCTTCTATGGGGAAAACCACCTTCGCGATGAACTTGTGCGAACAGGCCGCAATGAATGAAGATAAACCCGTACTTATTTTCAGTCTCGAGATGCCGTCCGAACAGATTATGATGCGTATGCTGGCCTCCTTGGGCCGCGTTGATCAAACTAAGATCCGTACAGGTCAACTCGATGACGAAGATTGGGCGCGGGTTTCATCGACCATGGGGATCATGCTCGAACAAGGTAAAATGTATATCGATGACGGTTCGGGGTTAACGCCGACCGAAGTCCGTAGCCGCGCGCGTCGTATCGCCCGTGAGTACGGTGGTTTATCTATGATCATGATAGATTACCTGCAGTTAATGCAGGTGCCCGCCTTAAAAGATAACCGTACCTTAGAAATTTCTGAAATTTCACGCTCGCTGAAAGCATTAGCCAAAGAGTTGGAAATCCCGATTATTGCCCTGTCGCAGCTTAACCGCTCGCTCGAACAAAGGGCCGATAAACGTCCTGTTAACTCGGATTTGCGTGAATCGGGCGCTATCGAGCAAGATGCGGATCTCATCATGTTTATTTATCGCGATGAAGTGTATAACAACGATTCTCAAGATAAAGGCACGGCAGAAATCATCATTGGTAAGCAACGTAACGGCCCCATTGGTCGGGTGCGGCTCACTTTCCAAGGGCAATTTTCGCGTTTCGATAATTATGCTGGGCCGCAGTTTGAAGAAGATTAATTGATGTTTAAAAACAGTCAGTTTGCGTTTGCAGAAGATGAGCTGTATTGATGTATTTTTTTATATCCGTGACTTTTTATTTCCTGAGTAAACAAGGTAAATTTTGAACCCTTTTCCCCGTGCAGAAATTAGCAGTAGTGCACTGCAAACCAATCTCGCTGCGTTGCGTCAACAGGCACCAGCGAGTCGTGTGATGGCCGTCGTTAAAGCGAACGGTTATGGTCATGGATTATTGAATGTCGCTAATTGTTTAGTCAGTGCCGATGGCTTTGGCCTAGCACGATTGGATGAGGCCTTAGAATTACGAGCGGGCGGCGTGACAGCGCGTTTGTTATTACTAGAAGGTTTTTTCCGTGCCACCGATCTCCCGTTACTCGTCGGGCATGATATTGACACTGTAGTGCACCACTGTTCTCAGCTTGAGATGTTAGAGCAAACTGTGTTGTCAAAACCTGTCACTGTCTGGCTTAAAGTGGATTCAGGCATGCATCGTTTAGGTTTTACGCCCGAACAATTTTCAACGGTTTACGCAAGGTTAATGGCCTGTCCCAATGTGGCAAAACCAATCCATTTGATGACACATTTTGCCTGTGCGGACGAGCCTGAAAACACCTATACCTCAGTACAGATGGCGGCTTTTAATACGTTAACGGCAGGCTTGCCCGGATTTAGAACCTTAGCAAACTCTGCTGGTGCCTTGTATTGGCCTCAGAGCCAAGGCGATTGGATCCGTCCTGGTATTGCACTCTATGGTGTATCTCCTGTTACTGGTGATTGCGGTGCGAATCACGGGCTAGTTCCTGCGATGGAATTGGTATCACAGTTGATTGCGGTACGGGATCATAAAGCCAATCAGCCAGTGGGCTATGGTTGTTTCTGGACAGCGAAGCAAGATACTCGTTTAGGCGTAGTGGCGATTGGTTATGGTGATGGTTATCCTCGCAATGCACCGGAAGGCACACCCGTGTGGGTCAATGGTCGCCGCGTACCCATAGTCGGCCGTGTTTCTATGGACATGTTGACTGTTGACTTAGGCCAAGGGGCGCAAGATAAAGTTGGGGATAGTGCATTGCTGTGGGGTAAGGCATTACCCGTGGAGGAAGTCGCTGAACATATCGGCACTATCGCTTACGAATTAGTCACTAAGCTTACGCCAAGGGTTGCTGTTTGCTTAGCTTAACCCTGACAGATAGAATTATTCTGGGACACTTTTTAGCAAGAAAACGGTGATTAAACACCTTTTTCTTTTATGTAAAGTGTCAGGATGAATAATTGCCACTACACGAATGGTTACTGCAAATAACACTATGAATTATAGTTATTTGTTAGCGGGAGAAGTGTCGAACCTGTAGGGCTGAGATAAGCAAAATAGTGGTTTGCAGTTCACAGTTGGCGACGCAATATGTTTTGGACCTGAGGATGAAGCTGTGCTGAACTGGTGTTAGGCGGCAAAATAGACGATAAAAATACCTCAATTCAGGTTACGGTAAACCAGCCGTTCTGATCTTTGTTATCTGGCTTTAAATAAGCGAATGAAACATAAGATCCAGAGCGACAGGATAGTTAATGTATTTTGAGCTGACTGGCTTGATGCATTTAAGCTATTAGTTTTCAAAACATATTTCAATATAAGCAGTACCATGCGGGCTTGTAAATGGCATGATAATCTTAGTGCCATTAGCTTTATGGGAAATAGTATGGCCTTTTCCTGATACGACCATAGGAGTGGCCATTTCAAATTCATAGCCTTTTTGCCCCAAAAGATTTTTTGCGCCACCAGTCACCATATTCGTAATTTCGCCTACTAAGTCAGTCACTTCCTCGTTAATTTTACCCGGGTTTTCGCCCAGCATATTCTGCATTATCTGCAAAACAAGCTTTTGTTCGAAGGTAATCGACAGTGATCCTTTTGTTTGGGGTCCTACAAGACCGATTAGACCGGACACATCACCCTTAGCTAAGTTATCTACTTTGATTTGGGGTTTGCCCGGCGTCAAATCCATGCTCGCCATCGTAGATATGACATTGAGCAAAGATTGGAGGAAAGGATTAATAAAATTAACGTTCATGCCTAAGTTTGTCCTCTTTTGAGCCTAAACCATGGAGTAATGGCATTGCTTAAGGCTATTAGAAAAGTTGCTTATCGACAGCAATCTTGATCACACTCTATCAGCTTAGATGAGACAGCTATAAATGTGAGGCTAATTTAAAGATATTCTTATCATTTATCTGAGTTATAGGCCGCTAAAGCTCCATATAACCGTGTCCTTTATTGTTTAGACCGTTTTGTAGATGGTTCATAAGTTTGCTTGGAAGACGCTTATCGTCAAATAGCGTTGTTTTACGTCTCATACATACAAAAAATGGCAATATATCGGCTGCATTAGCCCCATTCATAGTGGCTCATGAGTGCCGATGCTGCAAAGTTTTTTAGCCTTTTTATGGAGTAACTCGACTTTTATTTGCACTTGAACTTGTGAGAAGGCGTTGCTACTCAACTCTCTATCCCATCGCGTCTTACGTAATCCCATTTTATATGGCTATTTTCGGCATTGTGGAGTGCTATCAAAAAGGCGTCTTGGCCTTGAGTGTCTTAGCTGACTTTGTAAAAGTACGATGTTCGCTGTAAACTGTCTCACTTTTTTGCTTCACCCTAACGACGCATTTGTAGTGTGTTGTTCAGTACGTGTTTGCGAGTCAATTACTGGGTACTGGGAACACCATCTTGAGTGCTTAATCCAATAATTTGGGGTACCTCACAGGATACCCGGCAATTAGAAAAATGCACAGATGTGTGAAAACCGCTTAATAGAATGTGAGAGTGATGATTCAATCTAAAATGAGTAAACCCCCTGTTATATCAGCTATTCCAATCGATAGAACATTTTTCCATTGCGCCCATGTTGGATAGGTAAGATTTTAATTTAACCATTTGATTTATATAAGGTGGTTAAAAGTGTGGTTCACTATAGGATCACCGATTTTAAAAAGTTGTTTCATGGTTCCCCGCTGGTGATATGATTGCTCAATAAACATTGAGGTGATCTATGGATAGAAAATCTTTAATACTACTCGCGCTGGTGTTAACGAGCGGTCCTACTTTTTCGGCCTTTGCCGAAGTCTATAAATGTGCTGATGGAAAGTATCAAGCCGATCCCTGTGATGAAAACAGTCAGCCAGTTGATTTAAGTGGTGTCGGTAGCTTTATTAAAAGCAGTGACAGCATTTCTCAATCAAGCGTGAGTTCAAACGCTACCTCTGATAAGAAAAAAGAAATCAGTACCTATATCGAGAAGCAACGTATTGCCCGAGAGATCACTCGGCTTGAGGGTGATCGTAAGCGGGTGATTGCTGAACGTGACCAGCGCTTACGTAATCTGCGCGAAAGTCGGCAGTATGCGAATAACAACTTAGCCGGTGCAACGTGGGAGCAAAGCTTGGCGCAGGAAATGACAGCCACCGCCCAAGAGGCCGATACGCAGGTGTCATCTATCGATCGGCAGATTGAGCAGCTTAAAGACGAGTTAAAATAGTGCTGGCTCGTTTTAATGTCGTATGTCCGCCTTATGACTTCAGTTGTCCTAAATCAAACTCTAATACATCTACATCTTGATATAAGAGGTTGGAACTCGCGCTTGTGTACTAAATAAAGGAGATGTTTTTTGTTTGAATTCAGTGAAATAGCAATAGTTATCGGTGCAGCATCTGGGCTTGTAGCTTTAGTTATGCACTTTAGGAATTTATTTCTAGAAACCGGCGTTCTCAAGCTTCGAGCCTATGTAGGCTATGTCGATGGAACTCATAAACAACCTGATAATGCAGTGAGCGTTGTGCTTTTAAATAGAGGGAAAACAAAGGTTTATATACATAAGTTCGGAATTCGTGAGCCGAAAAGAAAAATAAATATGAATGGTCTAAAAGTTACAGCCGAAGGCGGCGTCTACGATACAATGTTTAATGACTTTAATACATTAACTATCGAGCCAAATCAGAAGAAAGTTTTTCATTTTGATGGCTATAGTGAACAAGGTATTAAGGAGCTACTTCAACTAAGAAAGGTTAAAGCTTTTGTTGTCGATTCAAACGGTAAAAAGTATGAATCAATAATAACGCAATACGGCTTATAAGAAATTAGACAAGGACAAAAACAGTTGGCTTTTGA
This sequence comes from Shewanella sp. SW1, assembly GCF_025653545.1. Taxonomy (NCBI): domain Bacteria; kingdom Pseudomonadati; phylum Pseudomonadota; class Gammaproteobacteria; order Alteromonadales; family Shewanellaceae; genus Shewanella; species Shewanella sp. SW1. The sequence goes on along the minus strand of NZ_JAKKSG010000015.1, from coordinate 93,143 downwards.
TCATTCCTCGTCATTTTAAATAACTAATGTTGTTAGCTTAAATAGGTTTTATCCCCACAAATCTAAAAATGAATCCGTACTCTATCCGTACAAGTTGCGCTGTGGTTGTTTAAACTTTATACTCCAATCCATTACGGATTAACTCCGTACGATAGGAGGTTTTATGGCGACTGCAAGACTTGATATCCGATTGGATGAAGAGATCAAAGCTAAGGCTGAGAAAGCATCGGCTTTGCTTGGGTTAAAAAGCTTAACTGAATACGTTGTTCGCTTAATGGACGAAGATTCAACTCAGGTGATTGCTGAGCACGAAAGCATTACTGTTAAAGCTGATGTATTCGACCAATTCATAATGGCTTGTGATGAGGCTAAGGCCCCGAACAAGGCATTGCGTGAAGCGGCAGCATTTACTAAACGTGGTGAGTTTAAGTGAGTTATTCCAAGACTTTTAAAGAATTGGATAAATCACAACACGATAGAGCATCATTTGACTGTGGCGAAGCAGAGTTAAACGATTTTATCCAAACTCAAGCAGCGAAACACATGCAAGCAGGTATTAGCCGTACAATGGTTTTACCTGCTGTAACGCCATTACCCAATCAAAAATATCCAATTTGCTCATTTTATACTATCGCACCAAGTTCAATTTGCCGTGATACCTTGCCGCAAGCCATGGGTAAAAAGTTACCACGTTATCCCATTCCGGTCTTTCTGCTTGCTCAACTTGCTGTCCATAAAGAGTTTCATGGTAGTGGGTTAGGTAAAGCTAGCTTAATCAAAGCGCTAGAATATCTGTGGGAAATTAACGCTCACATGAGAGCTTATGCCATTGTTGTCGATTGTTTAACCGGCCAAGCTGAATCATTTTATGCCAAGTATGGTTTCGAGGTTCTTTGTGAAATCAACGGTCGTGTAAGAATGTTTATTCCAATGAAAACAGTCGGTCAGTTATTCACTTAGCTACAATCTCCTCGCCTTACTTGCTTATGCCTCACATTTGGGTATAGAAACTGTCTTTTGTATTCATAATGACTCAGTCTTAGATGCTGTTATGTATACAGTATTATTCGATTTGATCACATTTCACGAAATAAAACCAAAATAGTTTTGCTCGTTTACAGGGCTAGTGCCTGTATATACCATTTTTAATCAATGACTTATTTGCACGTTGCTTGAGGTGGTATGTTTGGAACTCACGCATCTGTGTTTTTCCGCATGGTTTATTTGTTAAATAACTGATAAGTTCCTTTTGTTACAAGTAATTAACTATGCGCATTTTACAGGTCTAATGATGTAAACGCGCATGTGCACTAATAAAATGTTGAACTAAGCCGCTGCGCGGAGCTTAACTGCGACTTTGTGGGATGATTAAGCCTGCTCGAATCAGCTAGATTTAAAAAGATGCGATGGAACACAACGATGACAAAGGATTTTCGATGAAATTCGTAGAAACCACGCAATATTATTTGTTCAAAATAGCTCAGCAGTCCAGACCCCAGCATCAAAAAATGCAAATTCCTATAGGATGAAGCATACCAATTAATCTGGATAAGGTATCGGCCAAGTCCAACAAGCGATTTATGCCCTGCAAACAGCGCAGCGCACAAATACTAAGACGTTAGGTAAATAAGGGCAGGTTCTATGGCACTGGTAAGGCTTCTGTTGATCACTTTGGCCCTCTTCGTTAGTCAAGCGTACGCTGATGTGCAAAGAATTTTTGTTCAGACCGAGATTGATGATGACCACATTATCATCGTCACGGAAAAAGGGGAGCAACTGCTTCTTGAAAAGTGGTCACTCAAATTTTCACCCCTCTTGTTTGAGGGGAAGTCCTTTTTAGCGGAGATTTCGCCACTGTGGGTAACAATCCATATTGAGGACAGGGATCCGATAAAATGGTCGATAGAAAAGAATCTTGGCAACGTTGATACTGAGAAACCTAAACCCAGTCAAGGTAAAACCGAGCCGAAAGCCGCACCAACAGAAACTTGCTACAAGACCAATATTCAAGAGCCAACGCCTTTCAATGGCAACGGTGGTGAACTGATCATGCTCGCTGATGGCAGCATTTGGAAGGATTCGAGTTATCTTTACCTTTATCTTTACGAGTATTACCCGGAAGTAGTGCTTTGCCCGAGTGAAGGAAAAATGATCTTAGAGAGCCACGTATTCCATGTAACACGTATGAAATGAAGACGTTGGCAGGTTGTTTGCCTCACAAATCGCAGCATGGGACATTTGACTCGTCGCCCATTTTTGCTTTCGCAAAAACAGCCGTTGCCTCAAACGCTCCTGAGCTCAGGCGTTATAACACTCGTCACGCTAGTGATTTCTCCACACTGCAAAAAAAGGTTAAAAATGGATAACGGTATAGACAAATTAGAAGGCAGGCTCATTGCCGTAGAGAAAGGTCTAATTAAAATGTTAGATTACTTTGAATACACAGTCATAGCCATTATAACGCTAACACTTTCGCTAATTCTTTTAACTGTTTGTTGGTTTTTGGGTATAACATCCGACTCCGTCTTGTCTTACTATAAGGTTTTATCCAATACGCCTGCATGGTTAATGCTTTTAGCCTTAATTGGCTTTTTTGGTATAAGTTATTGGTCAATTCTAAAACTTCTTCATACACGTATTCGTCTTCTTGTTTATGATAAAATATCGAAATCATTTTTGGACTCCCTTGATTAACTCTAAAAATGAGAGGTTTGTTATAACAAGCGTAACTAAGGGACAACTTCCCTCGCGACGCTCACTCATTTGCCCGTGTTACGGGCGTTAGCTACCAGTGTTTACCTAAGGAGTATATTTTTGAACCTTGAGTTAATGAAAGGAATTGCGGCTTTTGGAGGGTTGGCTCTAGGTGTAGTTAATCTGGCTCTTTTCTTATACAAAGAGTTTTTTCGTAAAGCTACACTTTCAGCCTCTATTAGCTTCGCTGAAGTTCGCTCTGTAACTGCTGATACTTTTGATATCCAAGTCGATGTGCATCTTAGGGCAAAAGGTGGAACGGTTTACTTAAATCGACTCCACTTTGATAACAAAACACCTGTTTTCGACCCCGTCCAAGGGGTCGGGATACGCGATGTATATAAAGTCATAAACAAACTTGGCTATGATATTCTTGCGTCTGCGAATGGTGAAGGTTTCATCGATAGGCTCCAGACACTTTTTCCAGAATCCTTCTACATCGCAAATACCAAGATGGAAGATAAAGAACACAGGGTAATTACCATTATTGATCGTATTGTTATAGGGCGACATATGGATGGGCCTTGGGAATGGCCTCTACATAATTGGACTCTTGAGTTTGAATCGTCAGCAAGAAATGTAAAAGTTGGCTTCGATTTTAAAAAACATAAAACAAATATATACAACAATTTTTGCCACTAGCAGGCAGCTAACAAACGCATCAAGTTCGCTCGTAAACTCGCTGGGACATCAAAACTACGCGGCATTTGGTTTTGGTGCTTCTCATTTTAAACCCAATGCCGCTTGAGTTTTGCCGCCCCTTATGCGGGCGTTAGGCGATTCGAGTAATTTGAGAGAGCTTGCAATGGAAGTAAATATTAAAAAGATTGAAGGGAATTGGACCTTAGGTTACTCGTTGGACAAGCACACTACTCGCAGTACTCCTGTTGGGTACAATGAATATGGGCACATGCAGTTTGACACAGAGCGCCCGGAGGCTGGCGAAGCCCTTTTTCAGCTAAAATACCGATCTGATTTTTCCCAGGTGCCAATCATAGGGCAACAATTATACAATTCTTTTGGCAGAACGTTTTCATCATCGAGTTTAGTAATACCTATGCCAGCTTCGAAAGCTAGAACTAAGCAACCAGTCACCGAGATCGCAAGAGATCTAGCTGGCCGAATGGGTATCCCATGTGTTGAAAATCTACTTGTTAAAACTGGTAGCACAGCAGCTATGAAGGATATCGAAGCGAGAGATGAAAAGGTGTCTACGCTCATGGGGGTATTCAAAGTAAACGATGTATTGGGTGTAGGCTTGTTCGATGTGCTGATTGTTGATGATCTATTTGATACAGGTTCTTCTTTGGAGGCCGCTACAACTGTATTACGAAGCTATAGTAAAATAAGAAATATCTATGTAGCCACGGTAACTAGGAAAAGATAATGTATAAAGTATTCATATCAGGCTCTATGGGAATCAAGAACTTAGATCAGAATGTTCAAGGTAGAATCAACAACATAGTTGAATCTGGTTATCAAGTAATTGTTGGTGATGCTAGCGGTGTAGATAGTTCTATTCAAGAATATTTAATTTCAAAGAATATGGAATACGTCCTTGTGTACTGTTCCGGTGATAACCCAAGAAACAATCTTGGACATTGGCCAGTATCAAAAATAGAAACTAATGCAACTTCAGGAACCAGAGAATTTTTTACGGCTAAAGACTTAAAGATGGCTGAAGATTGTGATTATGGATTAATGGTTTGGGATACGAAAAGTACTGGAACTTTGAGCAATGCAATTGAGCTCTTAAAAAGAAAGAAATCTGCTTTAGTGTATATAAACAAAGCTAAGGAATTCCTCAAGATAAAAGAAGTAACTGATCTTGAAAAACTTATTTCTTACATGAGCTCATCAGCATTAGAGAAAGCTGACAAAAAGCTGAAAATTAGAGATGTCATTCAATCTTTTAAACATCAACAAAACAGTCTTTTCTAAGTCGCCTAACAAGCGCAGGCACTGGGACAAATTTTCCGCTGCGCTCCAAATTTGCCCGTGCTGCGGGCGTTAGGCTTCAAAAAATAATTAGAGTTAATAATATGAATGTTTTAAAACTAGGAAAAATAGCACTATTAGAAGTAGTTGCGATTATTTCCTCAATATCCATTGGTATCGCTTGGATGTTTGATTCTAATGGACCTTATGAGCCTTACTTAGTTTGTTGCGGTTTAGTTTGGGTATGTACTGACTTTTATAGACGCTATAAAGTACAGCCTACAATTTCTAAGCATAAAGAGACAATTAATAATTCACCTCCTAAGAGCCCTTTTGTAAAAATAGAGAAGGTTGATGGAGCAATAGCACAATGTCCTTCAGCAATGTGTAACCGAGTTGCTATGACAGTTGAAGATGCAGAAGCGTATTTTGGCTTTCGAAAGCTAGCCAATGGTAAAAATCTGGTTCAGTCTTATTGCAGAGCTTGCCGTTAAAGCTTAACAAGTTGATTAAACTGAATTAAAAAAGTGGGTTATGTTTCGCTACACATTATAACCCACAATTTTGTCCGTTTAGCTCGATGTTACATATCCTCCTTATCTTTCGGTGCAAAGAACAGCGCGACGGGGCCATCTTCGGTGTCGTGAATACTCAGTAAGAATGAGCCGGCCTTGTCGCAAACGGGTTGCCAATCGCTGATATCGTTGTCGCCCTCGTCAAAGTAGCGCTCGATCTGATGTTCAGTGGCATCGAGTTCAAACCAAATCGCCACAAACTCGCCGCCTTGGCGTGCCGCCCATGCTTCACACTCTGCGCGGGTTACGCCTTCGTCCCACTCGGGCAAATCTGGATGGGTCCAATAACCTTCTTCACGTTCTACTGTTGCTGCTTGTATCGGGTTCATGCTGCTTCTCCTTTTATCCTGAGTTTTGATTCTGCGTTGAGTGCGAATACTTCGGCGTCGGCTTGGCCGAAGTCGCTGCACTCGATGGCGTTAAAAGACTTACAAATGCCCCAACCGTGATAGTTGTTTGGGGTGTACTTCACTTCGATTTGTTGCTGATCGCACATCAAGGTGGAGTAGGGCTTAGATAGCGTGACCACGCCAGCTTTTGTACTGAACGTATTCATGCTGCCTCCTTGCATTGGTTGTCGCTTGTTTGGCTGACTGGCGGGTGGCAGGGCAGGCGCATTGGGTGATATCGGTACGAATACACTATGGTGCGGCTAATGCCTTTGGCGAGGTTGGTTAAGCCGTTGCCCAATGCTTGCCAGTACAGGCAATCTAACGCGCCGAGCGCCAGCGCGATTTTGATGCTGTCGCCCGTTGTAGCCTTGAGTAATAGGCTTAGCTTATGGCTGCGGTAATGATTTAGCAGATGGCGAAACGCCGCTGATTGAGTCATTTAGGCCACCTGCTTCGGTTGCAAAGGGTTTGTTAGCAAAGGGTTTGATTGCAGCTTGGCCCAGTCGATGGCTTTAATGGCCTCGACCGTGGCGGCGATTTGCTCTAGCTTCTTTTGCCCGCGCATAAAGTTCGACAGTTCAATACCGTGGCGAGCCGCCGCGCGTTCGGCGGGCAGGGCGCTGGTGTAATGCAGCGTTAACGCGGCAATCACCTCGGGCGAACTAATGCGGGTGAGCGATAGCAATAACGCAACGCGCTCTTGTGATTCAAAGCCTGGGAGTAAGTGGTTCATACGCTATTCCTTCCTTTTGAATCAGCAGTTCTAAGCTGCGGCTTCGCCGTTAAACACCACCAGATTGATGATGGGTTTCTTGGTTTTGGGGTTCACCTTGTCCGACAGCTTGTGATAGCGAATATGCACATCGCGGTGGGCTTCTTGGGTCATGGCTAACACTATGTATTGCTGGCACAGCGCGGGCGTCGATAACGAATGCGACAGGCGTTGTGGTTTCATGGTTTCAAACAAGTGCTGCGCCATATCATTCAACTTAGCTTGGTACTCATCGGGGCTCAGTTGACGGCGGTTAGGGTGCGCGCCTACTGAGGTGCTGCACTTTTTGGCCGCTTGATTTTTCGCTAAGGTCATGGACACGCCGTAAACAAAAAACATAGATACCTCCCCACTGAGCCGCTGATTACGCTAAGTTGATTTGATCTTGCTTGGCGGCGTCGCGTTGCTTGTCGAGGTATTCGGCAAGGTCGGTGACATTGACCATCCAAGGCGCTTTGTTGCTGTTGCTGGTGCGAAAGGCGGCTAAGGGCAAGCGGCCGGCTTTGGCATAGTTGGCCGCGGTACGCGGTTCGAGGCCAAAATACTCTTTGCTGATTTGATCCAGTGGCACTATCACTTTGTTGAACTGGGCCATAAGCAAAAACGCGGTGTTAATGCCTTTCATGTTGGTTGCTCCGCTTGGGTGAATTGCAGCGGATGCACGTTAGTGGCCGCCTGTTCGTTACGCCACACCATCACCTTGCCGTACAAGCCTTGTTGGGGCTCAGTGAAGCGCAGGCAGAAGTTGAGCCCCAGTTCGCCCGTGTGGCGAATGAACTGGCGGTAAAAGGCGGGGCTTGGGTGGTGATAGGCAAAATGCTTTACCAGCTCGGCGCAGCGGGCTTGCACCCGTGGGCAATCCATCGGGTCGGTGCGGCCCTTGGCCAGCGCCATTAAGCAGGCAAAACGTATTGCAACCAGTAGACGAAACTCATCGCGTTGCTTAGGTGTGGTGTGAACTTTCGCTAGAATCATTTCCCTGTCCTCGGTAGTGGGTACAGGTTAGAAGATAAGTTAACTTATCTTTTGCGTCAATTAAAAAGTTAACTTATTTGCAGTGTTTTTGTTTTGATGCTTTTTTGAACGAGTGTTAAAGTGAAGTAAGCGATTGAACTAAGTAGAGTTTACAGCTTTTGTGGCTATTCATTTATGTAAGCCGTTTCTGAGTGTATCGATGTAAAGTTGTATATAAGAATGATTAAAGGAATTAATCCAATGTTGATATGTGACAAATGCAGTGCAGGTATAAATGAGGGGGCAAAATTCTGCCCACAGTGTGGTGATCCTGTTACTGATGCGGATCGAGTTATTGTTCCTATTACTGATTCACATATAGCAAATGTTGATATTAAGTTTGGTGAAAGTTCCTCTATACACTTCGGTAAAGCTATAGATATATGCAAAAATATTCCAACTTACTCTATCTCTGGCGAAGGAAAGCAAGCTCAACATAAGATTACTTTACCTATTACAGAAGTTGAATTGATAATCAATCTTTTTGAATTGGTCGGTAGCTGGAAATCGTCGCAATTACTCATTAATGGACATGCTGCCACTAAGAAAGATTTAATTTATCATGGTGTTGGTTGTTATAGAAACAGGCAAAAGGCATATAAGCCTGCGCAGTTCTGTTTTGGTGATAAAGAATATGAAGCGAATATATGGGGTTGTAAGAGACTAAACATGCCTATCAATGAATGGGGTGGTGGTTGGCTTGATTATGGTGAATTTGATGGCGCAGGCGTTTGGCATTTCGACAAAAAAAGAATAAGGCATGAGCTTGAGCTTATATTGAAGGATAACGAATTGTGTCCGGCGCTTAATTATGGGCAAGTTATTGAAACTATTAACAAATTACCTGATAGTATCAATCCGAAAGTTGATAGTAATTGGCAGTATCGGACAAGCTTTGAAGAAGTAAATGGTGACTATAAAGAAGTTGCTGTTGGAATAAAACCAATTATAAAGAAAATAAATAGATACGTAATTGGGGAGTTTAAACCAAGTTGGGAAAGTGAAGATGCAAAATCTAATTCAGGTCGAGATCACGTAATTAATGTAAGTATTGAACATGATGGAACATTTGCTAAAAAAGTAAAAAGTCCTAAAAAGAGTCGTTCATCAGCTATGTGGTGGATTATAGGTATAGTTGTTTTTATTGTATTTCTATTCAAATAGCTATTAAATGCTAATTTAGAAAGTGGTTGTGTTTTGTGTAATTTAAATTATTGTGTGATTAAATCTAATTGAGAATGCTTGTGGTTTCAATGTTAAATTCTTACTTTAATAGTGAATTAATTTCTATATTATTTGATAGAAGTCTGATAGGTTTGTTAGGTAAAGATGGTTAATGAATAGTAAGCATGAACTTTCGCTAATTAATGGAACTAAATTGTGAGAAATTGTCTTAAAACCGTCTTGTTTGTATCCGCCTTTTCACCAACACTTTTGGTGCTTGCAGGTGTTAGATTTTATACTATTGGAAGTGTTGATTTATTGACAGTTCAACTATCAGTAATTTCGTTGTTAGGCATGACATTACCATTTTTAATACTATATTTAGCAAAGAAAGAGGCCCAGAGAGAAAATTTTATTGCGAAAAAGGTTGAATCCGCTGACTATTTTTTGCTTGTTTTTCTGGCTAGTTACGCCGCTCCTGTAGTTATGAAAATGGCAGAGATTAATTTTGTTATAGCTTCAATGGTTATTTTATTGATTTTTATAGTCGCATGGTATATTTCCAATATCCCATCGCACCCTATACTTTATCTATTAAAGTTTCGATTTTATAAGGTCGAATCGAGTGACGGCATGGTTTATATGTTGATAACTCAAAGAGTAATTAGAAGCCCTAAGGATATCAGGCAAGTTATTAAGCTGTCTGACGGAATGATCATGGAGTAATATATGTTGCTAAGCCTTTTTGCATTAACAAACAATCCAGCAAGTCGAATTGTTAAGTTTGAACTGTCTGGTCCAGTTCAGATTGAGTTAACCGAGTACTTGAAAATCCAAGAAGAATTTTTTGATGCAGCTCATGAAGAAATTGAGTTCGATGGGAAGTACAAACCAGAACATGATGAGGTGCTATACATTGATGGCTACGATGATATTGATGGGTTAGAAAATGCAATAATAAATCCTTTAGGTGTTGAGCCTGTTAATCCTAATGAAGATTTCTTTCTTGAGATAAAGGCATTGTTTACTGGCTATGAAACTGATGTTGGAACTATAAAAATACTTCTTCAAAATTTTGATAGACGCAAAATTATATCGACTAACGGTTTGTCAATTTTCCATTCTAATAATGTTTACAAGAAAATAGAAGGTATCGGTATTACTGTTGACTATAAATTGACTGCTACTTTAGAATTAGGAAAATTAAAGTTTTATAGTTTTCATACAACTCGTCAAATGTTTGATCTAAGTGAATATTATAAGGTTGCAACTGACGATGATGTTCAAGAGTTTTTGGATGCAGAAAGAATTCAATCAGTGGATTCTGAGGTTTTTCTGCCTTTGGCAGATTCATGGGTTAGAAGGAAGATATCATTAATTCAACAAAGTGGTATATTGCAGAACGTTCCTATTCATGAAATGAGAGCCGCTGCGATTGATTTTAATATTCCGTTTGTAACAATAGATGTAGATGGTGTTGAAGTAATAAGTATTCCTAATAACAAATCTGATTTGAAAATGCTTCTAAGATTTCTAGATGAAGATTATTACAAGTCTCCACTATCAAAGACAAATTTTGTGACTAATTCTAAGCAGCAAATTGTCAGAGGGTAATTGTAATTTTTGTGATAATAGATTTATTCCTGTGTTTTTCTCTGTGAGAAAGTCTGTATTTTGTGAATTTTATAATTGTCGTATTGAATAGGGTGAGATAATGAAATTGTACAAAAATGTGATTGCATTAAGTAAAGAAACTATAACAGTAGCTTCTCTTATAACTAAACTTGGTAAAGTAAAAGCAGTAACAGAAGATAAAGAATTAATTAAGTGTTTATTTAATGTTATCACTGAGCTGCAAAAGTATCATGTTATAAGTATTAATAAATCAACTCCTATATGTCTCATGCATAGTACCGACGCATCTATTATAAATTTGATTCAGTATTGCCAACAGTTAATTGGTAATCAAAAACCAGAATGGCAAGTAATTGCAGAACGTAATAATTGGGGGCCAAAGATCTAGTAAATAATTTAAAATTCAAGTTTAAATTATTAGTTTTTAATAGTGAAATTTAGGACGCTATAAAAACTAAACTTCATATAAGGACTGAGTACCAAAACACTTTGCCGATCACTTTAACCTGTTTTAGTTGGTCGGCATCGAGGCGTTCGTCGGGATATTCATCAAGGTTGTAGCTGCGTAGACGTAAGCCACCACCGGGGAGTTTGTAGAGCATTTTGACGCGCATCATGCCATCGTGGTTAATGGCATACATTTTACCATCAACTATTTCGGTGGCTGAGGTATCCACGCCCACAGTTGAACCGTGGGGTAATACAGGTTCCATGCTGTTGCCATTCACTTTGACACAGGCCGCATGGTCCGTGTTTACGCCTTGGCGCTTAAGGCTGCTTTTGGCAAAACGGAGCTTGGGGCCTTTATATTCAACACCTTCTGCAATGCCTTCGCCCGCTGACAGTTCGATATCCACGTAAAAGGGGATCTCAACCTCATCATCACCTAATGGGCTATCGTTGTCCCATAGATCAAACCCGCCTGCCCATTCAGCATTCGACTCAGGTTTCGAAGCGACCTGTCCATTTAGAAGCCAGCTGAGATCACATTTTAATGATTTCGCCAGAGCAAATAAATTTGCGCCCTTTGGAGCAGTCTCATCTTTTTCCCACTGTGTTACTGCAACAGCAGAGACCCCAACTAAAGCACCAAGTGCTTTTTGGGTGATACCTAATTCTTTACGCTTTTCGCGTATGCGCTGACCGAGTGTTTTCATGTAAGTGATCTTATCTTTTGTTGACATAAGTTTCCTTTCTTTCTATTGTGTAAGAAAACTTATTTGTTTAATGTGGAGATCAACCCATGACAAAAGATGATGCCGTCAAATTTTATGGTTCTCAAACCAAGCTAGCTCAGGTTTTGAATATTAAACCTTCTGCAATTAGCCAGTGGGGTGAAGACGTTCCAGAGCTCCGCGCTTATCAAATCGAGCGCCTAACCGATGGCGCACTCAAAGTTAATCCCGTCGTTGTTTTAGATAATCCTGAGTCGGCGAATGTGGCTTAGGTTCACTTTAGGTTGAAGGAGGACAGTACACATGAAAACCCATTCACGTAAAAATGACAGCCGTTTGAATTTGTTGATGAAAACGATTCATCGGGTGTTGGAGTTGCCCAAGATGACGCGCTTTGCGCTGGCGATAGATTTTGTTGCGGCGGTTGAGCGCCTTGGGCTAAGCGAGGTGTTAGCGGCGGAGGGCATTAGCTTTGCCAGCAGTCAAGACGTGCACAACGATGCGCGAATTAATGCCCAAAAGCTGTTCCGTTGGCTTGGCCAGTACGAGGGCCAACATCCGCAGGTTGATCGCTTGTTTCATGTTGAGCAAGCACTGGTGGCGGCGCTGCCCGAGTATTTGCGGGTGCAGTATCTCAACGATGTGTTTGGTTGCACTGGGGTGACGGTCATTGCCGATCGCATGAGTGACGGCCATGTGTTGCATGTGGCCGATATGGCGGCATCGCTCACCAAAGAGAACGCCGAGGCGCAAGTGGCGGTGATCCATTTGGGCGAGGAGCCCAAGCGAGAGCAGTTAGTGGCGGCGCACCGAGAGTTAAAAGAGTCGGCGGCGACCACGCAAGCCAGCATGGCAGCGCTAGAGCTGGCGTATCCGTATTTAGCGAGTCATGGCGGTAAGGCGGCGCAATACGCGGCCGAGAAGTGATTGGCATGTTGATTAGCGGTAAAGATAAGAAAACCCGCTAGAGCTGTGGAGGCAGCGGGCTTAATACCTAAGTTAGGCAACAGCATGTTACGTAAGCATGGGCTTTGGGTCAATTGTCGGCCTTGATACCACGGCTTTAAGGCATGCAAGGGGGCGGTATGTTTGATCCTGAATGTTTAATCTGTTGTTTGGAGGGCGGCGCCGTGTGTTCGGTGCATGGCGATGTTGCGAATCGTGATGATGAACCTGTTACGCCAGCGTTTGCAGATTATATGCGGCGAGAGGATGAAGCGGCCGATCCAAAGGTCGCGTTATTGGTTGCTCAAGCTAACGTGCTGATGATGCAGGCAGCAGCCTTGAGTAAAAACACCTTACCCATGTGCCAAGTTGATTTACGGCGCGAGTTAGCGACTTTTTACGGTTTTACTACGTTGGATAATTTTAGCCGTGCGCAGGTGTGGCGCATTGTTGAGCTGTTGCAAACGCAACCCGAGTTAGAGGCGTTAGATACCGTCAGCTTAGTGGAGATCGCCAACAAAGTGGTGAGTCGGGTGATTTTAGGTGATGCAGGCACCTTGATGTTGCCGCGGGTGTGCGTGGATTGGTTTTTGGGTTACTTGCAGATGGAAGAAATGCGCGCCGAGCGTTCGATTGAGGTGACGCGGATTGACCCCGTTAATCAGGCCAAGCATATCAAGCGGCGCGATATTTATAGCCAGTTACGGACTAATTTGGCGCGGGATATTTATCACTTGGATGGCTGAGTATTGATGATGTGACAAAACATAAAGGGTTTAAGTTGAAATAAGAAAGCCCGCTAAAGTTTGGCGACTGAGCGCGGGCTTAATACCTAAGAGAGGCGATTACATGTTACGTATACATGATGATTTCGTCAATTTTGTGCTGGCTGTCGCGCAGTTAGGCGGTGGCTTATGAGCATGGAATTGATGGTAAAAGCGATGAAGGCCAAGGTGGGTAATCCACTGCGTAAGCTGGTGTTGATTAAGCTGGCCGACAACGCGAACGATAATGGCGAGTGTTGGCCGAGCCATCAGCATATTGCTGACCAGTGCGAGATTGGTCATAGCACTGTGAGAAAGCATATTGCGGCCTTGGTTGATATGGGTTTTGTGACGATTAAAAATCGTAAGGGACCTAAGGGAAATTTAACCAATATTTACACGATTTCAATCTGCTACGAGGTAGCACCCCCTGTGCTAGCAGATAGCACCGAAGGGGTGCCACCAGATAGCATAGGTATGCCACCAGATAGCACACCCCCTGTGCCACCAGATAGCACCGGAATCTATCACTCTTTAGAACCTATCAATGAATCTTTAAAAGATAGTTGTCCAGCAACGAGTGCTAAGTCGGTTTTCAATGCGTTTTTTAAAGCCTATCCCGCCCATCGCAAAGGCGGGTCGGATTCGGCTGCGTGGAAAGCGTGGAAGGCCGAAAAGCTGACCGACGCCGATTGCGTGCTGGCGGTGACGTGGTTGAAGGAGGCTGCGGCGCTGGATGCAAGTTGGGGCTTTAGCGCTAACGGCCAGTTTGTGCTCGGTATTACCAAGTTTATCCGCGAACGCCATTGGCTAACGCCGTTGCCAAGACCGATAGCAACTGCCGTTGGGCAAGTGGATTGGCGCCATGCGGTGTATGACCCTGAGGATCCTTTGATATGACTGCCAAGCAAAATACGAGCATGAAATCACTGCAGACCTTGATGCGCCAGCCGCTGGTTGGGCAGGGCGAACGGGTGACGCAACCTGAGCCGACGGCGATGGATATGGCGATTGTGGACAGCGTGTTTAGCAAGTTGCGGGTGTTGTTCCCTGTGAGTGCGCCACGGCCTGAGGACGAAGCGACCCACAAAGGTGAGTGGCTTAAAACCTTGGCCGCGCAAGGGATTGCGAGCCGCGAGCAAGTGCAAGCGGGGTTGAATCGCGCGAGACGTGAGCAGGGCGATAGGCAGTTTTGGCCGACACCGCGCCAGTTTGCTTTGTGGTGCCAACCCACGGCCTGTGATTTGGGATTGCCCAAGTTGGAAGCGGCGTTTAAGGAGGCAACCCGCCATTACCATCACCCTGACAAGCATACATGGAGCCATGATGTGGTGCGCTTAGCGGTGCGCGAGACAGGCAGTTGGATGTTTGCGACTGGGCTTGAAAAGGACGTGTTGATGACCTTTGAGCGCAATTACAAAGTGTTATGCAGGCGCTTTAGCTGTGGCGAGTTGACCGATGTTGAGTTGCCAAAAGCACTACCAGAAACGGTGACGCGGCCGACTGAGGCGTCAAAGGCGAAATCGATTATTGCCAATTTACGGGCAAACCTTGGGCTTAAGGGGGCAAACGATGGCTGCTAGCGGGGTTGAGGTGGGTAAGTTGAACGATGCAGCACTGCGCCGTTGGTTACGTGGCGGTTTGACTCGGGATTTTAGGGACCCGCAGTTTCCTGAGCTGCGTTTACGGGCGACGGCGGATAGGACGAAGGCGAGTGTGCATTTGGTGATCAATGAGGGAGATAAGACGGTTTGGAAGAAGCAAGGCGTGTGGCCAAGCATGTGTATTAAGACGTTTTTAGCGGATTTACCTGTGATGCTGGCTAAGCGTAGTGCGGGTGCGGATGTGTTGCGCGGTGAGTTTGCGACTGTGACTGATTTGCTGTTGTGGTATGGGGATTATTTGGATGGTAATTCGACCTTAAGCCCGAGCTGGCGCGATAACTGTAGGTCGATTATGCGTAAGCAGTTGTTGCCTAAGTTGGGTGATGTGGCCTTGGCTGAGTTGTCGTTTTTGGTGGTGGATAGTGCGTTGGTGAAGCTGATGCTGAATGAGGGTTATGCGCCGCATTACATTCGTTTGAGTGTGAATGTGCTTAAGCGGGCGTTGAGTTTGGCGGCGGATTTTAGGTTGTTATTACTTAATCCTCTGATGGGTTATCGAGTGACGATGAGTTTAACCTTATCACCTAAGCCTGATACGCGCTTGATGGAGTCGGACCTCGGGCCGTTGTTTGTGGCGTTGCGGGATGCATTTATGCCGGTGGCGATGTTGTTTATGTTGATGCTGATGTTTGGGACGCGCATTGGTGAAACCCGTTTGGCACGATGGGAGCATTTTGCGGGTGAGTTTTGGTTTATTCCTGCGGCGAATGCGAAGAACCGCCAAGAGCACCGGCTACCGTTAACGCCTACGGCTAAGGCGCTGATCCAGCATTATTTGCAGTGGCAGCTTAAAAATGTGGGTAAGCGGGCGTTTTTGTTTGCGGGTGATGTTGGCGCTATTAGTCAGCGCACTGCGCATTATTGGAGTGAGACGATTCGGTTTAAAGAGTTTACCTCGCATGATCTGCGTAAGCTTTGCCGAACGATTATCCAAGATATGGGCGTGGATACTATGGTGGGTGAGCGGTTGCTTAATCATGCCTTGCCTGTGCTTTTGCGTACCTATGTTCATTCGACTTTGGATAAGGGTATGTTGAGTGCGCTTGATGCGTATCACGCGCATTTAATTTCGCTCGGTTTTAGTGAGGTTGCGCCCGAGATAATCCCTAGATCGTCTGCGAATGTTGGGAGTACTCAAACCCTTGGTGCGAGTGGGTGGCTGTGATGATCGTTGCATCAGCCTTACAAGAGTATGCAATGGCACTAAATAAGGTGGTTTTATGAGCAATCGGTCAGCAATCATTCTAAAAACTGGGCGTGGTATTCGGGGCTTTAGTCAGCATGAAGTGGCTGAGATTTACGGAGTGGATCGCCGTACTTATCAGCGATGGGAGAGCGGTAAGAGCAATGTTCCTTCTAACCATTTTCTTGCCATCTTGGATGATGTATTTCATTTATCGATTGAGCAGATCACGGAGGTAGCGAATGAGGCCATCTAATTTAAGAGTGACATTGGTTGCTGATGGGCGTGATGACTTGGTCAACATGAAAGCCCTTCGTGCTGGGCTCAATGCCTGGGGGCGTTATTGGGCGTTCCAAGAACTCGGTAAAGGTTTCACTAATCGCAGTGCTTGCGATAAGTTAGGTGAGGTGCAGGTTTATGGATGTGCGTTGGTTAGGGAGTTGAGCGTTCCTAAGCAGGTGGTCCAGTTCGATAGGATGATTGAGCGGTTATCGCCAAACTGTATTCGGGCGATTCGCACCTGTTACGTGTGCAAAGGCCAGTGGGCATTGATGGGGTTCGACAGTAAGAAGTCGTATGTGTATTGGTTGAGAAGGGCAGAGATTCAATTAGTAAAGTGAGGTGGGTGATGGAGCAATTCTTTTTGTTTGGAGATTTAGAAACGGGTGGACTGAACGGCCGCTTAGACAATGGGATGCTGGGTATGGAGTATTACCCTATCTTTGAGCTGGCCTTTATCGTGACTGATAGTGAGTTAAACCAAGTGGGTGAAGCGCTGCACGTTGTTGTGCATCAAGACGATGAACACATTGCAAGGTCACATGAGTGGGCGATAGATGTGCATACCAAGAGTGGGTTGTTAGCTGCTGTTCGTGCCTCATCAGTATCGTTAGCACATGCTGAGCAGATGGTACTCGAACACCTGAAAGCACTGGGAATACCTAAGCATGACCGTAAAGCTAAGACTGGTGTGGTGTTTGCTGGTAACTCAATCATGCTTGATCGTTCGTTTATCATGTGCCAAATGCCTGAGCTTCATGAGTACATGCATTACAGGCAGCTAGACATATCAGCAATAGGGCTCGCAGCTAGAGCTTGGGCGCCAGAGGTTGAGCGTAATGCGATTAAGGCTAAGCAGTATCAGCATGAAGCCTTAGCCGATATTCGGGAGTCGATAGCGGAACTCAAGTACTATCGCGACGAGTTGTTTGGTTGTGAAATATCATCTTTGTCAATAGGTTAGGCGCGGCTTGTTCAAATGAGAATGGCTATCATCAGAGCTAGATGCGACCTATTATCATCACGGGTCCTTCCGGCTGCCTTCACTGCGGGGGCAGTGACGCGCAATGCTTCACTACATATGAGAATTTTGGGGAGGTTGGTTGTTGTTTTATGCTTATGAAATTTTCTACTTTCAGATCCTCAAAATTCGACAACTAACTATCTAATAGCCCTTGAAAAACACTTGTGTGTTAACAAATTGTTGCTATCATCTGAGCTTGATAATTACCACAACTTTAGATCTTTTTTGATCGTTAACTTCAAGGAATGAAAATGTCCCGATCTTACCCTCTACTTTTAGCCCTTCTTTTATCTAATGTAGTGCATGCAAAAACTGAAATTACCCAGATTGAAACTAAAGCAGGGCTTTTTGTTATTGAAACTGTTCTAGAAGATGATAGCCCTATATATGGTCAGCAAACTTACATGGTTGATGGTGTGCTTTTGGGTAAAACAATGCTCATGGGAGTAACTGCGGAATTGATCGGTGGTGATGAAACATCTGCATATGTTTTGGTGACAGGTGCTACAGGTGGCAGTTCTTGCGCTGAAGTATTATCTGTGGTGAAGATTACTGGTGGTGATGGAAAGTTCTCAAAAGCTCTTAATGCATGTGGTGGTGTACTTAGTACCAGCTCTAAAGACGGTATAACTTCAATCGAGGTTCTCGAACGAGATGAAAATACAAAAACCACCTATCAAGTGATTGACTCAAAGGTGATTGAAAATGGCGAGGTACAATCTAACAGTTTCTCATTTTTGGATTAAATCACTTAAGTGATAAGTAAAACAATAAATCCTCTGTGATTAAGTTTTCACGTATCACATATTTACAAATTCCGAAACGGCACTTTTGTCGCTTTATGCGGCACATTTGCCGCTTTCAAGGCCCTTAAAATCGAGTACATTTGTATACGCTTGCTAAGGTTACATTTATTCAGTCGCACGTTATTTCTCTGCCAAGGGCTCCTTTTAGGGGCCCTTTTTATTTGGCGCTATTTCTTGTTCGCAAACATCCAAATAGCTGTTCGTTAGCTAACCCCCGCTGAAAAAAAACGGTCGCTGCAATGGTGGTCGTGGTGGGTATGTGTTGCCGTGGTGTTTGACATTGCCGCTACGGACGTTGAAAGACACTAAAAACATCAGCTGTTAGAGGCGGCTACCTCACCGTTGATCTAACCGTTGGCCGCGCTAAGGCTAACCTCATTTTAAAGGAGACTGACCTATGTCATTAAAGCAAAAGCTCGTGGCACTGGGGCTTTCTTCTGCTGTCGCGCTGGCTGGGGCTAATTTGATTGCCCCCGCTGAAGCGCCGAACGGCGAGCCCGTTCTGCACACCTATCTTGATCCGGTGGAAGTTATCACTGCTTGCTTTGGCCACACTGCCCCCGAGCTTGAGAACAACCAGTTTTTTAGCGAGCAGCAATGCATTGAAATGTTCGCCAAGGATTTAGGTAAAGCCGATCGGCAGCTGCGGCGGCTAACGTATCCGGTGCAACTTACTGAAGGTGAACACGCTGCTTATCTCAGTCTGATTTATAACTTTGGCGCGGGTAACTTTCAAACCTCCACCTTGCGCAAATTGTTACTCCGCGGCGAACGGGTGGCAGCGTGCCACCAACTCACCGAAGCCTGCGGAAAAAAGGGCTGTAATGGGTTTGTCTATGCGCGTGACATCAAGTTACCAGGCTTAGTCGAACGCCGCGCAAAAGAGCAAACAATCTGCTTAAAGGATTTATATGTGGAATAAAATCATTAATGCCACGGGCTCGCTGCATCTGTATTTGATTGCTGCGCTCATCATAGTGATAACGCTACTTGGCCTTAGCCTCACCGCCGTTAAAGCTGACCTCGCGTTAAAAAACTCGCAGCTAGAAACCGCCGCCGTTAACCAGCGCATGCTGCAAGATTATCTCACGGTTGTTACCGATGAACTGCAAGCGCAGACCATCGAGCGTGACAGGCTCGCTAAGGATTACGCCTTTGCCTTAGCGCTCAATGAAAAAGCCGCTAAAGCCAAGGCCGAGATTGATCGCCAGCTTGCTGATCAGCGAGACGCCATTAAAAAACTAAGGACCTCAGCCAATGAACAAACCCGAAGTTGGGCTAATACTGCTGTGCCTGATGATGTTAAGCGGCTGCTCAAACACGCCGCCTATTGCGCGCACCGTAGTCACCAAGCAGACCCAATATGTACTACCGCCGCAATCATTAATGAGCCAGTGCCTGCCAGCCGAATGTAGTTCAGACGCTAATGCCGATCTGCCCGATTGCATCATTCAACTCTTAGCCGTGATCACCAAGTGTGATACCGATTTGCATAACATCGAAACATGGCGAACGGAAAAACAGCATGAACAATCCATACATTAATGATGTTGCCACCCAAAAAGGGTTTACGTTGAGCGCCTATATATCGTCACTAATGAGCACATTGGGAGGTGCCTTTACTATGGATAAAGTGGCGATGTTAATTGGCGTATTACTCGCCTTCCTCACTTTTTTGGGCAACTTTGCTTATCAAGAGTTTCGCCGTCAACGTGAGCGTCGCAAAGAGCAACGAGAGCGCTTACAAGAAGAAAAAGACGAAAAGCGCAAACAAGAACTTCACGCCGCCGACATGCAACTGAAAGCCGCCCTGCTAAAACAAGTGGAGCATCCTAATGGCCCGCATTCAACCATCACCACCCGAGCCTGTTCTACTGAGTAAAACCGACCTATGCAAAAGCCTTGAGATCAGCACCCAAGCGTTTGATAAGTGGGACGTGCCAGTGCACAGCAAGCGCGGTCGCGTGTGTTTATACAAGATGGCCGATGTGGTGGGCAACAGAGTTGCCAACGAGCGCAAAAAAACCATCACTAAACCCGACGAAGATGATCCCGATGCGCCAAATATCGACTTCGAACGCTGGCGCTTAACCCGAGCACAAGCCGACGGCCAAGAGCTTAAAAACGAAAAAGACCGTAAAGAAGTGGTCGAAGTGCTCTTTGCCACCTTTGTGCTAAATCGCATTGCTGCGCAAATTGCCCCAGTGCTCGATCAAATACATATACGGGTAAAACGCAAATTTCCCGACATTCCAGAACGCACAATCGACGCTATCAAAGCGGAGGTGATTAAAAGCCAAAACACCGCCGCCGATCTTGCGGAGGGCATTGAGGGTTTATTAGATGAGTATATCGGCAGCGCAGATTAAAAATCTGAAAGCCGCCGTTTCTGCTGGGCTGCGTTCGTTCTATCGCCCACCCATGCTCACCTGTTCACAGTACGCCGACGAGCACTTTTACATGTCGTCTGAGTCCTCTTACACCGAGGGCAAGTGGGAAAGTTTACCGTTTCAAATTGGCATTCTTAATGCCATGGGTAACGACCAAATCAGCACGCTTAACTTAATGAAGTCAGCGCGGGTCGGTTACACCAAAATGCTGATGGCTAACGCTGCTTACAAGATTGAGCACAAAAAGCGCAACGTGCTGATCTATCAGCCTCGTGATGGTCAAGCCAAAACCTTCATGAAAAAGCACGTTGAAACGGCGATTCGTGACATCCCCGTTTGGCGCGCGCTTGCACCTTGGATGGGCCGCAAACATAAAGACAGCACGCTAGAAGATAAGATTTTCACCAACGGCAAAACGCTGATGGTGCGCGGTGGTACCGCTGCAGCTAACTATCGCGAAATCTCCACTGATGATGTGATCTACGATGAGCTAGCGGGTTTTGATGAATCCATCGAGCACGAAGGTAACGCAACCTCGCTCGGTGATACTCGTATCGAACTGTCGATGTTTCCTAAGTCGATCCGCGGTTCAACGCCTAAAGTGCTCGGTACCTGCCAGATTGAAAAAGCCTGCAGCGAATCACCGCACTATTTTAGGTTCAACTTGCCTTGCCCACACTGCGACGAACTGCAGGATTTAAAGTGGGGCGGCCCCGAAGAACCCTTTGGTATTAAGTGGCATAAAAATGCCAAGGGCGAGCATGACCCAAGCACAGCCTATTACCTATGCGAGCACTGTGGTTGCTGCATCGAAAACAATCAGCTCGACGATATGGAGCTGCACCCAAGCGCGATTTGGATATGCGAAAACACCGGCATCCGCACCGGCGACTTTTTAGATTTTTATGATGCCGACGGAAGCGACATCACCACACCACCCAATATCTCGATTCATATCTGGTCGGCCTATAACTCGCTCAACAGCTGGGCGAAACTGGTTACTGAGTTCTTTAAAGCCAAAGGCGATAAAGAAAAGCTGCAAACCTTCGTCAACACTAAGTTAGGCCAACCGTGGGATAACGACAACGGCGAGCGCTTAGAGTGGGAAGATTTAGCTAAGCGTCGCGAAATGTACCCGAGTGGCAAAGTGCCTAACTGGGTGGTGTATTTAACGGCAGGTATCGACACCCAAGACGACCGTTATGAGGGCCGCATTTGGGGTTGGGGCGCAGGTAAAGAGGCGGCATTAATCGACCGCTTTATTTTATATGGCGACCCAGCAAGCCAAGTATTAAAAGACAAAGTGGCCGAGCGTATCGCCAAAAGTTATGCCCGTGCCGATGGCGTTGTGCTGAATATCGGCGTCGCTGGTTGGGACTCTGGTGGTCACTACACCGATGACGTTTATGCCATGAGTAAAAAGCTTGGGCTAATGCGGGTGATCCCGCTTAAAGGCGCCAACGTTTACGGCAAGCCGATCGCCAATTTCCCCCGTAAGCGAACCGCCAAAGGCGTTTACTTAACGGAGGTCGGTACTGACAACGCCAAAGAGTTGTTGATGTCGATGTTGCGAATTGCCCCTGATGTTGATGTGCGCAAGCCTGGTGCGATTCACTTCCCGCTAAACGAAGCGGTATGTGATGACGTTGAACTGCAACAGCTCACCAGTGAACGCAAGGTGCCAGTGCGCGACAAAGGGCGCGTTATCTATAAATGGTCTGCAGGCAAGCGCCGCAACGAGGCACTAGATTGTTTTGTTTACGCCTTGGCCGCGCTGTATATCGCGATAGAGAAATTCGGTATCAACCTCGACAAGCTTTCAAAAGTTACCCCGATCGCCATATCAAGCGACCAACCCAAAGAACCTAAACCCAAAGCCGCAAAACAGGCCAATGCGAATGCTGCTTACCTAAACGGTGGCGGTGGTGGCAGTTCTGGCGGTTGGCTGTAGTCAATGCCATAAAGCCAAGGATAACAGCATGACCCAAACCCAATGCCAACAGATGATCGATGCGTACTTTCAGGCCGAGCTTGATGTGTTGGCAGGCAAGCAAACCACGATCAACGGCAAGACGATGACCACCGAGGACCTAGGCGAAATTCGCAAAGGTCGGCTTGAGTGGGAGCGCCGTTTAAATGCCTTTAGCCGTCCACAGGGCGGCGTCAAGTTAGCCAGCTTTAACTAATCAAGCCGCATTAATAGGGCACTTCTAAAAATATAAGTCGGAGCAACACATGAGCATTATCAATGATGCGCTGGCGATATTTGCCCCGCGTTTAGCATTACAGCGTGAAGCGGCAGCAATGAGCTACCGCAACCTGAAAGGGTATGAAGCTGCTAGCCCAAGCCGCACGCATCGCGCTAAAAAGGAAAGTCGCGGGGCTAACCAAGCGGTATTTGCAGCAGGTAAAAGCCTGCGTGAGCAAGCGCGCTGGTTAGACGAAAATCATGATCTCAGTATCGGCATTCTCGACCGGATGGAAGAACGGGTGATCGGTGCCCAAGGGATTGTGGTTGAACCGCAGCCGCGCAGTATTAGCGGTGAAATCCTTGATGACTTAGCTAACGATATTCAACGCCGTTTCGGTGCATGGTCGCTTAAGTGTGATGTGACGGGCCGCTTTAGTCGCCCTGAATTAGAACGTTTAGTGTTACGTAGCGCCCTGCGTGATGGTGATGTGTTCGGCCAGCATGTGATGGGTAAAGTGCCTAAGTTCGGCCACCCCAACGAGCAAGGCACTCAATACAGTATTGAAGCCTTAGAAGCCGACTTTATCCCCTACGAGTTAAACGAACCAGCAAAGCGGGTACGGCAAGGACTTGAGGTGAACGGCTGGGGCCAAGTCGTTAACTATCACGTATTGCTGGATCACCCAGCGGATCAGGTTGGCTTTCGCTACAAAACTAAAGCGGTACCCGCATCGAGCATGATGCACTTAGGCTTGTTCAAACGCCTGCACCAGCTGCGCGGCGTGTCGCTATTCCATGGCATTTTAACCCGCCTTGGTGACATTAAAGACTATGAAGAATCCGAGCGCGTAGCCGCAAGGATTGCCGCCGCGCTGGCGTTTTACATCAAACGCGGCGATGCAACTATGTTTCAAGACAACCAAAGCGGTGAATCGTCAAGTCGTGAAATTCCTATTGCACCTGGCATGACCTTCGACGATTTAAAGCCCGGTGAAGATGTCGGGATGATTGAATCTAATCGGCCTAATGTGCACTTAGTTGAATTTCGTAACGGCCAATTAAAAGCTGCAGCAGCGGGTAGCCGTGGCAGTTATTCCAGTATTTCACGTGACTACAAAGGCAGTTATTCAAGCCAGCGCCAAGAGCTAGTTGAGCAAGACGAATCGAACCGCATTATGCAGCAATGGTTTTGTGCTGGCTGGTCGCGCCCTGTGTTCCGCAACTTCTTAAAAATGGAAATGCTCAACAAGCAGGACCCATTAGTGTTGCCGCCTGATCTCGACATCCGCACCTTGTTTGATGCCGTGTACTACGGCCCCACCATGCCATGGATTGACCCACGCAAAGAGGCCGAAGGCTGGGAAATGATGATAGCCGGCAACGCTGCTACCGAGGCCGAGTGGGCGCGAGCCCGTGGCCGTAATCCTGCGGAAGTGAAACGCCAGCGTAAACGCGAGGTGGAATACAACCGCGAAAACCAAATGGTCACGGCCAATGATCCCGACCCGACACTTGGAGAACAAACCAGTGAAGAAAACCAAGATAGCAATAGCGGCAGCAGCGCTAAGCGCAATGCTGCCAAGCGGAGCGCTGACCGCGCCCGCCGCAACGCTGAGCCAGATTAACAACGAGTCTCACCCAAGCAAAAGCTGGTATAGCCTCAAGGCGCAAAACGGCAATGCCGAGTTGATGATTTACGACGAGATTGGCGGCTGGGGTATTACAGCCAAACAGTTTGCCCGTGATCTGCAAGCGCTAGGCAAAGTGGGCACCATTACCGCCCGTATTCATTCGCCTGGCGGCGATGTATTCGAAGGCATGGCGATTTACAACATGATAAAGGGCCACCCAGCGAACAAGATTTGCTACATCGATGGTCTTGCCGCCTCGATGGCCAGTGTAATTGCCATGGCCTTTGATGAAATCATCATTCCGGAAAACGCCATGATGATGATCCATAAACCTTGGGGCGGAACCCTCGGTGATGCGGATGATATGCGCAAATACGCCGATTTACTCGACAAAGTGGAAGGTAACTTAGTCGGGGCTTATCAACAAAAAACAGGCTTACCCGAAGATGAACTTCACGCCTTATTAGCCGCTGAAACATGGTTAACAGGCCGCGAAGCAGTGGAAAAAGGTTTTGCCAACACACTAACCGATCCGCTGCAAATGGCGGCATCACTTAATTCAAAACGTCTTAAGGATTTTACCAATATGCCTGAACATCTAAAAAACCTGTTTGCACCCAAGGGAAACATTCCTTCGCCTGCACCACAACCAGCGCCTGCGCCAAGTGCTCAGGTTCCAACACCAATTACAGTGCCAGTTGCTCAACCTGATGCAGCAACCATTCAAGCGGCTGCGATTGCGTTTAATACTCAGCGTATGACCGGCATTAATGCTGCGTTCGCTGCGTTCCCGCAATTGACTGATCTGAAGAATGAATGTTTAGCGGATGCCAACATCAATGCTGAAATTGCCAAAGACCGCATTTTGGCAAAGTTGGGCGAAAACACCACGCCAGCAGCAACTATCCCAACCCGTACTATTATCCACTCGGGTAACGGCAATATCGTTGGTGACTCGATCCGCGCTCAGTTAATGTCGCGTTCAGGCCACGAGAAAGCTGAAGCGAGCAACCACTATTCAAGCTACGGAATGCTTGAGTTAGCGCGCGCATCACTGCTAGATCGCGGTATTGGCTGCGCTGGACTCAACAAAATGGAGATGGTCGGCCTAGCCTTTACTCACAGTTCAAGCGACTTTGGCAATATCCTGTTAGATGTAGCGAATAAATCAGTGTTAATGGGCTGGGAAACCGCCGAAGAAACCTTCGAGCGTTGGACCAAAAAAGGTATTTTAGGCGACTTTAAAATCGCCAAGCGTGTTGGCCTTGGCGACTTTAATAGTCTGCGCCAAGTGCGCGAAGGGGCTGAGTATAAATACGTCACCGTTGGCGACCATGCGCAACAAATCGCATTGGCAACTTACGGCGAGTTGTTCAGCATTACCCGCCACGCCATCATCAACGACGATATGTCGATGTTGACTGATATCCCAATGAAGATGGGCTTTGCCGCCAAAGGCACCATTGGCGACTTGGTTTATGCTGTGCTAACGCAAAACCCTAAAATGAGCGATGGTAAAGCATTGTTCCACGCTGAACATGGCAACTTAGGTGCAGGTGTACCTAGTGTCGCTGCGCTCGATGCCAACCGCATGTTAATGCGTAAGCAAAAATCGGGTAATCGCAGCCTCAACATTCGCCCTGAATTTGTGCTATGCCCTGTAGCGCTTGAAACCACCATGAACCAGATCATCAAGTCGAGTTCAGTCAAAGGTGCGGATGTTAACGCGGGTATCGCTAACCCTATCCAAAACTTTGCCGAAGTGATCGCCGAACCACGCTTAGACGATAGCAGCGCAGTGCAATGGTTCTTGGCCGCAGGTCAAGGCCGTGACACCATTGAGGTGGCTTATCTTGATGGTATCGACACGCCTTATATTGAGCAGCAACAAGGCTTCACTATCGACGGTGTAGCCACCAAAGTGCGTATCGATGCGGGTGTGGCGCCGCTTGATTACCGTGGATTGGTGAAATCAACAGGCGTGTAAACAGCGCTAAACCGACATAAATGGGCTATCAAACGATAGCCCTTTTTTATTCAGTTTTGTTTTTAAGTAGGAACACTCTCATGAAAAATTATGTGCAAGATGGCAAGACCATCACGTTCACCCCAACAGTTGTTGTGATTAGCGGCGCGGCATTACTAATCGGCGCTTTGCTGGCCGTTGCTTTAAGCAATATCCCTGCTAACACGCCTGGCGAGTTTGTTGCCGAAGGCGTTTTTGAATTACCCAAAGCCAATACCGCTGATATCGGCCAAGGCGATGATGTGTATTGGGATGATACCGCTAAGGTGATCACTGCCACCGCGACTGATAATACGCGAGTCGGTAAAGCGTGGCTGGGTGCAGGCAATCCCTCAACGTCCGTCTGGGTGAAGATCAATGCCTAACGTTGGCAACCACTTTGCCGAACGAGTGCGGGGTAAAATGGTGCGGCTGTTTCAGCGTTTGGCTGATCCGTGCCTTTTTACCCCAAGCGATGGCTCCGCGCCATTTACTCGCCTGGTGAGTTTGGATGATAACGGCGCTGAAATTGCGGCCTCGTCTAATGAATATGTTCCCGAGCTAATCAGTCGTGCCGAGTTTTTACAGTCTGAAGGGGCGGTAAATTCTGGTGATGAGTTTGCGATAGGTGAGGGCATTAGCGTCCAGCAAGGACGGCTCACCCAAAGGGTAAGCATGGATTCAGTCAGCGTGACCTTTATCTATATTCCGCTTGAGGCATAGCTATGGCACGCATAAAGATTGAAGGCATGGAGGCGGTAACAAAGGAACTGAACCGCATTCGTGATGCACAAGCGCCAGCGATTAATCGGGCGATTGAGGACTCGGTAAAGTTTGGTGAAAAGGCGGCAGTCGATGCGATATTTGCCCGTTATGGTTTCCGTTCCCGCAGTTACATTGAGCAGCATTTGTCTGTCAGTTTTGACCCACGCAGTTTAAAAGGGTTTATCACCGCTCGTTATCGTGCCAGCACATTAACCCGTTATGCCAGAGTCTTAACCCGAACCGGAAAGAACGGTGGCTCTCGGCCTGACGGTCATATGATCAGTGCGCTACGAAATCAACCTACATGGTTTAAAGGCACCTTTACCTTGATTGGTCGCAATGGCAATCAAATCATGTTCCAACGCCAGAAAGGTGATAACAGTTGGCGAAAGCTTAAAGGACAAAAAGCGATGTACGGCCCTTCAGTGGCAGGCAGTTTTAGCAAGATCCGCGACGATATTGAGCCGCCGATTATTGCTCATCTGCGAAATAAATATGGCCAGTACGCTAATCGTTAATGCCTAAAGGATAAATACCGAAAGGACAGTCCCATGATCCAAGCAATTTTAGACCGCCTCGCGCTGGTTGACGGCGTCACTGTGCGCGAAGGTTTTTATGTGCAATCAGTCGCATCTGAAAAGAAGTTTATCTTTTTGCAGCCATTCACTGATGAAGCTCGTTCGGTAAATGGTCGCGATAATTATCGTGATGATTTGGTGCTGCAAGTGGTCGCGGGTATCAATCTGACCAAGTCAACCAACCCGACAGCCGATCTCATTAACTTGGTTCGCGCCATTCGAAGTACGTTTTATAAAGATGAACGTAATACCGAGAAACCCAGTTGGTTGCCCTCGGTGATCAGCTTTAAGGAGTCTGAGCCCTGCAAGTACATCATGCCCGAAGCCCATGAAAAACACGGCTTAGCGGTTATCACCCTATCCCTTGTTAATACCGTTAAATTTGGAGACTCACTATGAGTGAAATAGTAACCGAAAGTTACATCGGCTCAGCGATCGTCTATATCGATGGCCGTGACTGTGGCAACGTGAGCGGCGTAAAGCTCGCTATCGAACAAGAAACCAAATCCTTGCCCAATTACCGTGGTGGCGGAGGTTATGCCGATGAAGTCACGTTGATTAAATCCGTAAAATTAAGTGCGACCTTTTACGATTTTAACAACGAGAACTTAGCGCTAGCTATGCGCGGTAAGATTGATGTATTAACCGCAACACCCGTCGCAGATGAAGAAATTATCGCTGTGCTCGATGGCTTAGCGCAAACCGCAAAAATGATTGATACCAGTATCGCCCCTGTTGTTAAAAATGAAGCGGGTGATGTGACTTATGTACTTGATGAAGATTATGTTGTCAGTGCCGCAGGTATCCGCGCGTTATCGACTGGCGCTATTACAGCAGGCCAAACATTAACCATTGGCTACACCAGCCAAGCGGGTAATGCGTTGCAGGCATTAACGGAATCAGGCAAAACGGTCAGTGTGGTTGTTGACGGTATTAACGACTCAACCGGTAAACCGTGGATGCTGAAGTTTTATAAGTGGAAGCCCACACCCACATCAGGCTTAGACTTGATCGGTACCGATTACGGTAGCTTCGATATTGAAGGTGCTGTACTCGCTGACAGCTCAATCGTTGCCACGGGTAAGTCTAAGTTCTTCGTCCGTAGTGCAGCATAAGTCGAAAGATTGTTCCCAATAGCCCACAGCATGTGATCCATGTGCTGTGGGCTTTTATTTTGGTTTGTTAATTCCTATCAATCGGTGATGCCATGAGTTTTAAAGATCAAGTAATCAACCTGATCATCCAAGGCCGCGACTTGTTTTCAAGCGAGGCGGCTAAATCAGAAAAGGCATTGCAAGAGTTAGCAAACCAAAGTGAAGTCTTAAACGAACGCCTAGATGATTTAAAGCAGCAACAGGCTGCAATTAAGGCGATTGATGATCTCACCGCCGCCATCACTAAAGGCGAAAAGGGTTTTATCGATGGCTCGCGCGCGCTCGAACAATTCAGCAAAGAGCAAAAGCAAGCCGCGCAGAATTTAAAGCAACTTGAGCAGGCCCAAAAAGAGGCGGCAACCTCAACCAGTAAACTTGAAACTGAGTACAGCCAAACAGTTGCTGAGCTAAGCAAATACGATGAACAGCTGGCCGCTGCCCGTGCTGAGGTTGAGCGCTTAACTGCGACGCAAGATAAAGGCGCTCAGGCGAGTAAAGATCAAGCACAAGCCCTTGCTGCCGCGAATGCCGATTTACAACAGCTCGAAACAGCGCAAAAAAATACTGCTACCAGTGCTAACCAACTGGCGACCGAGCTTGAGCAAGAGCGCATTGAGCTTAAGCAATTAAGTAGCGAAGTTGATCAGGCTGGCCAGAAAAAGGCCGAATATGCGCTTAAGGT
The DNA here is from genome assembly GCF_025653545.1 of Shewanella sp. SW1. NCBI lineage: Bacteria > Pseudomonadati > Pseudomonadota > Gammaproteobacteria > Alteromonadales > Shewanellaceae > Shewanella > Shewanella sp. SW1. The sequence goes on along the minus strand of NZ_JAKKSG010000015.1, from coordinate 63,663 downwards.
TAAAGGCGCGCGCACTGAGTTAAATCAACTCGGCTCTAGCCTTGGCCGCAACAAGGCGGAGTTAGACAAACAACAAACCGTGCTGAATAAAGCCGGTATTGATATGAACAAGCTGGCTGATGCCAGCAAAGACTTAAAGACCCAGCAAGCCGCCGCTGAAATCGCGATTAAGGGCGTAAACACTCGGCTTGAGCGCCACAATAAATTGCTCGATGAAAGCAAAAAATCATCGAGTGATTTTGGCGGTAGCATCAAAGCCGCAACGGGCTCACTCATTGCGATGGCTGGCGCCTATGTGGGCGTAGATCGCCTATGGGAAAGCCTAAAGTCAATCCTCACCGCAGGCGATAAAGCGGCCTCTTTTAGTGCGCAAATGACTGCCATGATGGGCAGTATTGCGGGCGGCGAGCAAGCAACTGCGTGGATCAAGGATTTTGCTAACCGTACTGGTACCCAGCTCGATAGCGCTAAGCAAGCCTTCGCCTCGTTAAAAACCTTCGGCATTGACCCCATGAATGGGGCCTTGCAATCGATGGTCGATTACAACGCTAAGCTAGGTGGTAGCCAAGAAAAACTAGAAGGCATCATCCTCGCCACAGGCCAAGCGTGGGCCAAGCAAAAGCTGCAAGGTGAAGAAATTCTGCAGCTGGTAGAACGCGGCGTTCCCGTGTGGGACTTACTGGAAAAGGTCACTGGTAAAAACACGGTCCAACTGGGTAAGCTGAGTGAAGCGGGCAAGCTTGGCCGTGAAGTGATGCAGCAACTGTTTGACGAAATGGGCAAGCAAGCCAATGGTCAAGCGGCATTAAGTCTCGATCGGTTAAGTGGTCAGTTAAATCTTCTCTCGAATAAGTGGGAGTCGTTTAAGCAGATCATTGCTGATTCTGGCGCCTATCAAGTGGCGATTGATTTACTCAAAGACATTAACACCAGTTTTGATCAGTTAAATCAAAGCGGCAAGATTAAGGCCGCAGCACAAGATATCAGTGACTTTTTCAAAGCCATTTTAAAAGATGGTGGCGCAAGCCTTAAAGGCATGTTGGAAAACATTACTGCCTTTGCTACTGGGCTTAATGTTGTCGCGGGTTCCATAAGGCTAGTGTTTAACGTTTTCACCTCTGTGGTGGCTACATTTGGCGCCGCAATAAGTGGCGTGTTCGCCCTTATTCTGCAAGGTTGGGCGACGGTCATTGGGGTGTTTGGTGGTGATGAGTTAGCGCAAACTCTTCAAACCCAAGCGAACGCGCTTAAGGCTGTCTCTAAGGCTTATCTTGATCAAGTCGAGCAAGATGCCCGTGATGCGACTGCTGCACTTAAACAAATGGGTGTTGATATCCGTTTAGACTCGGATGGCACCACTCAGACCCAAGTTGATAATGCTGAAAAAGTAAAAGCGGCAGTTAAAAGCCAGCTTGAACAACAGATAGAAGCGAGTCAACAAGCGGTGGCAGCGGCCGAAAAAGCCAATGAATCTGCAACTAAAGAAGTTGATGCATGGAAGGCTCGCGAACAGGCGGCTAAAGAGCATTACACTGCATTAAAAAACTCAGGTACAGCCAGTATGGCTGAGCTTGAAACAGCACAAATTGCACTTGAAAATACAACTCTAAGATTAAGTGACGTACAAGAAAACCAACTTGATAAACAAGCTAAGCTTGCTTTGTCAAATATGGAATTGATGTGGGCAACTATTGACCTAAGGAATGAACAGAACCAACTAGCTCAAGATCAACTGACTAAAGTGCGTGATGCCTTTATTGTGGGTGAAGCATCGGTTGAGGACTATAAAACAGCCCAAGACAATGCCAAGAAAGCAGCCACTGAGTTGGCAAAGGCGCAATCTCAGCTAACCACGGAAGTTAAAAAAACCTCCACTGCCGCTGATGATTTTGAATTGGCAATGGCAAAGGCTGGCATCACCACAATTAAGGTTTTGCGTGACCAAGCGGCCGAGGCTAAAAAGACGTATGAAGAAGTTAAACAAGGCGCTAAGGATGGCACTGCGTCAACCAATGAGCTAAACCAAGCGTTTTTAAAATATGCTGAAACTGCGCTTAAGGCTGAACAAGCCTCATTAAAAGTAGGTCAAGCCAGTGATGGGCAGGTTGAGGCTAGCCTAAGGCAGCAAGCTGCGACTATGGGGCTTGCTGGCGATATCGATAAACTTATTGCGCAATATTCTCGTTTAAAAGATGCCCAATCTGGCTTGGGTGATAACACTCAACAAACGGCTGATAATGTAAAAAAAGGTTCTACAGAAATAGGTACCACCATATCTAATACGATGGATACGGTAGAAAAGTCAGCCGAACAAGCTGGCATTGGGTTGCAGTCTATTGCCCAATATTTTGCCGATATTGGTACCGCCATATATGACAACGTAAAAGCTTTAAGTGATGGTGCTGCGCGTTACTTCAACACCATTGTTTATGGTGTGCAGAACGTGAAAAAGGAATTTGGTGATCTTGGGCAAGTCGAAAACGAAATAGAACGTTTAACGGGTGTTATTTATGAGCTTGATAACACGTTAGCTAAAACGGTTGATTTTGTCGGGCTTCGCAACTGGGCACTTGAAACCGAGAAAGCTGGCAAGATTGCCGAACGCGCTTATTATCGGCAAAAGCTTGAACTGCTTAATCTAGTGGATGCGCTCGATAATACCGATAAAGCGAATCTCAGCATTATCAACAGCGCAACACGAGCAACTAAAGCGCTTGATCTAGTGAATGATCAAGATATGTCTTTGCTCACTTCCGCACTGGAAAGCGCCAAACAGCGCATGGACTCTCTGCGCGATAGTGCCGAGTCCACGCTTAAGTCACTGCAGGATGAGCTTGATGGCTACCTTGGCCGTCAAGATGAAATAGAAAAACGCCGCTATCAAGAACAAGTTGCCGATCTTAAAGAACAACTCGCCGCTGCTGAACGCACAGGCGATAAGCAGCTTATTGCCGATTTACATGAAGCAGAGCGAACGCTAAAGCAAGTTTATGAGTTCCGCACTGCTGAAATTAAAACCCAGCAAGCCGCCGATAAGCAAAGCGCTGCCGAGGCGAAGAAGCAAGCCGAAGCCAGTGCTGCAACGGCTAAGGCTGCGGCTCAAACTCAAGCAACCGCTAGCGTTAACATGCAAGCCAATACCCAAACCAGCACGCAATCTGTGGCTAACACTTCAGATATGCAAGTGCTGCAACTGCAGGTTGGCAATAGCACCTTTAACGCCCAAATGAAGCGCAGCCTCGTCACTGAATTGATGAATGAGATCAAACGCCTGCAATCTGTTGGCGGTTAGCCAATCCTGTTATTCGCTCCAATTAATCAAAGGTCCCTATGACAACCATCGATAGCATAGATATCGCGGTGGATTTGCTGTGGTTAAACCGCGACAACACGCCCCGCGTTGCGGCCAATATGAAGCGCGCCTTAAACGGTGCGCCATTGGTGCAGCAAACCATTATCCCAGCCGGTATTGCCATGGAGTTGGGCACCAAATCTGGATGGATGCTGCGCACTGAGTTTGAACAACTAAAAGCCCATGCCGCCACTACGTTAACCGCCTTCACGTTGGCCTATGAAGGCACCAGTTACAACGTAGTTTGGGATAACACTGCAGGCTCGCCCATAACGGGTGAGGATTTATTCGACGAAGTTGGCGGGTTTGAAAAGCTCACTAACGTGGTTCTTAAGTTTCTGACCTTATAGGCCATTTATGACTATTTCCCGTTTAGATTTAAAAGTATTTAAACCCGAGTTACTGGGTTCAAGTAATGAGGCTGGCGGCCAACGGACTAAGAACGCAGTGCAGTCAGGCTTGCTTAACGAGCTATTTTCAGCGATATCCGATATCGACCATGCCCAATCCAGTATCGACATTGTAAAAGCGTTCCCTGCGCTCGATACGCCAGATACCAGCACTTTGATTGATGCACATGTTTTTATCAGTGAGCCACCGATAGACCCATTAGTTAACGTATTCATGATCGAGTCTGCCGCGCTGGATGATGAATCTCGCATGACGGATATGAAAGAGATCATTGAGTCGTCAGTCACTGCAGGGGAGTTGATCCGTGAAGGTGGTCCCGGCTTCCTTGTGAATCAAAACTCGTTTTCCTCGGATTACCTGCAGTCGTCTTATCGCTTTAATGATCGCGACTATTGGAAAACGACTTATCTGCAGGTTGGCCAAGTGATCTGCATCACCGTGGAATATCCTGGCATTGAAAACGTGGCATGGCCACGCAAAACCCATTTTTGCAAAGTCACGCGCACCAGCATAGTGAACGGTGCTGTGGGTACCGTAGTATTTGACCCGCCGATCCCGTTTGCGACACCAGAACCTGGTTTGCAAATCAATGGCCAGAGTAAATGCACTCGCTTGCGATTATCTAATACTGCATCACCATTAAAATTCCACGGGGTAACTAAGCTGACTGCCGCCGCCAGCGGGGTAAATTTAGCTGTGGGCGCGACTCAATTATCACTACTGCCTGCGATCACCACTTTAGCGCCAAAGCCCGGCAATACTATTACGGGTGGCAGTGATAATGGCGATGCTACTGTTAGCCAAGTGATCCGCAAAGTAATTAGTCAGCCAAGTGCAGAAGGGACGTACAGCTATACCTTCACCACAGCGGATTTACTGATAGACACTGATGTTGTCACTGCAGTTTCTACCGATCCTTTTGGCGTTTTCGGCGGGAATAATGCATTAGTTCAGTCGATTACTGTGGGGACTGGGAACGTGACCGTTACGCTGCGGCCTGATGTGCGCTTTGCCTATAATCCCACAGTATCGCTCTATTATGTTTCTGCGTATAAATACAGCATTTACTCAAGCGCTAATGCCTTTCCAGCCAATAAGCAGCTAACGGTCGGCAGTATCAAAGGCCGCGCTGTGTTTGCTGATAGTAACTATGTGCCTCAGGACGTTTTTGAAAATGTGAATAGTGGTATCGGTAAGTTGTATGACACCACTGAGTTGCTGGCGACCATTGATTATTTTACGGGTGTCGTTACTAAGCAAACGGTCAGCCGTGGTGATTTTGAATTGACCTATTCAGGTTTAGTTGAATCAACCACTGCAGCGGCTGCCGGCGATACTACGGCTAAATTTGCCTTGAGTGTGGCTAATCCATTGTTAGAGAGCTTTTACGTGCAGGTTGAGCGGATATCCGATCACGCCATTATCAGCGCATCTTCTGACAACCAAGGCGTGATAACGGGCAGTGGCATTAGCGGCACTATCGTAGATGGTTTGGTTGAACTGTTATTTACCAATCCGGTGGATTTAACCACGCTGCGCTATGACATTACCGACCAATTGCGCCAGCTACCACCCGCCGAAATTTATGGGCTAAACCCACTGCGTATCCCCAATGACGGTATTGTCGATATGTTCAGACGCTGGGGCACTGTCGCGCTTTCTCATACTCAAGTGCAGCAAGTCACAGGCTCTGTCGGCACAGTGTTTACTATTCGTGAAAATGCCCAGTTTGTGGATATTACTGATGCCAATGACGCCAGCCTATGGACCAATAACAATGACCATTTCACGGTAAATAAGGTGGCAGGAACGGTCACGATTAACAGTGATTTTTCGGGGTTTACTGCGCCGTTTGTGCTAAGTGATACCATTATGGAACTCGGTCTAGTGTCATCGTTTACAGGCAATAGCCTTGTGCTGGCCAAGCCATTAGCCCGTGAATATCCAGTAGGTACGACATTAGCCAGTGTGCAAATCCTTGGCGACCTGCAGGCCCGTGTTGGCAGAGTTCGCGATATGACAGCTTGGGCCAACAATTGGGACCTCGATGGCGCCCCTGCTACGGGTAACGTGAATGCGGTTGACTATCCGTTTGAAGTCAAAAACACCACTGCAGTGAATGAAGATTGGGTATTGATTATGACCTCAGCCAGCTCATTTCGCTGTGTTGGCCGCCGTCTTGGCCAAATCGCCACAGGTGACACACTCAATGATTTTTCACCGATTAACCCACTGACAAATGCCCCTTATTTCATCATTCGCTCAGGTGCATGGGGTGGCGGTTGGCAGCAAGGCGAAGCGATTCGTTTCGCCACGTTCGCGGCCTCAAATCCGATTATGTTGCTACGCAATGTGCAGGTAGGTCACAGTCAAATCACTACAGATAAAGCCGTATTGTCATTTTTCGGCAACGAGTCATAGGAGTTATTGTAATGGGATTACCAGTTACTGTTTATCGTTGGGATGATGCGGGGGCACCGCAAATGTCAAAAGGTGTCAGACCTTCAGAACTCATCAACGTGCTCAAGAAATGTTTGGTGGATGGGTATGGTTCAAAATCGGGCGCTGGCTGGTCTGTGCCATTTGAAGATGAAGCGACACAGCAAGTTGTGTTTCGCAATTCAACACTACTAAGCTCAGGTGGCTTTGTTAAGTTTTGGCCTAAATCTGCTGGTAATGCTTTGCAGGCTACAATATTCTTTCAATCTGCAACATTGCTATCATCACTGAACCAAAGTTGGGAAAGTACAAGCAATCGTGGTTGGCGTTGTGCCACTGGTAATTCAGCACTTGCCTACAAATGGGTAATAATAGCCACCGCAGCCAGTTTTTATTTATTTACTCACGGTGATTCACCAGTAGATAAAACACCATTTAACACAAGCATAATGTTGAGTTTTTTCGTTGGTGATATTCACAGTGTCATACCCAACGATTTTAACCGCTTTATCACATATTCGTATCCATCTAATACGGATGCGATCGATTCAACCACGCCAGATTGGTCTTACGGGATTGGGTATATAAGTAACGGCACACCAGTTGCTAAAATGCACCAAACTGACGGTACTGATAATCCAAAACAGATGGTGATATCTCTTTCATCTGATACGTTCCAGACCACCAGAATTACCGCATTACCTAGCGATGGTTTGGCAATGCTATTTACACCCGCCAGAATTCAGGCCAGTTCTATCAACCCTTCATCCAACTCTTCTACATTTTTGGACTCTACTGGTCAAAACATGTGTAACAGTAATCTCCATCCTGCATTTAGAGGTTATCTGCCCGGGATGCTTCAATCCTCATTCACTGGGTATTGTGATTCACTATTACCACTGATTCGAACTGTAAATGGTGTGGCATTCTATCATATGCCTATTAATCATGTTGGTGCAGGTAATTTGTGGATTTCAACAGGTGATTGGTATGAGTGATTTTATTGCTAAACCAATCATTGAGCGTTCGAATTACCTTGTCGGGTTGTTTGAACTGGATGCCGATGTTGCTGCTGAGCGATATGCCATTTTAGACCGAGTGACTATGAAATTGATCTGGCAAGGTGGTATCAAGCCGGGTGTAATAGTTAGGCACTTGGTTCGCAAAAGCTATGCTATCAATGGCGTGATCGTGCTAATGATTGATGATAATGAAACATTCAATGCAGTGGTTGCAGATGGTGTACGTCTGCCACTTGTCAATAGTAATGATATTGAAATTGGATATTAACGGCATGAATACGGTAATAAGCGTTGCTACAAAAAACATCCTTCTTGGTGCTATCGCTATCGATAAAATTGCTATTCACAGTGGTGAGCCAGGTGCTAATGGTGTTGATAATGAATTGAGTTCGCCACGCCAAGATTGCGTTTTCTCTGCCCCAAGCAATGGTGTTATTTCATTAGTGAATAACGTGCAATTCACCGTTTCTGCTGGTTCTACTGTCAAATATATTAGCTATTGGGAAGGGGCAACGTTCCATTTGTCTCAGCAAATTGATGATTTGGTATACAGTGCAACAGGTACGTTTACGTTATTAAGTGCAGACACTAGGGTGTCACTATGATTATCGACCCTAAAACTGGCAAGCAAATTTTCAATGACATTGTTGAAATAACACCATTACACGCTAATGCATTGCTCGCATACAGCGCATGGGCTACTGAGCTTGGCCTCAGTGATACTGCCACTTTACCCGGCTTGGTTCAGGCTGATGATGCTGCAACGGAAATAGATATAGGGTTTCCAACAGCAATAGATGGGCTATCATCCAAAATAATGCAATCAACTGAGGGATCAATCGGTATTTATGTTGACGAACCACCGGGCTCTGTCTCATCGTCTAGTCGTGCTATAGTAGCCGTTGCACCCAGTCAAGTCAGTGTACCTCGTGCCTATACATCACGCGCCACGATCAACCCTTCATTTGTTATTAACTGTAAGAGCCCCAATGTTGATAGTAAATCGTACAATGCCAAGTGGTATAAAACGGCAGATGCTGCAATTCTATTTATCAGTTGGTCGCAATACGGTAACAGCAATTTAAATAAGACCGACCTCGCGATCAAGTTTTCGAGAGGTAATATTGAACTGGTTTGCACTGCGGGTACTGATGCAGGCAGTTATCTTCAGTTTTTTATCATGGACTCGACCTCTGCATCTGGTCAAGCATTAGTCGGAAATGGCAATTTTGGCAAACAGCTAACACCATCCAACACGTACCAATTCAGGTCTGTGTCACTAAAGAAAATATCTGGTCAAGTGATTGGTGAGAATGGTACCGGTATCATCACCGATATTAGAGCATATCTCCGCAGTAGTGGTTTGCTCGTTGGTTCAACCACTTCTGATAGTTCGGGTGACTACCTCATTGAAACTGCATATCCAGATGAACATTATGTGGTTTGTTTGGCTGAGGATAGTTCCGCACTTAATGCCTTAGTCTTTGACAGGGTGATCCCAATTGATTGATTTCAAGTTTCCTCAAGGGGCTTATTTCCCGCCAAACGGTGAAGCTGTAGATTTTCAGTTTTCTGCAGATCGAGTCATTGCAGTTACGTCTAATTTAACTATCAATGTTTATGAAAATTATTTGCAGGGATTTAGTTTATCTGTACAGAGTAAAGTTGAAGTTTCAACAACTGTACGCATAACCAAACCGATACAGTTAAGATTTAATACACCTTGGCTCAATGCTACATCACCGATAACTTTGCGGTTTGGTGATGAACAGGTCCCAGAGCAGCCAGATCCTATACGTGTAGGAACCATTGGAATGGTTTGCGGGGTGGTTTTCAATACGAGTCAAATTATCGAGCAGCAACTTACACTAAGCCAGCGCAGTCAATCACATGCTGCCCATGCAGTGTTTGCATGGGATAGCTTTTTTAGCTTAAAACAGCAAATTGTAATGGTATGGAATACGCCGCCATTAGCTGGCGAAATATTTGCTGTTAACTGGCAATGGAATACGCTGGTACCTTTTCAACTCAACATGAATTGGTTAGTACCAGAGGCTCATTGTCAGCAAGCCATAAGCAAATGGATAGTGCCAGAGCTGCAGCAGATAATGCTTGAAATGCAGTGGTCACAGGCCGCCGCCAAGAGCCAGCAAATTACCGTTAAACTGCATATCGGCGAGCAACTCGCGACTGAGATAGCGCTTAGCTATACCAACATTCAAAGCCAAGGTGATAATAAGACTGTGGCATGGGCTCCCCATGCGGCGAGATGGGTATGTTCCAGTAAATACGTACCGCCAGTGGGTAAGGTCACGCTGCGCTTTAGCGAACCTTGGATCAACTCAACTAGCCCAACACGGCTTAGATTTACGGCCTCACCGAACGTGTGCTACTGGGACGATGGCGGCGGCCTTATCGATGCTAACCCACCATTACCCAATATCGATTTTAAAATCCCGATTGAACCACAAATCCGCAGGTACTACTTAATGCAGCCAACGATCACATGCGTGCGAGTATCAGACAGTTTACCGATTGTGATCACCAGTGTGAGCATTAGCCAAAGCCGTGGACAGTGGGCGAGGTCGGTTAGCCTTGAGTTCTCAAGCCGTATCGATGCGCAGCGTGCTCACAATGAACTATTGCTGATCACCATCAACGGTTATGAGTTTTATGCCATTACCGAGCAGCCAAGCGCCAGCAAAGCCTTTGGTATTGAAACCCACAGCAGCACAGGCCGATCACGCGCCGCAGAGCTGTCATCGCCTTACCTTTTGCCTATCAGCTACACCAACACTGTATTGCGCAGCCTTGGCGGTATTATTGGTGATCTGTTGCAAAACACAGGCTGGACTGCAGAGCTAAGCGGGATACCAGATTTTAGCGTCCCTGCAGGCGCGTTCAGTGTGGGTAACAAGTCACCGATCGACGCGATTAATGAAGCAGCGAGCCAATTGGGCTGCATGATCTTAGCGGATGATGCCACCCGTAAATTGACTATCATTCCACGCTGGCCAACCGTGCCGTGGGAAATGGCAACAGCGGTACCGGACCTAACAGTGCACGATGCTGTGATCACCAATTACAGCGAATCAGTCTCCCGCAATCCTTTGTGTGATGTAGTGTGGCTGCGTGGTGAACAACAGGGGATTAGCGCCAAGGTGAAACGCACCGGCAGCGCGGGCAATATTCCTGCTGCTGATATTAGCGCTCAGTTGATCGTAGATAACCAAGCGGCGCGCATCGCTGGCACCAATGCGCTGGCAGATACAGGCGACAAGCTGAACGTCACGCTATCCTTGCCCGTCATGGTTGATTTGCCACCCGCAACGCCTGGCATGTTAATTGGTATTCGTGAAGGTGCCGAAGTCTTTAAAGGAACGTGTGACAGTTGGAGCATCCGCGCCAGCGTCAGTGATCGCGGTGATATCGATATCGAACAATCCATTACAGTGATCCGCTCAATCGCGTAACCCTGCTAACAGCCAGCGAGGCACCATGCTTAAACAACTTCAAACAGCGTTAGTACTGCCACGGATGATCATGACTGTAGCTGCAGTAAACGCCGATGGAACGGTCACCGCCAGCAGTGCCAGCGGCCACACTATCCGCGCCATTGGCTCGGGAACGGTTGGTGATCACATCTACGTACAAGATGGCAGGGTGCTAGGGACGGCACCCGACTTGCCATTTGTGGAGATAGAGGTTTAAACATCCTTATCATGCAATCGCTTAGGGAATAACTCGGTATACACCTGCCACAGTGTGTTGATGTTCCTATGGCCTGTCACCTGCGCCACTTCATCAATGCTATAGCCCTTCTCAAACAAACGGCTGGCACCTTCGCGCCTTAGGTCGTGATAGCGTAAATCTTCAATTCCCAATTCATTACGCACCCGCTGAAACCCTGCAGTAACGCTGCGCTCGTTGTAGGGGAAAACCCGCGCATCATTCCTAGGCTGCTTTTGCAGTATCTCCCATGCCCCACCCAACAGTGGTACCAACATATGGTTGCCTGCTTTTTTACGTGGGTCTTTGCGGTCCCGAACGATTACGGCCTTTTGTGCCTCATCCACATCGTCCCATGTTATCCGGCATACCTCACCAATACGCATGCAACTCAGTATCGAGAAATCGAGCAAATCAATATAAGGAATATGCGCAGCTCGTTGATCTGCTCTTGCAGCTAATCCAACTTTTAACCTCTCAATCTCATCCGTAGTCGGTCTGCGCGAACGCTTCCCCGATTTAGCGATCAAGTCTTGGCTATACAGTGCATCGTAAGCCTCAATAACCGAAATTTGTGAAACCTCATGCCCAAAATTTGATTTAGCGATTCGTAGTAGCCATCGGATCACGCTTACATCAACTGCAATAGTAGATGGCCCTGTGCCTGCGCTGCGTCGCAATTTACAGTGATCGATGATGTGGTGCGGCTTAATATCAGTCAGATTCAATTTAGCAATATCGCAATCCGATAACAGCCGTAAACAAAAGCGCTTCGAACGACCAATGCTGCTGTCGATGTTTTCATCTGTCAGGGCTTTGCTGATGATGCTGCCCAATGTAATAGGAGCCGTATCCTCAGTAGCAAACCCGTTTGACTCAATATCAATCACCCGATCTTTACCCCATGCCTCGGCAGCGGCATATTTGGTAAAGGTACGTTGCTCCGTGTATAATATTTTGCCGTTTTTCTTTACACGAACTAGGCAGCGATGCCGCACAGTACCGTCGGCTTTTTCACGTTTTTGAATGCTATAAGATGCCATGTTTTTTGGTTCCCCGAACCCCTCAGTCCAATCCATTGTGGATCACTATAGGTTCCCCGAGCAATGCAAAACATGCAAAAACGTACAAAAATTAGCAAAAATATTAACTTTTCGGATTGTAATGAATTTAGATAAAACCCAGCAACACCAAGGTTTAGCGCCTAAAACCCTCGATCGTACCTTTTCCATTGCGCCCATGTTGGATTGGACGGATCGTCATTATCGTTATTTTGCACGTTTGATGTCGGCTAATGCTTTGTTGTATACGGAAATGGTGACAACAGGAGCGATATTGCATGGTCGCGGTGATTACTTAGCGTATAACCAAGAAGAACATCCTTTGGCGTTGCAGTTAGGTGGCTCTAATCCCTTAGATTTGGCTCGTTGCGCTAAACTCGCTGCTGAGCGAGGCTACGATGAAGTTAATCTCAATGTGGGTTGTCCTTCCGATCGAGTGCAGAATGGTCGCTTTGGCGCGTGTTTGATGGCGGAACCTGAGTTAGTGGCTGAGTGTGTTGACGCCATGAAACAAGTCGTTGATATTCCTGTGACTGTGAAAACGCGTATCGGAATTGATGAACAAGATAGTTATGCGTTTTTAACCCAGTTTATTGATGTGGTCAGTGCAAAAGGGTGTACGGATTTTACTATCCATGCGCGTAAGGCGTGGCTTCAAGGGTTAAGCCCAAAAGAGAATCGCGAGATCCCGCCGCTCGATTATGAGCGTGTGTATCAACTTAAGCGTGATTATCCTGCACTTAATATTGGTATTAATGGCGGCGTAACAACTCTCGAGCAAGCACAAGTTCATTTAGTGCAGCTCGATGGAGTAATGATGGGGCGCGAGGCTTATCAGAATCCTTATATTCTGGCGCAGGTGGATCAAATATTGTGTGGCAGTCAAAAAGCAGTGATCAGCCGCGAGGCTGTGATTGAGGCTATGTTGCCTTATATTGAAGCGCATTTGCAGTCTGGTGGCCGGCTCAATCATATTACTCGTCATATGATAGGTTTATTTCAAGGCTTACCGGGTGCCCGTGCGTGGCGTCGTTATTTGAGCGAAAATGCCCATAAAAACGGCGCTGGGATAGAAGTGGTAAAGCAGGCTTTTCAGAATATTCAGGCTGAAGTTGTAGAGTAATTCCACTCGACTTAAAAGATGGTGAAATTTACTAATTTGAGTAGTATTTTTCACCACTTGTTATTTTCCAATCCATCCCTATATCTCATCTTGTCCATATAAAATTTTTTTTAAAATGATTAAAATCATAATCTTAAAAATACTTTTATAAGTTGGCACGCAGTTTGTAATACTCCTTTCGTCAAGTTAATTAATCGAAAGGGATGCCATCATGTTTACGTTAACCATTAAAAAATCAGTACAAATGAGTGTGTTATTAGGCGCGTTAGTCGGTAGCGTTGCAGCACACGCAGAAGCCGCACCAATATCAGATGTTGTGGGAACTATTGAGCAAACATTAACTGCGCAGACACAAGAATTGTTCGTCAGTGTAAAGCGTGAATTTGTGATGTCATTGCAAACACAACTGGCTGAAAGTATTTATGACTTCAACAGTCAACTTAGCTTAAACGCTGAAAATAAAGGTGAATCGGCAGGTGTCGATGAATATAGCGCTAAGTAAAGGATCTGCTTATGTGGTTTGTAGCACCTTTGATGACATTGCTACTGTTACCTGTAATTAGTCTTGCGTTGTTTTCAGGCATTATTTGCTGGTTTCAGTGGCATAGTGTTAGTGATAAATAAGTTCGCGATCAACTGAGCCGAGGTTTTAGATGAAACGATTAAAAGTGCGTATGGAGAGTCCAGAGCGGTTAGTGTGTGGTGTTGCTGCAGGCATGGCGTGGAAATTTGATTGGTCTTGTTTTTGGACTCGTGCGGTGTGGGCTGGTGCAGTTGTATTTATGCCGGGTGTAAGTTTGCTAATTTACTTTGTTTTAGCATTGTTAGTTGACCAATGGAAAAAACCAGCCTAAGCATGCAGTGATGGCTGGTGTTGATGAGCTAATAAGTGGCTTGTTTTGATTTAAAATGATGCAGTTAAACCTATCAAGAAGAGGGCACTTTGACCCTCATGCGAAAATGTATGTGCATACTGCCTTGCAGACTACTTTTTCAAAAAAGCCTGAAATCTGCTTTTGGCTTCATCACTTTTTAGCCTAGCGCTAAATTGTTCAAGTTCTTGGTGCATTTGGTGTTGTACACGATTTTTATGCGGACGCATTAATTGACGTGTGATTTGTAGTGCTTGTGGCGGTTGATTGGCCAATTTTTTTGCCTGAGATAATGCATAACTGAGTAAATCTTCATGGGCCACAATTTCGTTGATCATATTGAGTCTATGGGCCGTCTCGGCATTAAAACTTTCACCAAGTAGCAGTAACTCTGCCGCTTTTTGATAACCAATGAGTTCAGGTAAGAGTAGGCTAGCCCCCGCTTCCGGCACGAGAGCCAAGTTGACGAAGGGAAGTTGAAATTTCGCCGTGTTGTCAGCGTATACCAGATCGCAATGTAGCAGTACGGTTGTCCCTATACCGACGGCGGCACCAGAAACGGCAGCTACCAGAGGTTTTTTGAGTTCGAGTAGACAAAATAAGAAACGTACTGCGGGATGATTTGGCCCTAAGTCACTATTTTTCAAAAAGTCAGTAACATCATTGCCTGAGGTGAAACAATTATCTTGGCCATGGAGCATAAAGGCACGAATGTCGTTGTCTGCTTCACCTTCGATCAGGTATTCTGTCAGTTGTTTATACATATTAAGATCAAGTGCATTGCGTTTATCAGGGCGATTAAAGCTAATAATACGCACGCCCTGATCATCCTGAACCTGTATATGACTCATGGGTTGTTTCCTTTACGACGACATTGGGTAGACATGGAGTTTAAGACATTGAAACCAATATTCAAACAGCTGTTTAATTGTCTAGTTTTATCTTGTGCATCATTTTCAGCGTTGGCGAACGTAGTCATGACTGAAGGTCATATACGCGCCATGCCTGAGACAGTACCAAATACTGCCGCTTACTTTACGCTTGAAAACCACACAGATAAAGCGATTCGTCTTATCGGTGTCAGTACGACTGTGGCAAAGGATGCCCAATTACACACGATTATCGAAGACCAAGGCATGGTGAAGATGCGCCATGTTGAAGGTTTTGACATCCCCTCCCATGGCACATTAACGTTAACGCCGTCAGGGGATCACGTCATGTTGCTTGGCTTAAAAGCGCCATTGGTGTTAGAGCAACAAGTTGAACTGCAATTAGAGTTTGACGGTGGCGAGAAAATGGCAATTACCCTGCCTGTTAGTAAAGCAGTAGAAAACGCCGCAGAGCAAGAGCATCATCACCATCATTAAGGAGTCGCTTGATGCAAATTACATGGAAAAAAGTTACCGGGGTCGGTTTATTTTTAGTATTAATCGGTTATGGCGTGAGTGTATGGTGGAGTATCGAACCGGATCCGATTAGCCCTCAACAATTAACAGCATCCAATAAGAATATTGTTGGGTACGCTACCACTACATCGCTAATCCTCACAGTCGAAAATTTACTCGATAAGCAAGGTGGTTGGTTATCAAACGATGTGATGCCACCTTCCATCTTCATGGATAACATGCCCGCATTTGAATATGGTGCTTTGGAGCAAGCCCGTGATTTAGCCTTGATTATGCGTAAAGAGTTTAGCCGCTCACAGTCACAATCTGCAGCGGACAAAGATTTAGGCGAAGCCCAATCTAAGCTCAATATTGACCACACTAGCTGGTTAGTACCGAGTGCCGAAAGCGAATATCGCGATGCAATCAAATTGCTGAAGCTTTACCGTGCCCGCATGATGGACCCAAATAATCAAGATGCACAGTTTTATGCCCGTGCTGACAACCTTAATGAATGGTTGAAAGAAGTGCAGAAACGTCTGGGCAGTATGTCGCAGCGTTTATCTGCCAGCGTTGGCCAAGAGCGCTTAAATACAGACCTAGCTGGTGACAATTCGGCGCGTCAATCAACCCCAAATTTGACCAGCCATCAGGTAAAAACCAGTTGGTGGAAAATTGATGATGTCTTCTATGAGAGCCGTGGTGCTTCATGGGCGTTGTTGAACTTTATGCGTGCCGTTGAAGTCGATTTTGCAGATGTCTTAAAGAAGAAAAATGCTGAAGTGAGCCTAAGACAGATCATTCGTGAGCTGGAGGCGACTCAGCAAACTGTCTGGAGCCCTGTTGTGCTGAATGGCAGCGGTTTTGGCTTAGTCGCTAATCATTCATTGGTTATGGCTAACTATGTGTCGCGTGCGAATGCCGCGGTGATTGATTTAACGAACTTGCTATCTCAAGGTTAATTATGAAAAAAACTCTCCTCGCCAGTGCGGTATTAGGATTCTGTATGGCCACATCTGCCCAAGCGGCAACTGTGGTTGGTTTTACGATTGGTGGTGATTACTGGCGCGCCGATACTAGCGGTACTTTTGCTGATAAAGGTCAACCACAACAAACATTTGATTACAGTTCATCTGCTCAAGGCAGTTATTGGATTGCAGTTGAGCACCCATTGCCATTTGTCCCTAACATTAAAATCCGTGAAAATAGCCTAGATCAGAAAGGCAGCATGTCTGGTGCTGATTTCAACTTCAATGGTCATGATTTTAAAGGTAATGTGACTGCTTATACTGATTTGAGTAACACAGATTTCGTGCTGTATTACGAAATATTGGATAACGACATAGTGTCATTGGACCTTGGTGCTGCATACAAGTTAATGAATGGTTCACTGCGCGTGCAAGATCCTGGCCATCCAGAAGAGAAAGATGTCGATAGCGGTATTGTGATGGGTTACGCCAGTACGCATGTAGGTATGCCTGGCTTAGGCTTGTACGGTTTTGCTGATTTGATGCAGGGCGTCAATGAGTCAAGCGTGCACGACTATGCAATTGGTTTAGGTTGGCAATTTGATGGTTTGGCCGTCGATACCCGTGTACGTGTAGGCTACCGTGAATTTTTATTCGATGTGAGTAATTTCTCGGGTGTGAGTGCTGATACTAAATTTAAAGGTTATTTTGCGGGTGTTGAAATCAACTTCTAATTTTGTTGATTTTAACTTTAAAGCATAAAAAACCGCCAAATGGCGGTTTTTTATATTTAATGACTGAGAGCGTTGTTACTGTGCAATCAAGCCATTATTGATGGCGATAACATCATCTTCATTCAATGTACCCGCAGCTTGCTTTAGTGCAACAACTGAGTTGATGTAGCTATAGCGCGCATCGGATAATTTACGTTTTGAGTCGTACAAGTCACGGGTACGGTTCAAAACATCAACGATAGTACGAGTACCCACTTCGAAACCCGCTTGAGTGGCTTTTAGGGCACTTTCTGATGAAATAACAGATTGCTCATAAGCTTTGATTGAACTGATAGAAGCACCTACGTTGTTGTAGTTATTACGAACGTTTTTCACTACACCACGGTAAATTTGCTCAAGCTTTTCACTTGCTTCAACATACTGGAATTGTGCTTCATTAACTTGTGAGCTGACTTTAAAACCTTCGAAAATCGGAATGCTTAAGTTGACACCAACGCTGACATTATCAAAATCAGGTTCGTTGAGATTCCCCATTTTTTGCTCAAGACCTTTGTTGTAACCGGCATTTAAGCTTAAAGACGGCATGTGGCCTGCTTGATAAAGCTTAATGGTCTCTTGGGCAATATCTTTACCAATACGTTGAGTCATTAAATCAACACTATTGGTTTCAGCAATTTTTAACCATTCGCTAGATGACGTTGGCGCTGGCGTAACGGCTGAGAAACGGTTGGTATCTAACACATTAATCGTCTTGTGATCGATGCCGGTGATTTCACGTAAGGCTTCATAACTATTGGCGAGCGTGTTTTCGGCTAAAATTTCAGTGGCTGAGGCTAAGTCATATTGCGCTTGAGCTTCATGCACATCGGTAATCGCGGTTAAACCCACTGCGAAACGTTGTTTAGTTTGTTCAAGTTGACGCTCGATGGCGCGTTTTTCTGCACCTTGGAACTCGTAGTTGTCTTTCGCCGTTAATACATCGAAATAGGCTTTAGTGATACGAGTAATCAAGTTTTGTAATGCGGAAGCATAAGCGGAATCAGCTTGAGAAGCGGCTTTCTCAGCAAGACTTAAACCAACCCAAGCACTGTGATCATAGATGACTTGATTTAATTTCAGGCTACCTACTAGACCACTTGCATCATCCTTCGGATCATTCCAAGCTTTGTCATAACCGACGTTTGCACTAATGGTTGGCAACAGCGGAGCGCGGTTTTGTTCGATTTTCTCAAACAAACCATTACGCTGGGCTTGGGCTTGCAATACGAGCGGGTCGCTAGTCAGTGCTTGCTGATAAATTTGCAACAAATCATCTGCTTGCACCGCTGAAGCGGAAGCCGCAAGTGTTAATGCTGCGCATAAATTATGGATCTTAAATTTCATTTGCTGTCCTTATTAGACAAAATCCCCCCACGGAGGAATATTTTAACTTCGTTTAGACTAAGTAATGCCTTTACCAAGGCGGTTTGCGCTTCCCGACGCTTCCCGATACAGCTAAAACTTAATGACCTAGAGTCTAAGAACTCTGACACTTTCAAGTCAAATTCGAAGTGTAACAGATTTTATTTTAAAAATGTGCTCAAATTGCCTTGATTATAGGCGCAAATTTAACTTTTAAGGATAGAGTATGAAACCCCCTGTTTTTTCGCAAACGGATATTGAGATCTTAGGAAAAAAATCCCTTTATCAAGGGTTTTTCTCAATGGACGAATACACTTTCAAGCATAAATTATTCGCTGGTGGCTGGAGTAAGCCTGTCACTCGCGAAGTGTTTGAACGGGGTCATGCTGTGGTCGTCCTTCCCTATGATGCCAAGCAAGATAAAGTCGTACTCATCGAACAGGTACGCTTTCCTGCATTAGCAACTGCTAAATCTCCTTGGCTTCTTGAGTTAGTCGCGGGTATGATTGCGCCCGCAGAAACGCCTCTGGATGTTGCACACCGAGAATTAATGGAAGAAACTGGCTTAATGGCTAAGCAAATACACAGTGTAAATAGCTATTTAGCGAGCCCAGGTGGTAGTACAGAACGTTTCTATTTCTATTGGGCTGATGTCGATTCAAACGACGCCCGTGGATTGCATGGATTAGCTGAAGAGCACGAAGATATTCGATTGCATGTCATGAGCCGCGAGCAAGCTTATGAGCGAGTGGTTGCGGGCGAGATCGATAATGCGTCGACCGTTATTGGATTACAATGGTTACAATTAAACTATCAGCAACTGGTTTAAGTTGGGATGAATTTGGCTACTTCGAGTCTAAAACGGCGCTATAAACCCAACGTCAGTGATTTTTTAGCACTGTGCGGGCGTAATTATGGTTACATGTTGAAATGGTTACCGTTAGAGATAGCTATCGGTGAGTCATGGCGACTCGAAGGTGAGTTTGGTATATTAGTAGTGCGAATTTTAGAAAATACCAAATATACTCAGCTAGTTGAGATATCTCGTCCCATCGAAATCAAGGAGTTTATCAATACTCCCAAGGTGTTAGTGAGAATTTATCACGATGCTAAATTAGCAGAAGTGTTAACTGGCCAACAGATTTACCAATTACGCCCAGTGTATGATTATCCCAATGTACGCATGTATCAAAGTGATGAAAAGTACCAGGTGAATGCATTCCTGGAAGAGTTATTAAAGATTGGTTACCAACACAGTGTCGTGTGCCAGTCTTAGAATTGGGTATTCAATGTGCTGAAAGAGGCTGTCTCTTACTCCATAGCTGAAGGGGAAAGCGTGCGTATCGTGCAAGTCACAGATCCGCATCTTTTTGCCGATCCTGAAGCTCAGCTATTAGGAGTTAATACTAGCAAAAGTTTTGCTGCCGTATTAAATACGATTAGAGCTGTGGACTATCCTGCTCACTTGATGCTCGCCACAGGCGATTTGAGTCAAGACTATTCGGCTGAGTCCTATCAGCAATTTGTGAAAGCAGTCACTCCCGTTGGCTTACCTTGCCATTATCTTCCTGGAAATCATGACGATCCACGGATCATGTATCTGCACATGCAGGGTGAACAGATTTTTGGGCAGCAGCGTATTCTGGCGGGAAACTGGCAAATCCTCATGTTGGATTCAACCGTGCGGGGAAAGCCTGGCGGCAATATGGCCGAGACTCAGTTCGAATTAATTGATGAAGCCATTGCCGCACATCCTGAATGCCATACTTTACTGGTGATGCATCACAATCCCATCGTTGTGAATTGTACTTGGCTGGATCAGCACTGCATGGACAATGGCGCCGAGTTTATCGCGCGAGTGGCAAAGTATCCGCAGGTCAAAGGATTGCTCTGGGGACATGTGCACCAATGTATTGATACCCATCATAATGGGCCCCATGGCACGTTGCAGTTGATGGCGACACCTTCCACTTGTATTCAATTTAAGCCGTTATCGCCTTATTTTGCCTTGGATGGCGTGCAACCGGGTTATCGTTTGCTGGAGTTGAAAGCCGATGGTAGCATCAACACTAAAGTGTATCGCGTACCGGGTAACCATTTTTCCCCCGACAACAACTCTAGCGGTTATTAACGCGAATAGCCGCAGCCTGAGGAAATATGCTGCTTTATATTCACGGTTTTAATAGTTCTCCATTTTCAGATAAAGCTGTGATGACGGCTAAGTACATGGCGCTGCATCATCCTAGTGTGGCCTTCCATCAGCCCCAATTACCCAATACACCTAAGGCTGCGATGGTGCTCTTAACCGCTTATGTTGAGGCGGCGATTGATGCCAACGAGCCATTAACTTATATAGGCTCATCTTTAGGCGGGTATTTCGCCAGCTATTTAGCCGAAACCTACGGTGGCAAAGCGGTGTTAGTTAATCCAGCGGTAAAACCCTTTGAGTTGTTCGATGAGTTTATGGGGCCGCAATTCAATCCTTACACTGAACAGCATTATCTTGTCTTACCTGAGCATAAGTCTGAAGTCGCTGAATTTAATACGGCTGTGATCCGCAATCCGGATCGTTTTTTGGTATTATTGCAGACAGGTGATGATGTGCTGGATTATCGCGAAGCGGTCAATAAGTATCATCACTGTCAATTGCGAGTTGAAGCGGGTGGTGATCACAGCTTTGTTGGTTATGAGTCGCATCTGCAAACTGTAAGCCAATTTTTACACTTACCTTGACAAACTGACATGCCGAGCCGCAACATGGCCGGATATAACAACCTATAGCGTGCCCTATGACAAATCAATACACCTCTGACGCCATTGAAGTTCTCAACGGACTCGATCCTGTTAAACGCCGTCCAGGTATGTATACCGACACCTCCAGACCGAACCATTTGGGCCAAGAGGTCATAGATAACAGTGTCGATGAGGCATTGGCAGGTCACGCGACAAAAATTGAAGTTGTTCTACATACAGATAACTCCCTCGAAGTCACTGATGATGGCCGTGGTATGCCGGTGGATATCCACCCAGAAGAAGGCATTCCTGGAGTTGAGTTAATTCTGACCAAATTGCATGCCGGCGGTAAATTTTCGAATAAAAACTATCAGTTCTCCGGTGGTTTACACGGTGTCGGTATCTCGGTGGTTAACGCTTTGTCGCGCCGTGTCGAAGTCACGGTTCGCCGTGATGGCCAAGTGTATGACATCGCTTTTGAAAATGGCTTTAAGGTTGAAGATTTACGCCCAACAGGGACCTGTGGCCGTCGTAATACGGGGACTCGAGTGCATTTTTGGCCCGATGCGAGCTATTTTGATTCGGCTAACTTCTCAAATTCAAAACTGATTTATCTACTTCGTGCTAAAGCGGTACTGTGCCCAGGTTTACGGATCAAATTCACCAATAAACAGACAAACGAAGTCCATGAATGGTTCTATGAAAGCGGCCTAACTGATTATTTGAAGGCAGCGATTGGCGACAATTTAAGGTTGCCAGAAGAGCCGTTTGTGGGTTGCTTTAAAGGCCAACTAGAAGCCGCAGATTGGGCCATTACTTGGTTGCCTGAAGGCGGCGAATCTATTGGCGAGAGTTATGTTAACTTAATTCCGACTCCGCTCGGTGGTACCCATGTGAATGGTTTTCGCCAAGGTTTATTGGAATCTATGCGCGAATTTTGTGAGTTCAGAAATTTAATTCCCCGTGGTATTAAACTGTCACCCGAAGACATTTGGGATCGCGCCGCGTTTATATTGTCGGTGAAGATGCAAGAACCGCAATTCGCTGGTCAAACAAAAGAAAAGCTTTCTAGTCGCCAATGTGCTGCTTTTGTGTCTGGCGTTGTGCGTGACGCATTCTCACTCTGGTTGAACTCAAATACCGAGTTAGCTGAATCCTTAGCCGAAATGTGCATTAATAATGCCCAGAGTCGTTTAAAGGCTGCCAAAAAAGTGGCCCGCAAAAAGGTGACTTCGGGACCTGCACTGCCGGGTAAGCTGACAGACTGTAGTGGCCAAGATCCGATGCGCGGAGAGTTATTCCTCGTGGAAGGGGATTCTGCGGGTGGTAGTGCTAAACAGGCCCGCGATCGTGAGTTTCAAGCCATCATGCCGCTGCGTGGCAAAATCTTGAATACCTGGGAAGTCGATGCTTCGCAGGTGTTAGCTTCACAGGAAGTCCATGATATTTCGGTCGCGATTGGTTGCGATCCCGATAGTAGTGATATCTCTGAATTACGTTATGGCAAGATTTGTATCCTTGCGGATGCCGACTCAGACGGACTGCACATTGCTACCTTGTTATGCGCGCTATTTTTGAAGCATTACCGTATCTTAGTTGAGCAGGGTCATGTGTATATTGCTATGCCGCCGTTGTTCCGTATTGATATCGGCAAAGAGGTGTATTACGCCTTAGATGAGGCAGAAAGAGCGGGTATTTTAGACCGTATTGCCGCTGAGAATAAAAAGGGTAAGGTACAAGTCACCCGCTTTAAGGGCTTGGGTGAGATGAATCCTTTACAACTTCGTGAAACAACGATGGATCCAAACACCCGTCGTTTAGTACAGTTGACGATAGATGACATCGAAGAAACGGATGCTTTGATGGATATGTTGCTCGCTAAGAAGCGTTCGCCGGACCGTAAAAACTGGCTTGAAGATAAGGGTGACATGGCTTTACTTTAATGTTGTGCACTATTGCCGATAACAATAAAACATAGGCATAAAGAAAATTACAATGTTGTATATTAAAACTAATAATTATAATTGCTTAAAGGTGTTTTCTGCCGGTTTTACGCTCTTAGCGAGTGTGACGTTATTGCTCTGCAATAGCGCCTTTGCGGGTTCCCAATCGATCATGATTACCGTCGCTAAGGGGTTTGGTTTATCGCTTTATGCCTCGGATATTGGCGATGCTAAGCAGATGGCGATGGGGGCTAATGGCACTTTATTTGTCGGTTCCAATAAGAGCGGCACTATCCATGCTCTCGTTGATAGTAATCAAGATGGTCGTGTCGATAAGCGCTATGTGATAGCCAAGGGGCTTGAATCACCCGATGCGATTGCATTCCACAATGGTGACTTGTTTGTTGCCACTGAAAATCAAATAGTGCGCTTTGTTGATATTGAACAAAGATTGCGCCGCCCGAGTCGACCCAAAGAGATTTACAGTGACTTGCCTTACTCAGAGAAGAAAAGTTCTCGGGCAATTAATTTTGGCCCAGATGGCCGTTTATATGTGTCTATTGGTGCGCCCTGTAACGTCTGTGAAGCGCCAGTGCCTTACAGTAGTATCATAGCGATCAATGTTGATACAGGCGCGAGTGAGCAGATTGCGGCTGGTGTGCGTGATGCAAGTGGATTTGATTGGTCGCCAATAGACAAAAAATTATGGTTTGCCGATCAAGGCCGTGATTGGATGGGGGACAACTTGCCACCCGATGAGATTAACCGCATCGATGTGATAGGGAGTCATTATGGCTTTCCTTATTTACATGCCAGTAGTGTTGTCGAACCTGCCTATGAAAAACCGAAAAACTTAAAAATCACTCTGCCAATGTATGAGTTGCCAGCCCATGTTGCACCCACGGGACTTGCATTTTATCGCGGCAGTCAATTTCCTAATATTTACCATAATCAGTTGTTTGTCGCCGAAAATGGCTCGTGGAATCGTTCGAGTAAAGTTGGCTATCAAGTAGTTATGCTTAAGATTGAAGATCAAAAAGTGGTGAGTCGTGAAACGGTTGTTAGTTTCCTTGACGGTGAATTTCCCGTTGCTCGACCCTTTGCGCTGTTATCGGCATCCGATGGTGCTATGTACATCTCCGATGATTTAAAAGGTAACGTGTATCGCTTGTTTTATAAGGGCGATAGTACTGAAGAAACACAGGAACTAGAAGAAAATGAGTGACGCTATCAAGTTAAGTCTCGATGGGGTAGAGCAAATGCCATTGCGGCGCTTTACCGAAGAGGCTTATCTGAACTATTCCATGTACGTCATTATGGACCGAGCCCTGCCACACATTGGGGATGGACTTAAACCGGTACAGCGTCGAATTATCTATGCGATGAGTGAGTTAGGTTTATCGGCTCAATCTAAGCATAAAAAGTCGGCCCGTACGGTTGGTGACGTATTAGGTAAATACCATCCTCACGGCGATAGTGCCTGTTATGAGGCTATGGTATTGATGGCGCAGCCATTTTCATATCGCTACCCGTTAGTCGATGGCCAAGGTAACTGGGGTGCCCCCGATGATCCTAAGTCATTTGCGGCTATGCGTTATACCGAAGCACGTCTCTCTAAATTCTCTGAAGTGTTACTCAGTGAACTGGGACAAGGTACGGTTGAATGGGGTGCTAACTTCGATGGCACTTTGAAGGAACCTAAAGTACTGCCTGCACGTTTACCGCATATCTTACTCAATGGTATTACTGGTATTGCCGTAGGTATGGCGACGGATATTCCGCCGCATAACGTGAGAGAATTAGTCTCCGCCTGCGTAGCATTGCTCGATGATCCTAAGCTTGAACTCGAGCAATTGATGGCCTTTGTACCAGGCCCTGATTATCCAACTGAAGCCGAGATTATTACCCCGTCTGCCGATATTGCAAAAATTTATGAGTCGGGCCGTGGGTCATTAAGAGCGCGCGCGGTTTACACTGTCGATGGCGGTGAAATCATCATAACGGCGCTGCCGCATCAAGCCAGTAGCGGTAAAATTTTAGAGCAAATCGCTGGTCAAATGCAGGCGAAGAAATTGCCTATGGTGGCCGATTTACGCGATGAGTCGGATCATGAAAACCCAGTGCGTCTTGTGGTGGTGCCGCGCTCCAATCGCGTCGATTGCGATCAACTGATGGCGCATTTGTTTGCCACCACGGATTTAGAAAAGAGCTTTAGAGTTAACTTAAACGTGCTGGGTCTCGATGGACGTCCGCGAGTTAAAGGGTTGAAAACTTTATTAACTGAGTGGTTAGAGTTCCGCGTTGATACGGTTAAACGTCGTTTAGAATATCGTTTAGACAAGGTGGTATCGCGGTTACATATACTCGAAGCCCTAATGATCGCTTTCCTCAACATTGATGAAGTGATCGAGATTATTCGTTTTCACGATGATCCTAAAGCTGAGTTGATGGCCCGTTTTTCACTCAGTGATAAACAAGCTGAATCAATCCTCGAGTTAAAGTTACGGCATTTAGCTAAGTTAGAAGAATTTAAGATCACGGCCGAACAAAATGAGCTTGAAGCCGAACGCGAAAAACTGGAGCAGTTATTGGGCTCAGAGCGTCGCTTGAAGACTTTGATCAAGAAAGAATTAATTCAAGATGCGGAAACCTATGGCGATAATCGTCGCTCGCCAATCGTATTGCGTAATGAGTCCAAAGCATTAACTGAACAAGAGTTAACGCCGACAGAAGCCGTGACGGTTGTCTTATCTGAAAAAGGTTGGGTGCGTTGTGCTAAGGGCCACGATATCGATCCTTTGTCGCTCTCCTATAAGTCTGGCGACCAATATCTATGTAGCGCGATGGGACGTAGCAATCAGGCCGCAGTGTTTATTGATTCGTCTGGGCGGGCTTTTGCGACGGATAGCCATACTCTGCCATCGGCCCGTAGCCAAGGTGAGCCTATTACGACTCGCTTCAATATGGCACCTGGCGAAACCATGCAGCATGTGTTGATGGGTGAAGAAGACCAATGTTACTTGTTAGCTACGGATGCAGGTTACGGTTTTATTTGTTCATACAACGATATGGTGTCGCGCAATAAGGCAGGTAAAGCCTTGCTGAGTCTACCAACAAACGCTAAATCATTAACGCCTAAGTTGATCGACCGCACTAAAGAAATGTCACTGCTAGCGATCACAAACGAAGGGCGGATGTTACTGTTTTCGCTAGAAGCGTTACCGCAATTATCCAAGGGTAAAGGTAATAAAATTATTGGCATACCAACCGAAAGGGCCAAGAGTCGCGATGAACTTATGACGCATTTACAATTAGTGCCGAGTGATACGCCGGTTACCTTGTGGGCAGGTAAGCGCAAACTCACACTGAAGCCAAGCGATCTTGAGCATTATCGAGGTGAACGTGGACGTCGTGGTGCAAAATTGCCTAGAGGATTACAACGTGTCGATAGCGTTGAATTAGGTGACGGTGGTGATGCTTTAGCGAGCATCTAATGCTTTGTAATGGTTTCAATGCTGTAAAGAACTTAATGGGTTAACTAAAACCACCTCAGTTTGGCTTAGGTGGTTTTTTATTTTTGGCGCTTTTGGATTAGATTTTAGACATAAAAAAACCTACTGTATTACTACAGTAGGTTTCTATTATCTCTTAGGTAAGAGATTAGAAGTCGTAACGTACGCCTACAGAGAATACGTTGTCATCTTGTAGATCTGTTTTAGCATTAGCAACAGTAAAATCACCACGGTACATAGCGTATTGACCATAGATCATAGTTGATTTCGCTACGCGATAATCAGCACCAATGTTGAAGTTTTGGAAATTGATGTCATCAGCACCTTTTACGCCGCCCAGTTTAGTGTAAGCGCCACCTAAACCAGCTTCATCAATGCCGTATTCAGCCTTCAGGTTTACACCGTTCAGATCATAAGAAACGTTAACAAAGTAAGTGTTACCTTCGATGTCATTGTTCACAACATCTTCAGAGTTTTGGAATAAACCACCAACTTTGAATTGACCGAATTTTGCTTGGCCAACTAAACGGTATGCATCAACACCCGCGATGCCTTTGTTATAGGCTACTGCAGCGTAGTAGTTTTGCTCTTTAAACTTGCTGTCACCTA
Source organism: Shewanella sp. SW1 (assembly GCF_025653545.1). NCBI lineage: Bacteria > Pseudomonadati > Pseudomonadota > Gammaproteobacteria > Alteromonadales > Shewanellaceae > Shewanella > Shewanella sp. SW1. The sequence goes on along the minus strand of NZ_JAKKSG010000015.1, from coordinate 36,369 downwards.
GAGTTGCGCTTAATGCATATAGGCTTTCAGAAGTCTTAGCTGTAGTGTCGTTATCATCAAATTGATAGTTAGCGTTTAATGTCACTAAGCCTGCAATTTTTGGTGAATAGTACCAAGCACCATCGGCAGTACGAGTTTGGGCACTGACTAAACGGTCGATATCGGCGTTAGTGTTACCGAAAATATCCACAGCACCTTCGGCTTGTTTGAATACTGAGTCATTACGACCCACTAACATAGTACCAGCGTTAGTTTTTAAACCTAAGAAAGTGTTACGTGCTTTGAAAACATCACCTGCACCAGAAGTGTTTTCAACTTGGAATTCCATTTGGTAGATAACATCAAAGCCATCAGCGATTTTTTCTGAGCCTTTAACACCTAATAGAGAGAAGTTGTTTTCTAAATAAGTACCTGCGTTATTCTCATCGGCATAGTTTGCTTCTAAGCCGTTAGTACCTGATTGTAGAGTGGCACCTGTGTCAGTATGGGTTAGAGCAAGCTCTAAACGACCATAGAAGCTTGGGCCTTCGGCTAGCGCACCGAATGAAGCCAATGCCAATACTGATGCAACTGATGCAGAGATGAATGTCTTTTTCATGTTTTGTGCTCCCTCGAACCTAAGTTCTTATCCATTTTTCATGGTTTTTGTGTGGTTTAACGCATTTGCTACCTGAGTCGGTAACAAAGTTGCCGCCGATTTTTACAGTTTTACGACTCGCAGGCTGTGGCGCAGATCATGTTTTTGGCTCTCCTTGCCTATATTCGGGCCATTTCTGGGATCTTTCCTTATATCTTGACTGCAAATTTACCTGAAAGGGGTAAAACTCTATTTTTCACTTACTACTTAAGTGGTAGGTAAGGCGGATAGCCTTAGATAGTGCGTCGGCGAGGGTAACTGTAGCATATACTAATGCTGTAGCAAGTCTGTCATATTGGTTATAGATTTGTGTTTGGGGGCGATATCTAAGCAGAAAAAGCGGCCGAAGCCGCTTTTTTATCAATAAATAACCTTGGGGTTAGTTGATTAATCTATTTAAAAATCAACGCGTAAACCGACAGTAAAGATGTTGTCATTCAGGTCTTGCTTTACATCGGCCAACATAAGATCACCATCGAAGCGCGTGTAGTGACCATAGACCATAGTCTTAGTGCTCAGGCGGTAATCTGCGCCCACACTGAACTGTTGCAGGTCAACATCACGGACCTGTTCTAGGCCACTGTTGTCTTGGTCACCAACATAACGGCTCACGTATTTACCTAAACCTGAGTCATCTTTGCCGTACATCATCTTTAGTTTTAAGTCGCCAATTAAGTAGGCTGCGTTGACAAAATAGGTATCGCCTGAGAGATTGGCAAACTTATCATCTACATGCTCACTGTGTTGATATAAGGCACCTAAGATTACGTCACCGAATTTAGCTTGGGCCACACCACGGTAGGCTTCAACGTTATCAATACCATCACTATAGGCGGCAGCGACATAGTAGTTTTGTGCTTTAAAGGCTTTATCCCCTAAGGTGGCGCTCAGAGCATACATTTGATCTTTGCTATACACGTCGTTGCCATTGCTATCCACTTGGTCATAGTTATCACTCATCAGATAAGTGGCATTAAGCGTCACGAGATCGGCAATTTTAGGTGAATAGTAAGAAATGCCATCGGCTGAGCGTGTTTGGCCTGCAACCAGTAAGTCGATATCAGCATTGGTATTACCGAAAAGATCGAAGCTACCTTCAGCTGCTTTAAATACGGTATCGTTACGACCCACTAAAGCCGTACCTGCGGCACTTCTGATACCTAGGAATGTATTACGGGCATTGAAGGTTTTATTTGAGTTGTCAAAGTTTTCGACACCAAATTCCATTTGATAAATGATGTCAAAGTAAGGGCTTACAGCTTCAGAACCTTTTACGCCTAACCAAGAGAAGTTGTTTTCAAGAACAGTGCCCTCCTTTTGGTTTTGAGTTGCATAACCTGTGTCTGAATTGGTAATGGCAAGATCAGCATGGCCATAGAATTCAGGGCCATCGGCGAGTGCTGTGAATGAATAGAGTGTGAGGCTAGAAATAATAGCCGTCGTCAGTAGATTCTTTTTCATCTTCATTTTCCTGTGCTTATCGCTGTTATATGCATTGATCACTTCAGTATCTATGCATGCTGTTGAGCTTTTATGCGGCAAAGTCTGCACAGACTTGAAATGATAAAGTGTGATCTTGATCATGTTTCATATAAAGGGTGGCTTATTCAACATATTGTTTTACAAGTGAAATACATGTTTTTATTAAGTCGATTACCAAATGACTCGGTGGTAAATGATGGGCCTTTGCTTTTATTACACTCATTTAGTATTCGTATCCCTTTGCATCTGGTGTCTGAGGATCTGATTTCGGTTTATGTCGATATCGTTTAGAATCCACGGCACATTTCTGGTGTTGCTTTTAAGCTGCCCTGTTGGCATCCATTCGATGCTAGGGCAAGCGCTCCTGCTGTTATTGAGTAATATAAGGTAAGTATTTATGACTGAGGCCTATCTAAATCGATTTGGCGGAATTGGCCGTTTGTATGGACAAAAGGCTCTGGCTAAATTTGCCACATCCCACGTGGTGGTGATTGGTATTGGTGGCGTAGGTACTTGGGCGGCAGAGGCCTTAGCGCGAAGCGGCATCGGACAGATAAGCTTGATGGATTTAGACGATATCTGTGTCACTAACACTAACCGTCAAATTCACGCGCTCAGTTCCACTATCGGCAGCTCTAAAGTCGCTGTGATGGCGCAGCGGATCCGTGAAATTAATCCTGATTGCCAAGTGAATGAAATTGAAGATTTTATTACATTGGATAATCTAGGCGAGTATTTGCTCGGGGCTAAAGAGGGGGGCAATATTGATTATGTTATTGATTGTATTGATGCCGTTAAGCAGAAGGCTGCGTTAATTGCTTGGTGTAAACGTCAAAAAATTAAGATAGTGACAGTGGGCGGTGCGGGTGGACAGACAGATCCGACGCAAATTCAGTTAACTGATCTCGCTAAAACCTACCAAGATCCTTTGCTAGCCAAAGTGCGTAATATTTTGCGCCGCGAGTATAACTTCTCTAAAAACCTGCAACGCCGGTTTGCTATCGATGCTGTTTTTTCCAGTGAGCAGTTAGTGTATCCCCAAGCCGATGGCTCAGTGTGCGGTACTAAAGCGGCGGCTGATGGCAGCATGAGGATGGATTGTGCTTCTGGTTTTGGGGCTGTAACTATGGTCACTGGGACATTTGGTTTTGTGGCGGCAAGTCGCGTATTAGCGCGATTGGCACAGCAGGCTCAAGAGGCGGTTTAAACTCTTAACCTAGATTCAGTCAAGATATCACCGCTTTCAAGGGCGGTGATACCCCTTCAATATTATGTATTTTCATTGATTATACCTAGATATAAAAATCTTGTTGATTATTGACTGGTTCACATTGAGTGTATGGAAATTTAATATCAAATTGCGGGCCGCCTAGTTTTGAGTCTGCGCGATAACTCATAGTGCCTTTCAACAGTGTTGCGGCATTAAAGGCCGCTGATAATCCTAAGCCAGTACCACCTTTATTACGATTTGTAGTAAAGAAGGGTTCGAACATGTGCTCAGCAACATCGGCTGGAATGGCTAAGCCATTATTTTGAATGCTGATTTGAATTGATTCTTCATCCAAAGTCGCACTAATGTGGATAAGATTGTCTTCATGTCCTTGGAATGCATGGGTAAAGGCGTTCGAGAGAATATTACTAACAATTTGATTTAACAAACTGATATTGGTTTTGATATTGAGTGTAGGCTCCACGTTGATCTCCGTTGAGGCGTTAACATTGGGATGCATAATTAATGTCGACTCTAGGATTTCATGTAGCTGCTGGTTTAGATTACAGCATTGGTGTTCTTCATGACTGCGATCGATGGCGATCGTTTTAAATTTTTGAATTAAACTACTGGCTTTAGTGATATTACGGACAATGAGTTCACAGCTTTCTTGGTACTCATTAAGTATTTCATTTATCTCATCTAATGTAGCTTGATCGCTGTGGATCAGATCGATCAGTTCTTCAATATGGCTGAGCTGCGCACTCGCCGCCGTCAAACAAATGCCAATTGGGGTGTTTATCTTATGGGCAACCCCTGACACGAGTCCACCCAAGGCCGCCATTTTTTCTTGCTCAACTAAAACCTGTTGTGCTCGTTTTAGTGCGCTAAGGGATTGTTCTAACTCTAGTGTTCTTTCTTTCTTTGACTTGTCTTGCGAGCTCTTCTTTATAGCTACGTTCGAGCTTGAGTAGCCGCTCTCTATCTTCTAAGGCTATTTGCAGTTCCGTCTTAGAATTCTTTAAGGCGCTAAATGAGCTTCTAAGTTGTACTTGCATGCTATTGATGGAATCGGCGACTTGTTTGAATTCATCAATTTTTTCATGACGGTCAAATTGTAGTGGCTCATATTCATGGTCTATGTCGATATTTTTGCAGTATTGGCTGAGTTTATCTAAGTGTTTAGTAATGTTGAACCACACTAAAAATAGAATAAACCCAGCCACTAAGAAGGTTTTAATGCCATTAGAAAGCAGAATGATAATGGCCTTATCATACAAGCGTTGATAGATAGCATCGACATCGACTTGTATTTCGAGTGTGCCGACATTGATGTTTTCAGTCGGTGATTTATAGACTAAAGGAAAGGTTTTATCTAAGGAGTGTTCTTGTTTCTGCTCGCCTGCATTCCATGCTTGGCCGCTGTCATCTTTAATCGAAATATAGTTAATATCGGGCAGCTGAATTAGCCCATTGAGCTGAGTGTTAATGAGCCGCTCGTCAATAACCCAAATACTGGCGGCGAGCACATCTAAGTTCACCTTTTCCATGTTGGAAAATACTCTATCGATACGCACGACATCATTGCGATAATCACTGATCAACTGATACGCAGTGGTGATTAAGGTGATAACAGAACTAAAAAGTACAATAGACAGGGTAAGGTGCCTGCCTATGGGGCTTTTGATAAGTTGGCTAAAGAATGTCAGCATCTTAAATTTTCTTTATGCAATAGCGGCTTGAGATGCTTATAAGCATAGACCTACAGATCCAGAAAGTGCATTTTCTCGCAGATAAAATCAACGAAATATGTCTTCATTTGTGGCATTAAATTTGCTTATTAGCCGATAAGTTCAATTTTTTGTCACTGGGATAGCACTATGTTTAAACTCAAGCTGGATTCAGTTAAGTTTTTTAGCCCGAAGAAAATGATGTTTAGAGTCATGCTGTGGCTTATGGTGAGTTGTTCTGTCTTACTTCTTATTCCCCCTAATGTGCTGGCAGTGCTGGCGCTCGATAAATTTGTGCCAGAACATGCACAGTTTGTTGGATTAGGTCTAATCGTTTCTATCGCTTATTTTTTGAGTCAATTAATTAACTTAGGCTTAGATGAGTCTATCCGTCATTTAAGTGATAAGCGCGTTATTGAGACGATTGAAGCTAAAGTGAACTTGCTTGATCCCGCTGAGCGAGCATTAGTCAGAGAGTTTTTTCTTCAGGGCGCCACGATTTTGACTCTGCCGCAAAATGAGCCTGCCGTAAAAAGTTTATTGAATGCCTGTATCTTAGAAAAGCTAGGTAACGAGCGTCATTATGCGATTCAGGGACCGACAGCCGATTATAAGATTGCCATGAAGGCCCGCATGTACCTCAACCGCGATGTGCTGCGTTTACCTGCGGGTGAGCCGAGCCAAGAGGAAATGCAGTCGTTGATTAAGGCACGTCCGCAGTTTTTAAATGGTCTAGTACAAAACAGAAAACACGCCGCATAGGCGTGTTTTGTCTCGCTCGGATGAGTGCTGGCTTAGGTAAGTTGCAGTAATCTGAAAAGTGAGATAACAAAAAATGGGGGTGATAAAAACCCCCTAGATTTTGCATTTATACAAGAACATGAAGAACAACTGGAGCAAAAACTATTGTTTCGGTGCCGACTTCACAATGAACATCCAAGTGATATAGGACACTATCCCTATTGTGCTAAAGATAACGATCATTGAAAGTAAGCCTATGGGGTTACCAAACATTAGATCTAACCAAAATGCCATGAATGAAATCCTCTTTCCTGTGAAGTCCTCGCTAAATTAGCGGTATTCGATAGCTAAAATACTGATCTCGATCAATAAAAAATCGACATAGGAATACAAAGTCATAACCCTTAGTTAACTCTGTGATCTTGGTCAAATTTAAGGGTATGCTTAACAGCGACGAGTTCAAATAATTTAGCTTTGTTTCTTCTTCCGTTAGCGTCTAGGATTAACCTATTCAACTCGATCGATATTCAGTTAACGCGCTATTCCATTTATTCGTTCTTGTTTTTATATGAAGGCGCGATATCAGTTTTTTAAAGGAGTAAAAAATGGATTCTAAAAAAAGTCACAAGGATTCAATGGGATATAATTCTATCTTTGCGCCACTATTGTTGCTGATTTATCCCCTCTATTGTTTGGTGATCACAGGGCACTTTGTTGCCATTTTGTGTTTAAGCGCGCTCGCCGCCATTTTAATGTTCAACATCAATAAATTAATTCGTAATTTGAGACAACTTGAGCGCGCCGCCCATCATTTAGGCGAAGGGGATTTAAGTTATCAATTAGAAGAGAAAGATGCGGGCGTGTTCATTAAGGTCGTGCATAGTATCAACCGCATGGGCGAGGATGTAAGCCGCACGATTTTATCTTTGTCTGATACCTGCGAAGGGATGAAAAAAGTGGCCTCGGATATCAAGGTCATCAGTGAGCAGGCAAAACAAGGCGTGTTAGAGCAAGAACATCAAACGGAACTGGCCGCCAGTGCGATGACGCAGATGGTTTCAAGCGTACAAGCCGTATCGCAAAATGCGGTGAGCGCTGCGCAGGCAGCTGATATTGCCCAAAGTTCTGCTAAGCGCGGCGATCAAATCATGAATGGCATAGTCACTAAAATTGGCGCTATGTCGCAACAGATCCATGATACTCGAACCGTGATCGAGCACTTGGCCGCCGACAGCAATAATATCAGTAGCATTATTGAAACCATTTCGCAGGTGGCCGAACAGACCAATTTACTCGCTTTAAATGCTGCCATTGAAAGTGCGAGAGCGGGTGAACATGGTCGCGGTTTTGCTGTAGTTGCCGATGAAGTGCGTAATCTCGCTAAACGAACATCCGAAGCCACGGTTGAGATCCAGCAGCAAATCGCCGCATTACAAAAAGGCGCACAACATGGTGTTGAAGTCATGTTGAAAAACGTGGCGATTGCCGACGAAACGGCTGATATGGTTGATCAAGCTCACAGTGCACTCGGGCAGATTGTCGCTCAGGTGGAGACCATTACCGATATGTCCCATCAAATTGCCACTGCATCGGGACAACAACATACAGTAGCAGAGGAAATTAATAAAAATATCAGTGTGATGGCTGAGCTAGCCCTGAGTAATGCCTCCCACACCAACAACACTAACTTATCGAGTTTGAAAGTGTATAACATGTCGCAGGAAATTGGCTCCTTGCTGCATCGATTCCATGTGAATGCGGCATTTTTTAATTCGAGTCAGGCGCAAAATAAACTCTTTGTGAAATGGGGGCCTGAGTTAGACATAGGAATGCCAGAGATCAATCGTCAACATCAGCGCTTAGTCTCATTGATCAATGAATTACACCGCACATTAAATGAAGAGTATGGACTCGAAGCCATCAAACGTATCGTGCAAGGGTTAGTAGATTACACGGCCAATCACTTTGCCTATGAAGAGGAACTCTTTGCGCGTTTTGGTTACCCTCAAACTGACAGCCACAAGGAAAAACACGGCAAGTTAGTAGGGCAAGTACTTGATTTTCAAAAGCGAGTTGTTAGAGGTGAAGATGTTGCCGACGAATTAATGGCTTTCTTGAAAGCTTGGTTGGTAAACCATATTCAAAAAAGTGATAAAGAATATACCGCTTTTTTATTATCCCATGGCGCAGAATAACCCCAAGAGCATGATTTTTGAGCGGTTAAATGCAATTTGTATTAAAGTCGCGGCAAAAGACTTGCCATTGTCATAAGCAAAGGTATAATTCCCAGCACTTAGAGACAGCCAGTTGTTTTGATTGCTTCTAAGTGCATATTTGATATGCCAGTGTGGTGAAATCGGTAGACACAGGGGATTCAAAATCCCCCGCCCTTAAAAGCGTGCCAGTTCGAGTCTGGCCACTGGTACCAAATCCTTCAGATGAAGGAACTAAAACCGACCTAGAGTCGGTTTTTTTGTGCGTGAAATTTGGTTTTCGAACGGTGCTCTAGGTTGAGCTAGTGGGATTCGGCGATATCCATTTGTGTCATAGTCACGCCTTTGATTTGTGCATAAATCGCTTTGCCATGAGTGAGTTGCAGTTCGTCGCAGGCCCAAGGGGTGATGTTGGCCCAAAGTTCATCGCGGCCTAGGGCGATTTTTAATTGGATTTGCTCGCCGTTATCACTGGGGTATAACTCTTTAATTTCTCCCTTTAGCAGGTTGCGGATACTTGAGCCTTTGGGGATCTCAGTGCAAACCGAGACATGATTTGCCTGAATACGCACTTTGAGTTTCTTTGCCGTTTCAGCCAGATAGCCACTTACCCACAAATAGTTTCCATCATCCATCACGAGTCGCGTCATGGGGTAGTCGGGATGTCTGTCGGCGACCTTTGCACTGAGGAGTGAGCTGAGTTCCTGCAATGGCACCCAAGGCCGCATTTGCTCGCTATTCCACACTTCACTTAAGGCCCCTTTGGCGATCAATTTCCCCTGATGCAGCACCAGCATATAATCCGCCAGTTGTAAGATCTCATCTAGGCTGTGGCTCACATACACTATCGGCAGTTTTAGTTCCTGCGATAAGGTTTGCAAGTAGGGCAGTAACTCGCGTTTACGGGGTAAATCGAGCGATGCCAGCGGCTCATCCATCAACAGCATATCGGGCGATGTCAGCAGGGCACGGCCAATGGCAACCCGTTGTTTTTCACCGCCCGATAGCGTGCTGGGATAGCGACTGAGGAGTTTTTCAATTCCCAGTAACTGCACAATTCTATCGAACAAGACTGGGTTAGCTTTACGCACACCATAGTTGAGATTGCCCTTCACGCTATAGTGCGGGAACAGTCGTGCTTCTTGAAATACATAGCCAATTTGGCGCTTCTCTGGGGGAAGGTTCACTTTGCCTTGTTGATAAAGCAGTTTGTCGCCGAGGCGGATTTCACCGCTATCTGGGGTTGAAAGCCCACCGAGTAGGTTCACTAGTGAGGTCTTACCCGCACCCGATCGTCCAAAAACGGCTGTCACGCCTTGCAATGGCAATTGGGTATCGACTTTCAGTTGCAGTTGTCCGAGTCGTTTTTCAATATTGATTGTTAACATACGCTTGCCGTCCTCTGCAGGGCTTTTTTACTCAGCCATTGAGAGGCGAGTAAAGATGCGAGTGCGATCACTATCGAGATAATGCACAGACGCATGGCCTGATATTCTGCCCCTGGGGTTTCAATAAAAGAGTACATGGCGAGCGGAATCGTACGGGTTTCACCTGGGATATTAGAAACGAAGGTAATAGTCGAGCCAAATTCCCCTAGGCTGCGGGCAAAGGCGATAATCATGCCTGACACTATCCCTGGAGAGGTGAGCGGCAGTGTGATGGTGAGAAATACCCGCCATCGACTGCTACCTAAAGTGCGTGCGGCCTGCTCGAGTCGAATATCAACAGTTTCAAAGGATTGGCGTATGGCTCTGACCATCAGCGGGAATGACACTATCGCCGCCGCGAGGGCCGCACCACGCCAACTAAAGCTAAAACTGATGCCAAACCAATTAAATAACCACTGGCCGATAAAACCTTGGCGGCCCATGCTGATCAGCAAGAGGTAACCCACTACCACGGGCGGTAACACCAGTGGTAGATGGAGCACACTGTCAAATATAGCCTTGCCAGGAAACTCGACCCTGGCCAGCACCCAAGCGCATAAAATGCCCAAGGGTAAACTGGCGATAACGGCAACGGATGACACCTTTAAACTGAGTAGTAGTGCGGCAATTTCATAGTCGCTTAAAAGAGAGCCACTTAGCATAGAGCCGCTTAACAAAGAACCACTCAGCACCCTAATTCACTCCAAAGCCATATTTCTCAAACACATTTTTTGCGCTTGGGCCCTGCAGATACTCATTGAACGCTTTGGCGCTTGCGGTCGATTCTTGTTTGACTAAGGCGACAGGGTATTCAATTGGGCTGTAACTCGTTTCTGGAAAGGTGCCAACGATTTTGATCTTTTGGGCGACTTTCGCATCGGTTGAATACACTATGCCAAGCGGCGCTTCACCCTGTTCAACCAAAGCGAGGGCGGCACGGACATTGTTAGCACGGGCGAGTAAGGGCTCAGCGGCTTGCCACAGCTTGAGGTTTTCGAGGGCTTGCTTGGCATATTGTCCAGCAGGCACATGATCTGGATCGCCAACAGCCATACGACTGCCTTTTAATGCGGCTTTAATATCCCAATCGCCATTGAGCACGACTTCTGTGATGGGACTATTTTTCTCGGCAATCAAGACTAAGGTATTTTTTAACAAGGTTTTTCGGCTGTTAACATCGACCGCTTTAGCATCGACCAGATAATCCATCCACTTTTGATTCGCCGAGACAAACAGATCGGCTGGCGCACCATTGGCCACTTGTTTTGCCAGTGTTGAAGAAGAGGCGAAGGAGAATATCACCTTAGTATTGTGTTCTTTTTCATATTGCTGGCCGATTTCGTTAAGTGCATTGGTGAGCGATGCCGCTGCAAAAACAGTCACTTGCTCATTGTCTGCCGCAAAAATTGGGCTAGATGTCAGTACCATTGTGAATAACGAAGCCGTGGTAAAATGCAGTAATTGCTTAAGGTGAATGGATTTCATTGTGTTCCTCCGTGATAAAAAGTGATCGTTATATACCAATCTATATATCGATAATTCAAGCCCTAAGCAATCAATTAGTGATCTGTGTGCGGTTTCTTGCTGATTAATGGCATTCATCCGCTGAAATATCTAGGTAATCTTATTGGTATCCTCAAGACGATGAAGGACAATAGGACTCAAGTCTGACTTGGGTGCTGGATAAACGATGGATTTACATGCATTACTTACGCTTTCCCTCGGGGACAAGCCCTTCGCCAATCCTAGGCGGATAAGCCTGCTTGAGCAGGTTGCCAACACAGGCTCGATCAGCCAAGGCGCCAAGCTTGCGGGGATCAGTTATAAAGCGGCGTGGGACGCGATCAATGAGATGAACACCGCCATGCCCGAACCCGTAGTGTGTAGCGAAAAGGGCGGCAAAGGCGGTGGCGGCGCTAAACTCACCGAATTTGGCGAACGGTTGCTTAAGGTGTATTCCATCACCTCCCAAGTACAAGAAATGGCTTTGGCTGCCTTGCTCGATGAGTCCGTCGATATGCACAGTTTATTGGATGTGATGGCGCATTTCTCTCTCAACACCAGCGCCCGCAATCAGTTAACGGGGCGTATCAATAGCATTGATTCATTTGGATTAAATGACAACATCAGCGTGACTTTAGCGGGCGGACAACAGATTCAGATTTCAGTGACCCATTCGAGCCGCGAACGCTTGCAGTTAGCCCTGGATAAATCTGTGTTGTTACTGTTTAAAGCCCCCGCTGTACTGGCGACGACTCATGTCTGTGAAGTGGATGGGCAAAATTGCCTAAGCGGTCGTTTGCTGAGCGTGACTGAACTTGGCGATAAGGCCGAATTAGCCATAGATATTGATGGCAAAGACATCATCTATTCAGTGATGCCACTCACCCAAATGCAGAGTTTGGCTGTCGGCGAGCCATGTTTTGCCTGTTTTGATGCCACGCAGGTGATCCTCGCCAGCATGAATTAGTCGAATTGAGTGATTGATTCGATTAATCATTGGGTTATTCACTGAGAATGGCCAGTACTTGGCGTGAATGTTTCGTAGCGGGTTGGTCGTTTTTGTATTTAAATCGACATCAAAGTCATAAGGCTTCACCCCACGACGTTGATTTTTCTTGAAAAAGAATCAATTGAAGTCTGTATCTAGATTCGTTTGAATGGCTGAACTACCACAAGTGGCACAGTCATAGAATGTAGACAACAACAATTTACCACCTAACGATTTGGTATCGTACTAAATCGGCATTGAGCCTAAGCACCACTCAATCGTGCTTTCCTTGTCAATTTCTACACAGATATTTGCAAATCTTTACCTGTTAACGACACTTCCTTCGTCTACTGTCTTTGGCTAACTCTATATACTGTTGGAACAATTTCAGTTCCTTAGCAAGATGAATGCTTGCTGTCTTTAGCATTGATGGACACGACAATACCGATGAAAAAATCCTCAAAGCGTAAATTGCTGCTCGCGTTAAGCGGCTTAATACTCCTTAGTGGCGGTGCTTATTTTATGTGGCATAAGCCTGAAACGGTACCTACCTATGTAACTGAAGCGGTGCGCCGTGGCGATATCGAAAACTCAGTGCTGGCCAATGGCATGTTGCAGGCATCCAAACTGGTGAGTGTAGGTGCGCAGGTATCGGGGCAAATCTTAAGTTTGCCGCTGGCACTGGGTGATGAAGTAAAGAAAGGCGATTTGATTGCTCAGATTGATAGCCTAGCGCAGCAGAATAATTTGAAGGATGCCCTCGCATCACTCAAGAGTATCAATGCTCAGTTCCGTGCTAAACAGGCGCAGATCCGCCAAGCTAAATTGGAATTTAGCCGCCAGCAGCAAATGCTTGCCGATAAGGCCAGTTCTCGTGCCGATTATGAAGTGGCCGATGCTAATCTAACGGTTTATCAAGCCGAGCTTGAGCAATTAGAAGCGCAAAAACAACAGGCTGAGATTAACGTCGACAGTGCCAGAATCGATTTAGGTTATACCAAAATTACCGCGCCGATGGATGGCACTGTGGTGTATTCCGCGGTGGAAGTGGGGCAAACCGTTAACGCTAATCAAACAACACCGACCATAGTTGAAATGGCGCAGCTGGATACCATGACAGTTAAAGCGCAGATTTCCGAAGCCGATGTTGTCAATGTCCATCCGGGTCAAGCCGTGTATTTCACTGTCCTTGGAAAACCGAATCATCCCTACCGCGGCGTTTTGAGGGCGATTGAACCTGGGCCGATTTCGATGGATGGCGACGATAGCAATATGAGCTCTAGCGACTCAGACGCCATTTATTACCATGGTCTGTTTGATGTAGAAAACCCTGACCGCACCTTGCGTATCGGCATGACGGCGCAGGTGTCTATAGTGTTAGCTAAGGCCGATGATGCGCTATTAGTGCCTGCGCAGATATTGCGTATAAAGCCGAGGGAGAAATCCGCGGCGCCAGAGGCTAAGCCTGTCGAGCGTAAAGCACGCAGCGGCCCGCAATATCAAGTGCCTGTATTAGTTGATAACCAAGTGCAATATGTGGATGTCACTGTGGGGATTAACAACAAAATCAATGCTGAAATCACCGCGGGTTTGAAGGAAGGCGATCAGGTTGTGCTTGGCATGCCGTCTTCCGATGATGGCAGCAGTAAATTACGTCGCTCACCTAGCGTGAGGTTTTAACAGTGACAACGGCATTACTTGAAATTTCAGGTTGTTATCGCACTTTTCAGGCGGGTGAGCAGCAACTCACTGTGCTGAAAGATGTGAACTTGTCGATTGGCCGTGGCGAGATGGTGGCGATAGTTGGCGCTTCTGGCTCGGGTAAATCGACCCTAATGAACATTCTTGGTTGTTTAGATAAGCCGTCAAAGGGCGCGTATTTTATCAACGGCCAAGATACCTCGACTATGGACGTTGATGAGTTAGCGCTGCTGCGCCGCGAGCACTTTGGTTTTATCTTTCAGCGTTATCATTTACTGGGTGATTTGACCGCCATAGGCAACGTCGAAGTGCCTGCTGTGTATGCGGGTAAAGAACGCACGGTTCGTAAAGACAGGGCCGAGCATTTGTTAACGCGTTTAGGCCTTGGCGACAGGCTTGACCATAAACCCAATCAGCTCAGTGGCGGACAGCAGCAGCGGGTCAGTGTGGCACGCGCTTTGATGAATGGCGGCGATGTGATCCTTGCCGATGAGCCGACGGGTGCGTTGGATAGTCACAGCGGCGAAGAAATGATGCAGTTGTTGCAGGAGCTTCACAGCGACGGTCATACCATCATTATCGTGACCCACGATATGCACGTGGCCCAATATGCCGACCGCATTATCGAAATCAAAGACGGCGTGATCATCAGCGATGAGCGCAGTCAGGATAAACAGACGGCTAAGCCACAAAGCTCGATGTTGCAAAGCTCAACGTTACAAAATATGGCGCCACAAAAGCCTAGCGGCACTGTGGTCGCAAAAACAGTGGCAGCAAAAGATGGCTCGCGTGCGCGGGTGGCTTCGTTGGACAGATATGTCGAAGCGCTTAAAATGGCGCTGGTGGCGATGTCGACCCACAGGTTACGTACTTTCTTGACTATGCTCGGGATTATTATCGGTATCGCCTCTGTGGTTTCTGTGGTGGCCTTAGGTGAAGGCTCGCAGCAGGCCATTCTCAAAAGTATCAGTTCGATGGGGACTAACACGATTGATATTCGCCCGGGTTCTGGTTTTGGCGATAGACGCTCGGCGCGGGTGCGCACCTTAACCGCAACGGACGCCAATGCCCTTAAAAATCTGCCCTATGTTGATAGCGTGACGCCAAGCATTGGCTCTACTGCAACGGTTCGTTTTGGTAATAAAGCGGTATCGGCATCGGTGAATGGAGTGGGGCCTGAGTTTTTCCGTGTAAGAGGGTACGAGTTAGCGCAGGGCCAATTTTGGGATGATGCCAGTGTCGCATCGCTCGCCCAAGATGCGGTGATTGATGATAATACCCGTAAGGAGCTTTTCCCTAACAGTGCAGCCGACAATAACTCGGCGATAGGGCAAGTGATTTTCCTTGGAGATTTACCCGTACGTATCATAGGTGTGACTCAACCCAAAGAAAGTGCTTTTGGTAACAGCGATGCGCTTAATGTGTGGGTGCCTTACACCACAGTTTCTGGCCGTATGGTGGGTAAAAACTATTTGGATGGTATTACCGTTCGACTCGATGAAACTGTGCCGAGTAACGCGGCGGAGCAGGGTATTATCGCGCTGCTTAAAATGCGCCACGGCACGCAAGATTTCTTCACCATCAATACCGATACCATTAGGCAGAACATCGAAAAAACCACAGCAACCATGACCTTACTGATCTCGGCTATCGCGGTGATTTCCCTTGTCGTTGGCGGAATTGGGGTGATGAACATTATGTTAGTGTCTGTGACTGAGCGGACCCGTGAAATCGGTGTTCGTATGGCGGTGGGTGCGCGCCAGAGTGATATTTTGCGCCAGTTCCTTATCGAAGCCATTTTAGTGTGTTTGTGCGGTGGCACCTTAGGCATCGCCTTGTCCTACTTGATTGGCGTGGTGTTTGCTCAAACGGGAGGCAGTTTCCAAATGATTTATTCCACCACCTCCATCGTTGCCGCCTTTGCCTGTTCGACCTTAATTGGTGTGCTATTTGGTTTCTTACCCGCCCGCAATGCGGCGCAGTTAGATCCCGTTGACGCATTAGCCAGAGAGTAATAACACCATGAATACAAAAATATTTAATCGACACTTTTCGCCTCGTAGTTGCGCGATTGCTGTGGGCATGGCTTTAGGAATCGCCTTGCTGAGTGGCTGTGGCAGTGTTATGCGTTCAGACTTTGAACCGCCCGCACTGGCTATTCCCGAACAGTGGCAAAACACCACAGTGAATGAGCAAGTGAGAGTTGATCCTTGGTGGCAGCAGTTTCATCAGCCCGAGCTCGATAAGCTGGTCAGCCAAGTATTGAGCACTAACAATGACTTAACCCTAGCGACCTTAACGCTGCGTAAGGCACGCTTGCAGGCAGGGCTAACGCGGGATGATCTATACCCACAGTTATCGGCAAACCTTGACGCTTCCCGTAATCAGCCACTGGAGGGTAGCGATGCGACTAAGAGTTATCAAGCAAAATTGTCCGTGAGTTATGAGGTGGATTTGTGGGGCAAAGTGTCGGCCAATATCGACCAAGCTCAATGGGCGGCGCTGGCGAGCGCCGAAGATAGAGAAAGTACCACCCAAAGCCTAGTGGCGACCACTGCATCCTTGTATTGGCAGATAGGTTATTTAAATCAACGGATTGATTTAAGCCAAAAGAGTATCGAGTACAGTCAGCAAACGCTGGCATTAACCCAAAGGCAGTATGATTCTGGGGCCGTGACGCAAGTGAATGTGCTTGAAGCTCAGCGCAGTATGGCGGGACAAGAGGCTGCCCATAGCCAGCTTATTCAGCAATTAACTGTGGCTAAAAATGCCCTCGCGATATTACTCAATCAGACTCCTGCAGCTGTTCCTGCGCAGAGTTTAGCCTCAGGCGAAACTTGGGTTGAGATTAAGCAACTCCCCGACGTAGCAGTGCCGGACGTTAGCGTGGGTGTACCCGCAGATTTATTAGTGAGACGGCCAGATGTGAAGGCCTCCTTGTATCAACTGCGCTCCGCCTTGGCGAGTAAAGATGCGACCTATGCGAGTTATTTCCCAAGCCTGAGTTTAACCGGCGGTGTTGGGGAGTCGACCTCTGAGTTAAAAGAGTTGTTACGTAATCCCGTTGGCAGTTTAGGCGCAGGGCTAGTCTTGCCCTTTTTGCAGTGGAATCAAATGCAAATCAATAACGACATTGCCGATATCGATTATCAAACCGCAGTGGTGAATTATCGCAAGACGCTTTATTCCGCCTTTGAGGATGTCGATAACGCGATTTCGGCTAAGCAGCAATATCGTTATCAAGGGGAGAAGTTGGCACAGCAATTTAGCGCAGCGGCGGCCGTTGAAGCCATTTATGAGAGCCAGTACCGCAATGGCGCTATCGGTATTCAGAATTGGATTGATGCCCAAGAGAATCGTCGCAGCGCCGAGGCGGCTTTACTCGAGAATCGCTATAACCAACTCACCGCCCAAGCGACACTTTATCAAGCCCTTGGTGGCAGTGATATTGCCCCGCCTTTGGCAAAGGAATAGCGCATTTTTGTAAAAGCATCACAGCGCGACAGAAAAATAAAAAACCGCTATTAATAGCGGTTTTTTGTATTGCATCACTCTGGGCAAGTGCAAGTGTAAGCACTCGTGCTAGTGCCTTTGCGCTGCGTTTAGCCGTTAAGCCACATTAGCTGCGTAATATTTGCAGCGGCAGACTGAGCATATCATCGCCCGTTCCCGCTAAGTGCCAGATGATGCCGACTAAGGCGCCAACCGTGAGTAAATACCAAATAACCGAGAAGATTTGCCCGTATCTGTCTAATGGCAGCAGGTGGCTTTGATGACGAGTTCGCCATTCGAAAATAATTTCTAAGCTGCCGATCAACAACAAGAAGCCCAATAGCGCTAAGCCTAAGGTGTAGCTGATATACACACCAAAAGCGGCACCGGCGGCGCAGGCGACCAACCCCATGATGCTGTTCATCGAAAAACTAATGCTCTTTAAAATATGGCCGCCATCGAGTGGCAAAATAGGCAATAAATTAAATAGGTTAAGCAGCGCATTAAAGGCGGCAAGGCCAGCAAAAAACACATTGCCCGTTGCGTGGTAAGCAATCAAGGAAGCGATGGACATCAAGAGCCCAAAGGTAGGTCCCATGATAGAAATCACCACATCTTGCCAACGTGTATTAATTTTTTCATCGGAGAGCGCGAGTCCGCCCATAAAGGGAATAAGGTAAATCCCTTTGGTTTTCATCCCAAAATATTTCATTGCGCGAATATGGCCATATTCGTGGAATACCAAACAGGCGATAAGTGCGAGGGCGAATTGGAAGGAGAATAGCCAAGAATAAGCGGCAACACTGGCGCCCGCTAACACTACCTTTATGACTTTAGCGCTCTTTAACAGCTTAAAGCCGAGGGAGGCGAGTCCTATCATGCTGATTTTTTGCTGCTTAACGATGGGCGTTTCTGGTGTTTGGCGTTCGATATCTTTCTCTGTCCGTCGCCCTTGGTCGATAATCTTGTCATCCATCAGCAAGCAGTAATCGAGGCGGAAAGGCTGCCAAACGAGATCGGTTTCGAGGCGAACTTGGATTTTAGCTTCTGTTATGGCGATGGCTTGCTCACCACTTTCTGTCACCAACGGGCTGCTGTGGTGGGTGAGCTCAAAGACATGGACTTTGAGGCCGCCATTATCGACGGAAGCTTCTTTTTGTGAGACTAAGGTGTTGTCCCAGTAGAGTTGTTGCCAGCCCGCGAGCGAGCCTTCTAAGCGCAGTTGTTTGCCTAAGCAGTCAATCTTAAGTAGTTCCAATTTCGGTTCCATCTGTTTGTATATTTAGTGCCAACTTAAACGTCATCCCTTGAGTCGACGCAGAAAACGGTTATTTTGGAGTGCATCTTAAGCGCTTTACCGTCTGGCTTAGCGCTGTTACACCGCGGCAAATTATGCCTGTGAATTGATTATGAGGATATTAGCTTTTAAGGTCATGTTGTTTTTTATTGATTAACTGAGTCATTGATAGCCATTTATTATGGCTTATCATGTGTTTGCTGTTTATTCATCGAGGGTACGAACAATTTCGATTCCTTGGGCAATTGTCGTGAAAGCCAGTTTAGCAACACAACATTGTCCTAGTGCTTGGGCATGATTTTGAACCCATTTGATAAATTCATTGAGTGGCAAATCCTGTTTTTGGCGCAGTAATCGAGGTAATTCGCCAACAGGATCTTCATGGATTTTTTTTGGACAGGCACTGATAAGGTATCGCTGCCCTTTGGAGTCTAATAATTGATCGGTTTCGATGAAGTGATGCTGATAGAGACAGGCCAGTTCGAGCCAATCTCTTTGATGTTCTAGGTAAAGTAATTCGTCATTTTGAGTCAGTTTTACAATCGCTGGCCATTCAATACTCGACATCTTAACGCTAGTCATTTCAGATCCTTAGGAAGTTTAAAATGGGCTCTGAGGTATTCTCTGAGATCAATCGGCGGCAGTAGACAAGGATTAGGATTTTGCAAGAAGGTGACTTGGCATACTGCTGCGTGCGTTTATCTGTGAGCAGTATGCCACGCTTGGAGAAGATAGATAGAGGCCAGAACGAGTTCAGAGGTTTGGCTGCCGAGCGAAAGCCGCCTCAGCACTGGCTGAGCGGGCAATAAGTTAAGGACCCTAGTGAACCTTATGTGCTCGGTGCAGCTTTGGCCTTGGCGTTATAGTCAAAGTTAATCTCTTGATTAACATTGGCAATACAACAAGTGCCGTGTTCACGTGCCGTACGGTGATTTGCTGGACCTATATGCAGCTCAACGTTAAGGAATACGTGTTTAAGCACTTCGATGCGGTATTTTTCGTAGTAGCCTTCGACTTCTTGTTTAAAGGTATCGAATTCAAGCTCTTCACGGGTACGTTCGTCCATGATGCGATTCTTCTCATCAAGCATCATCTTTATTTGCTCAATCATAACCGCGTCAGCTTGCCATTCTGACTTGGGGGGCAGTTTATTGAGGCGAGCCTCGATATCTAAACTGGCGACGACCATAGCTTTAACGCTCTCATCGAGTAGCTTGAGATCTTGCTTGAGTTCAGCCTGTCCCATTGCGCAGTAAACGTCAGTTTTAGTCCCTGCCGTTGCACCTATGACAACCGCCGTGATGCCTTTTTCAGCGTGTGCGACTCCACCAACCAGATCGCCACGACGACCGCTAGGATCGCTGACCGTTAAACTGCCGGCGGTTTTGGTATTACTGTGCAGCAACTGTTTAGTGACTAAGATATTTCCTTTGGCAACTAATTGAGAATATTGCACAAATTGGGCGCTGATCTGCCCTTGAGAATAGATATTGGTAGAGTATTCATTGGCTTTAATCTGGCGGCCAATGATGCCTTTACTCACAGTCACATCACCTTCTGCTTCAAGGGTGGCGGAGTCTACAAACCCCATCACGGTAATATCGCCTGAGCTTTTAACTATCATGCCCTCGTGGACATCACCTGTAATTAAAATACTGCCCTTGAAGGTGACATGGCCTGTACTGATGTCGACATCTTTAAGTTGCAGTACATCATCGACATTCATACCTGTACGGGTTTCGACGGGTTGCCCCGGCACTGTGGCGATCAGCTTATTGGGATCTTTGGGATGAAAAGCTGTGCCTGTACCTGCTTGAAGCACTGCATCCTTACCTGGTTTTTGTTTAAGGACTTCGCCCTTGATGTTGTAGCCTGGAGTGCCTTCGGTGGCTAAATGTTTAACCATCAAGAGATCATTGGCTTTAACAACGATCATTGCGCCTAAATTGCGCATATCGACACTGCCATCTTCGCGCTCTTGAGGCTGAAGCAAGCGTTCCCGCGCAAGGAATACTTTGCGTTCTAATACCGCATTGAGTCCATTAACAGGGGCTTTGCCTTGGGCTATTTCGCTTTGGCAGATTTCCCCTGGCTTGAGTGTGCTGAGTTGCTTTAGTAGAGCTTGAATTTTGAGTTTGCTTAGCCCCATGCAGACGTTGTTTTTTTTGAGATGAGTGAGGATCTCTGGCAAATCTATCTGTTTACCACCCCATGCTGCGGTAAGTTTAAGGCTGGCTTGCATTTTATCGGGACTAATCTCGATAGCTATGCTGCCATCGCGACGTTCGGCCAAAGTAGTATAGAGCTCAAATTTTCCATCGTCTTGATTACAAAGAGAGTTGATTTTAGCGACGGTTTTAGTAATGGCTGGCTCTAGCGGAAACAGGGCGGCGAATTCAGGTAAAGACAACAGGCGCATTATGTCTTCATGGGTGACTGGACCATGGACATTAGGGATCAGGCGCAATTCAGCTTTTGTCTTATCGCTGTTTAGCTCTATGAGTTCAGGGTCCAGCATAGGGGCATTCCTAGTAATTGCGTTTTATTCTTGTTAAGAAGCTGTTTTGAGTATAACAGTAGAAACTTAGGGTAAAGAAGCCTTTTTGGCTGCAAAATCAGCAAATGTTGTCATTTTGTTGTTAATGGTCTATGAGTGAATTTTAAAATAGTTTTTTATAAAAAATTGAGCCCTATAATCAGTGTTATCTCTGGTTTTATAGCAAAAATTACTGAATAAACCACAACTTATATTGATTTTAGGTTTAACCATTATTTTGATGTTTTAAATCGAATCCCTATGTTAGGAACGGCTGTTGAGTGACTATAAGTGAGGACTTGTCAGAATCGCTGGCATGCGGCAAATCACAATATTGAATTTTGTAACACGATGAAAGGGAGGTTTTATCTGAAAACAAACAGGGATTGGGATAAGAGTGAGTGGCTGAGTTGCCAATAACGCGCTTCAGCGAAAGCATCTGCGCGTTATTAATCAAACATCTATTTGTGCTGGAAGTAATACAACTTGTACTTGTTGTTGTCGGCAACCACTTTCAATTGGCCAAATTCGGCAGCGATAATATCGGAATAGGGCAGGTGGCGATTGGCGACTATTTGCCAAATACCATTATGTTGTAATTGCTTAGCGCTATCGGTAACAAAGTTCTGCGCTATGCTGGTGGTGCTGGCGAGGCCATCATGAAACGGCGGATTAGAGATAATGCCGTTAAATTTTCCTGTGGTTTGCGTGAGCCCATCGGATGGATACACTTTGGCTGTCATGCCATTGGCCGCGAGGGTGAGTTCGCAAGAAGCTAACGCCATGGCATTAATATCAACGCATTCTAGGGATAGGCTCGGTTGTGCTTTTAGTAGAGCTGCGGTGATTACGCCAGCGCCGCAACCAAAATCGAGCACTCGGCCCGAGAGTGTTGGTAGGTGTGACAATAATAATTCAGTGCCGAGATCTAACCGTTTTTCGCTAAATACCCCGACTAAATTACAGATACTGATCTCGCCTTGCGGCGTTGTGAGTTGATACTGACTGACCCAGTCGCTAAGTTTCATTGCCGGGGCGCAGCCCTCTAAATTACTACCAAACAGCAGGCAGTGGCGGGCGTTATCGAGTTTCATCCCCGTCGCAAAATACTCAGGCAAGAGTTTAACTAAAGACTTAATCCCGCCTTTGTTTTCCCCAACCACTAACAGTTGGCCGTTAGGCACAAGATGGTTGGCGGCGAGGTTAAATAGATAAGGTGCGAGGGGTTTAGCCTTGGGGAAATAAATGATAACCGTATCGTACTTTTCAGGTTTAATTGGGTCTTGATGTGGCAGTTCGTGGCCGAAGTAGCAACGCAGTTTTGAATTCGCGTGCGGCGCTAAGTGTAAATAATGGTGATAATCCAAGGCGAGGGCATCGACCGAGGCCGTGACATCGAGCAGGGCTTTTGGCAGTAGATCGGCTTCATGATTGAGCACTAACACCTTATGTTGGCTTAGGCTGTCTTGATTACGAATAATGACTTGCGATGGATTGGTTAACACAGTTACAGGCACCTATAAACTTAAGTGTGGGCATTATACCCGTTATTCACGCCTGAGCCAGTTTGCATCGAATCCCTGCGCTAAGACCTGATAAAATCCCTAATCAAAAGACCCAATAAAAAAGGCAACTGCATTATGCGGTTGCCTTCTATTCGTTGAATCACTTAGACATTAGCTCTTAGGTTTTTTCGGTTTTGGCAATAAGCTGAAAATCTTATTGGCGATATCAGTATTGTCTTGATGGCCGTTAAACAGCTCAGATGCGGGACCTGCGGCAAACACTTGTACGTCTGTGCCTGTGTGACCGTCGGTTGTCCAACCTGTATCAGTTCGCTTATCAATAACATGGCGAATTGCAACCGCGATAGTTTCTAATCCCTGCATTCTGGCGACCGTTAATTTTGCGATTTCTTCTTCGTTGAGCTCAAAACCTAAACCGCGGGCGAGATCGGCCTGCCATTGTTCACCGCTGATGGCGGCTAAGGCTAATGTGTCGGTACTGGCTGAAATGTTACGTAGGATTTCAGGGTTCCAGTTGTAATTTCCATCGACGCCAATCGATAGGCCACCGGTATTATGGTCGGCGGTGATCACCATCAGGGTATCAGGATGTTCACGCACGAATTGCTCAACCACTTCAATGGCATTGGAGAATTCATCCATTTCACCCATGGCTGTAGCTATGTCGTTATTGTGACCCGCCCAGTCGATGAGGCTTCCTTCGACTAACAGTACAAAACCTTGGTCATTCTGCGACAGTAAACGGAGCGCTTTTTGGGTTAAAGTGCTGAGTTTTTTCGCATCTTTTTCATCAATCGCCCAAGGTAATTGGACTTCGGCAAACAAGCCTAGCACTTTAGGTTGGGTGATGCTGGCGAGGTCTTCAAAACGAGTAATATGTTGATAACCCTTGGCTTTAAATTGCGCTAATAGTTCAGGGGTAAAGTATTTTTGACCACCGCCTAAGAATACATCGGCGTTGGTTTCTAGATAGCTGAGTGCTAAGGCGTCGTAGTTTTTACGGCTCTCATTGTGGGCTAAAAAGGCTGCAGGCGTGGCGTGGTTTATCTGGGATGTAACAGCCACACCTGTGCTGAGGCCAAGGGATTTGGCTTTTTCGAGTATGGTCGGCAGCGGTTGCTTTTGGGTATCGACCGAAATCGCCCCATTGTAAGATTTAACGCCAGTGGCGAGCGCAGTTGCTGCCGCGGCTGAGTCGGTAACATAACCACTGACACTGGCGGGATAAGTGCTCGCCATCCCTACAAGTAAACGGTCGAATACGGTTTGTTCGACTTCCTCTGTGTCAGGATTATCTTTGTAGTAACGGTAAGCGCTAGTGTAAGACGGTCCCATACCATCACCTATCATGATGACAATATTTTTGGGACGCGACGGTGCTTTCGTTGGACCTGTTTCTATGTTGGCCCAAGTCGGAGTCGATAGTAATAAACCTATGCCGAGTAACAAGAATGGCGCTTTGGTGAAACTCATATCACATCCCTAGAAAGTGGCTAGGCGCTTGTGATGTCAAAGCGCCTTAAATCAACAAACTCGTTGGTAAATTTTTATGCTTTGGTGTTAATGCGTGCTTCAATAGCATCCATTAACATGCCGGTGATGTCGACATCAAATGCTGCTTGGATCTCACGGATACAAGTTGGACTGGTTACGTTGATCTCAGTCAGCTTGTCACCAATGACATCGAGGCCGACAAAAATCAGTCCACGTTTTTTAAGTTCTGGACCAATGGCGCGGGCAATTGCCCAATCGCTGTCGGATAAAGGTTGAGCCACACCGCTTCCGCCTGCCGCTAAGTTACCACGGGTTTCGCCTTTCATTGGGATACGCGCCAAGGCGTAGGGCACAGGCTCACCATCGACCACTAAAATGCGTTTATCGCCTTTGGTTATCTCAGGGATAAAGGCTTGCGCCATGGCATATTGTTGGCCATAGCTGGTCAAGGTTTCTATGATGACCCCAAGGTTTGGGTCGTCCTGCTTCACGCGGAAAATCGAGGTGCCGCCCATACCATCAAGTGGCTTAAGAATAATATCGCCCTTCGCTTGGTGGAAAGCGCGGATACGTTTGGCATCACGGGTCACGATCGTTTCTGGGGTGAATTCGCTAAACCATGCGGTAAACAGTTTCTCGTTAGCATCACGTAAGCTTTGTGGCTTGTTAACGATCAACACGCCTTGTTCTTCGGCGCGTTCAAGCATGTAAGTTGCGTAGATAAATTCAGTATCGAATGGCGGGTCCTTACGCATTAAGATCACGTCCAGTTCGCTCATCGGCGTGTCTGTAGCTTCGCCGAGTTCAAACCATTTGCTCGCATCATTGAAAACAGTTAACGGACGCATATTGGCCATAGCCACACCGTTGACCATGGCAAGATCGGCCATTTCCATATAAAACAGCTGATAACCTCTTTCCTGCGCGGCCATTAACATGGCAAAACTGGAGTCTTTCTTAATGTTGATCTCACTGATGGGGTCCATCACTATGCCGAGTTTTATCATTAATCTGTTCCTTATTTGTCGCCGTTTGCAGGCAAAAAAGCATTTATTGGATAATGGGGTGCCATACCACCGCTGTGTGCGGTTGTGGACGGTCTAGCCTAAATCACCAAATCTGAGTTGCAGTGCAGTAATGGCGGTGAGCGAGGCGGTTTCGGTGCGTAGCACTCTGGGGCCAAGCAACACATCGGTAAACTGATAGGTTTCTGTCATGGCGATTTCTTCCGCCGACAAACCGCCTTCTGGGCCAATTAATAGTCGCACGCGGGTATGGGCTAAATCTAAGCCATTGATACCGTGTGCGGCACGTGGATGCAAATTGAGTTTAAGCGCCGAGGTCGGCTCACTGCACCAATCGTGCAAGTCCATCGCTGGGCGAACCATGGGCACTTGGCTGCGTCCCGATTGCTCACAGGCGCTCACGACGATCTTCTGCCATTGCTGAATTTTTTTCTCTAGGCGTTCACCGTTGAGTTTCACACCGCAGCGATCTGAAAACAGCGGCGTAATCGTATTCACGCCAAGCTCGACTGATTTTTGAATGGTGAACTCCATTCTATCGCCACGGGAAATCACTTGGCCTAAGTGCAAGTTGAGTGGCGACTCAGATAAATTGGCCTCACAGGAAAGCAGTTTTACTGTGACATGCTTCTTACCTGCATCGACAATTTCAGCAAGATAATCATTGCCATCGCCATTAAATAGACTGATATGTTCGCCGTTGCCCATGCGTAGCACCTTGCCGATATGGGCCGTGCCATCTTCGTCTAAGTTCAACTGTTGATTGATGGCTAATGGCTGAGGTTGATAAATTCTTGGGACTCTCATTGTCGACCTTATTCGGCTAATTGTTGACGCTGTGGTGGCGCATTACAGGCATTCTGTACAAAGGGGTTATGGTTACCTTGGGTTTGCGCTATGGCGTTATCACGTTTGCACTCAATAGTATCAACTGGATAGGTTTTATCCCATGCCTTAAACAATTTTAATTGGCTAGAGGCGATTTTAAGACCATAGGTCTGCTGCATATAGAGGTAGGTTCTGGCTATCTTACCGCGGGTATTCGCGGGAGGTTGTGCTTGACGATTCTTAAAGTCGACTACCATAGCACATTGGCCATATTGGTCGGCCTTACCGTTCCATTGGCTAAACCGGAAGTTGCTGCGATCGCCATTGACCTCACCAATTGCGGGTACCAAATTATGCATGTCCGATTCCATCTTATTAAATTCATTACTGTTATCGGCACAGTTTTTACGGCCGCCCTTTTGCCAGCATTGGAGTTGATGGCCAAATTCCCAGGCGGGGACTATGTGTTCCCACTCGATACGGTTGGCGCGGGTTTCCTGTTTACGGACTTGATAACCACAGCTGGCGAGATCGGGTTTCCACGATTTGCCTTTGATCTGAATTTCACAGCCACAGTAAAAGCTGACTGCGGGCAGAGTACCTTGGCGACTGCCTGCGTAGAGCGCCTGTGACTTGGTTTTCGCTTGGCTGAAACTGCTGGGATGTGACACTGAGGCACTTGCGGGCACAGATAAGGTCGCCGCCCAAGTGATTAGGCACAACAAAAGTCGCCGTGAATTAACGGTTAAAGAAGCTATGTTCAAAATTTATCCCAAAATAACAAACACTACGCGAGCCTTTGGCTCATCTTTTATGGCGTGATGGTAAGGGAAATATCGCTGTTTATGCAAATTGAGTCGTACTTAGGTGGGGTTTTGTTTGCTGAAAGTCGCTAGATCGCAGTTAAATGGGTCTTACAGCGTTTACAAATATAACGACTTTCACCACGCAACACCTTGTTATGGCGGCGAATACTCAGTCGAATCGGTCCACAGGCGCAGCGATACTCAACATCGCGACTTGTAACTGAAGTGGTATTAAAGCTATGTGTGGTACTCGGATTGACCTTAAATACCGTTAACATCAAAGATTGCCATTCTTTACCGTGGGGCTTGGTTTTGCCAAAAAGCTGAAAACACAGTAAATGACAAATTTCGTGGGGGACGACCTCAGTCAGAAATGCCTCGCTGTTTTCGCGTAGCAATACAGGATTGAATCGCAAGCGATTCTGTTGCAGATGAGCCGTACCCGCACTCTTACCCCTTAGACTAAATTGAGTGACTGGGCGTGGAAAAGTGCGCTTAAGCGATATCTCGGCCTCTCGATAACAGGCTTCAATTCGCTCTAGTACTTGAATTTGTAGTGACGAGAGTGGGCGTGATGAACCGGTGAAAATATGTGCCTGAGTCGGATTGGGTGCTGGTGGACTCGTTATCACCTGCGACTTATCTTGGCTTTTGCCTAAGGCTGCGTGCGTCGACCTTGACAGCGGGGCAAGTGCTTCACTGCTGCGACGGCGTAAGGCATTGAGTAAGTCAGCGGGTTTCAGCATAGGGTTAGCGTTGGATCTCGTCGGTTAAAGATAAAATTGAGTGCTTAAAACTTATCGGTGATTAAGCCTGCCTAAGCGTTCACATCAGAAGCGTTCGCATCATAGCGAACGCTATCTGACAATGCCAGTTTCAGCCAGTGTGACTTGGCTATAAACTCGCTGCCGCCTGCATCACCATAGTGCGTACTTGTTCGACTATGGCTTGCTCAGTATCTGCGTCATAGCCTTTGACTCTTGGTGTGTGAATGTGGCCGACCTTGGTATGGCTATTAAACTTTTGCTGCAAGACTATGGCGCGATAGGAGATTTCATTAGAGAGATAACCGCCGCCTGAACCTTCGACTGAGGTTTCGTTTTGCAGTTCGTTTAATGATGTTGCACTAAATTCGCCGCGGGCAAGGGTAGTGACAGTATGGTTATCATTGACTTTCCATTGACCATCTTTGACTTGCATAGCCGAAACAGGCAGTGAAAATTCCACAAATTCGGGGCCGATAAAATCTTTACCATTAAGCTTTGGGGCAACCGGTGCGGTTTTAGTGCCGCCAGTGAGTACGTTTTGGTTATCGGGCGCCGCTGCACTGCGATTTCGCCCTGGGAAACGTTCAATATCAAAATCAGTTCGGCCCATGCTAACGGTGAACACAAATTGGGTTTTGGGATCGCGATAAATCGGGCTCAATAGCGACTCGATAAGTCCTTGATCAAAATCTGCAAAACGCACTGGCACCATAGCGGTTTCTATTTGCGCCGTTTTACCATTAATTTCAAAGCGAAAACCATCCAAGGCGAGGGCGACTAAACCTGAAGGATTACTCTGGGTGATATCTTTGTCGAGGAAGAAAGGATCGAAACCAGTGAGAAATATTTTGATTTGGACATCATCACCATATTGAATATCGCTAAAACCCCGTGAGGCCTTTTCAACCGCACTCATTAATATGTCTTGTTGCCAATCGGCCATTTTAAAGTTGGCGCTGGTGGTTTTTAGACTATTAAGCATGGCAAGGCGAGCCCAGTATAAAGTTCGGTCGTCAAAATGCCCTGACTGTACATCGCGGACAGCTTGTTGCCATAATCTGTGTCCTTGGCGCGCCGCTAATTGGGTGGCGTCAACTTCGTTTTTCTTTGAGCTCAGTTGAGCCAGACCATCGTCAAGTGCTTGATAGCGAGTGACTACGTCGCCTATGGTTTTTTCGGCTGTTGGTAGGCGGGAAACTTCAACATCACCAAATAACTGCACGGCACTGGCTGTAGTCATTAAGCTGGTGGTGAGGATGAGTGTTAACATTGGCTTTAACATGTTTTGCTTCCCTGTAGTGATTAGACGTTATTCATTGGAAATAATGATTATTTTTTTCGTGCGGATAGTCTCTTATGCCAAAAAGTATGCACTACAAGCTGAGGGTAATAAAGTTAAGCTCAGTGATCTTTGTCATCTTATGCCAATATCTTCTATCACAAATCATGTGGCGCTGACATTAATCCATCTGCAACAGTGCAATAGGGTCTAGTTTGCCTCTTTTTTGCCACAATTGGTCAGCAGTTTGCTAGGGCTTGCCAAAACCCTAAGTGATAGCCTTAATCACTTTTTTAGTTCATTGGATTGTTTGTTTTTCTACAAGGAGACTTTATGCGTTTGTTCACCATATCGGCTGTGCTGGTGATGTCGTCTATTTTAGTGTCGTCAAGCTTAGTGGCGCCGACTTTTGCATCTACTACAGCTAAGGAGTGGCAAGAAACCCGCAGTTGGGATGCTAGTTTTACTCAGCACCAAACTAAAGGCGTAGTGGTGTTATGGAATGAAAACAAGCAACAGGGATTCACTAATAATCTTAAACGTGCCAATCAAGGTTTTTTACCTGCATCGACGTTTAAGATTCCTAACAGTTTGATCGCGCTAGAGCTTGGCGTGGTGAAGGATGAGCATCAAGTCTTTAAGTGGGATGGTAAAAGTCGAGATATCGCAACTTGGAATCGTGATCATAACCTTATTACTGCAATGAAGTATTCGGTTGTGCCTGTCTACCAAGAGTTTGCTCGCCAAATTGGTGAGGCGCGTATGTCGAAGATGATCGCCTCGTTTGATTATGGTAATGAGGATATTTCGGGAAATTTGGATAGCTTTTGGTTAGATGGTGGCATACAAATTTCGGCTACGGAGCAAATCGATTTCCTACGTAAGCTTTATCACAACAAGATACACGCTTCTGAGCGCAGTTTACGTATTGTTAAGCAAGCCATGCTGACTGAAGCGAATTCTGACTATATTATCCGTGCGAAAACCGGTTATGCAGTCAGAGCAGAACCAAGCATTGGCTGGTGGGTAGGTTGGGTTGAACTCGATGATAATGTATGGTTTTTTGCGATGAATATGGATATTCCCGACGCGGCAGGTTTACCATTGCGTCAAGCCATTACTAAGGAAATCTTAAAACGGGAACGCGTTATTCCTTAGCCCATGCTAGGTCGTGTAAGCATAGCGTATCCAAACCTTGCGAGAATTGCGTATGACGCTGCCTACTTAGCTGACATCAATCGTGATACTGAAAGCCTAGACTCAGATCTAGGCATTTTTATTGGGCTTTTTTGAAACAGGTTTCCTTGATGCGACGGGAAACGTTAACCCATTAGGGATTGCAGGCTTTCTTGGCTGCTGAAGCGTTTTACGAAGAAGTCTAAGAAGACACTGATGTTGGTGGCCAGTTGGCGTCGGCTCGAATAAACCCCGTAAACCTTAAAAGGTTCAATCGGCCACTCCTGTAAAATCGGTACTAGCTGTCCATTAGCAAGTTCGGTTTTACAGGCTGAATTGGATAACATGGCGATGCCAAAATCATCTATGGCTAATTGCTTCACCATTATCGGGCTGTTGACCCTCACTTTACGCTGAAAGTTCGCCATGGTTTTACGCGAACCTTTACCCAATGGCCAAATTGGTGCTGAGCGAGAAGTCCCCAATAAAATCCCACTGTGCAGGCTGAGTTCCTTTGGGGTCGCGGGGGTGCCTTTGAGTTTTAAGTATGCAGGGCTTGCCACTAAAATTGGCTGGCGTTCAAACAGTAATCTTGCGACTAGGTCTGACGATTGAAGTGGACCATATTTGATGGCTATGTCATATCCTTCACCGACTAAACCAATATCGTTGTCGGTAAACTGGACATCCAATTCAACATTGGGATATAAACGCATAAATCCGCTACAGAGGTTAGCGATAAGTTCTTGGCTAAATGACACTGGGATTGCAATGCGTAATGATCCTGACACATCATCGTGAGTATTCTCGATAACTGCCTTGGCCGCTTCCACCTCATTGCGAATGGAATCACAGTGTTGGTAAAAGAGTGCCCCGACTTGGGTCAGACTCAGGTTACGGGTGTCGCGCTGTAGCAATCGCACGCCAAGTTGTTCTTCAAGCTGCGCGATTTTGCGACTTATGGTGGATTTTGGGTGGCCGGTTTCACGTGCAGCTTGGGAGAATCCCTTAGCTCTAACTACGGCTGCAAATAGCATCATACCGTTTAAATCTGGCATGTTTTTCCCACTGTCTCATATTTGGAACATAGCGTCTTATGCAGTTTAATGGCATTTGACGGGATAACAAAGTTATATTTATTGGCTAAAAATTTTCAGAGGCTAAGCAGAGGATCTTTTGATGACCAGCAATAATCAGCCCACACACATGACTCAAGCCCAAACGCCCGATCCGCTTTTTTTACAAGCCGAGCATTTGGCAAAGGATTTTTCTCTGTTTCCTAAGCACAGTAAACAGAGTTTATCGGAAGAAATTAAAGGTCTTTTAAATGAGGATGCCATTCAGGCAAACTTGAAAGACTTGGCATCGTTAGATGTCGACGGTTACGTTACTAAAGTAATCCAGCCGACCCAAGATAAAGGTCGTCCTGGTGCAAAACGTATCATTGCCGATCTTAAAGGTCGCTTGATTACTGAAACTCACTTGGGCTCTTTTTACAGTGCTGAGGTCGAGCTGAACTTTGGTTCACGCACTCGTCGTATTGGCTTTATCGCCCAAGAACGCACTACCGCAAACGGTGCTTGGATGCCTGAGCATCATTACGCCGCCTGTAAAGCAATTCGTCATTTTGCCGAATTGTCTATGCCTATTATCTATTTAATTGATACTCCTGGAGCTGATGCTGGCGAAATCGCTAACAGCCAAAACCAAGCGCATTCAATTTCTAAGGCTATTGCTGAAAGCGCTAACGTTGACGTACCGACAGTCGGTATTGTTATCGGTGCCGGTTATTCTGGTGGTGCGATTCCATTAGCGGCGGCGAACATTCTGTTGTCGTTGCGTGACGGTATTTTCAACACGATCCAGCCACAAGGTCTGCAAAGTATTGCCCGTAAGTACAACTTATCTTGGCAAGAATGTGCGAAATCTGTGGGTGTATCACCAGAAGAGCTTTATACCTCAGGTTGTATCGACGGTATCATCGACTTTTCACCGGGCGATCGTGACGAGCGTCAGCACAATCTGCGCCGCGCTATTATTAGCAGCGTAGAAGCGGTTGAGCGTGCAGCGATGAATTTTGTGCGTGAATCTAAAGATTTACGTGAGCATTATGATCGCAGTTTAACTCGTTTCCTTAATCCATCTAAAAACTTGATGGCTTTGGAACTGAACGCAGAATTGGCTGTGGCAACGAGCCCGACCAGTCACCATAACTTGTTCGGTAGCGCCTATCGCTATCTGCGTTATTTAACGCTACGTAGCCGTATCCATTCTATTTCTCAAGAGCAATATGGTCGTCTGTCACGTGCTAGCGTGCCAGAAGGTGATCTGTTGGCACGTATTCAACAGGAACAAGACCGTGTGTTCCAAGCTTGGTTGTCTAACCCTGACAAGCTAGTTTATGACGAAGATTTGAATAAATTATGGACTAACTTTGTCGCTAAACGTGACGAAGTTTCTACCGAGCGTAACATGCTGACACGTTTGATTTTGGGTGAGCCAAAAGAGAACTATAAAAAAGCACGTAAGGCGTTGTTATTCAACATCAGCTGGTCTTTGTATCACCGCTGGAAGAGCAATGCGGCTAACAACTTTAAAGGGCTGATTCAGCACTTAGAAAGTTTGCCAAAGTCTGTGACTCAAGCTAAATGGCCTGAGCTGAATCAGCTGACTGTGCTTGATGTGGTGGTAAATGAAGAACTGCGTGAAGACTTTATTTGGCAATGCCATAACATTCTGATCTTCAATGCCTTGTATGACAACGTTGTGGGCAGCTTAGCGTCAATCGCTAAAGAAGCCATGATGTCGAAGAGTTTGTCACGTAACTCAGTGAACAACCTGTTGCACAAGTCAATTGACCATGCATTGTCGACGCAAGATACCTCGAATGACAAAGCTAAGTTCTATAAGTGGCTCAAGTATTTTATGGGTCAATCGAACCGCGCCGATTTGTTGGTGCGAGTAGAGCAGTGGAAGAGTGTGGGTTTCCCACAACTTAACGACAGTCTATTCGTGGTACTGACTTACTTCTTCGAGCGTTTACTGCCTGAGTATTTCGATAGTGAAAGCGATACCAGCAAGTACACTGGTGCGATCAACCCTGTGCGTATCGGTCGTCGTAAGGACTTCTGGAACCGCTTGACCATGGGTTATCAAGATCTATTGATCCAAAAAGTGCTGCGTGACGAAAAACGTAAAGGCAACATGACTTGGGAAAATGTGGTGAAGCAGTTCTTTACCCATTTCGAAGAGATCAACGGCGACAAAATGTCGGCTAACTTGCTCAACTTCCCAGGCTTCCGTTTATCGATTGAAGACGCATTAGATAAAGGCATTCGCCCATGTGGTTTGATCACAGGTATTGCTGACTTTAAAGAAAAAGGTCAAAAAGTGCGTGTGGGTGTGGCAGTGTCTAACACCGCATTCCAAGCGGGTGCATTCGATATGGCCAGTGCTGAGAAATTCTCTGCACTATTAATCGAGTGTGCTAAGCGTAAATTACCCGTTGTGTGCTTTATCAGTTCAGGCGGTATGCAGACTAAAGAAGGCGCCGCGGCGCTATTCTCTATGGCTGTGGTGAACGATCGTATCACGCGCTTTATTCGTGATAACGAATTGCCAGTACTGATGTTTGGTTTTGGTGACTGTACCGGTGGTGCGCAGGCGAGTTTTGTGACTCACCCATTGGTGCAAACTTACTATCTGTCTGGTACTAACATGCCATTCGCAGGTCAAATGGTGGTGCCAGCTTACTTACCATCAACGGCAACGCTGTCTAACTACTTGTCAAAAGTACCTGGCGCAATGGCGGGCTTAGTCCATAACCCATTCAGCGACAATTTAGACTCTCAGTTAGCAGGTATCGATCCTCTGATGCCAATGCCTTCGGCAAAAATTAACGATGTGATCATCAATGCACTGTCGACCTTAGTGGTTGAAGCTACTGTTGAAGAAGAAGTGATCGTGCAGAACGATCCACGTAAGTTAATGAAGCCAATTAACAAAGTATTGGTTCACGCTCGTGGTTGTACAGCTGTAAAACTTATTCGTAAGGCGCATGACAATAATATCAATGTGGTATTAGTGGCGTCTGATCCTGATATGACATCAGTGCCCGCGGACATGCTCAAAGAAACCGACAAGTTAGTTTGTCTTGGTGGTAACACATCGGACGAAAGTTACTTGAACGCATACTCAGTGCTGAAAGTGGCCGAATATGAACAGGTTGATGCATTGCATCCTGGTATTGGTTTCCTCTCAGAAAGCCCGCAGTTTGCTGCATTGTGTGTGAATAACGGTGTTAACTTCGTCGGTCCTAGCGTGCATTCAATGACGACTATGGGTAACAAGTCGAACGCAATTAAGACATCGCAAGCGCAAAACGTACCTGTTGTTCCTGGTTCGCACGGTATTCTGACCAATGCTGAACAAGCCGTAAACGTGGCGAGCGAAATCGGCTATCCAGTACTGCTTAAAGCGGTACAAGGTGGTGGCGGTAAAGGTATTCAGGTTGTAAAACGTCCTGAAGACATGATTGGTTTATTCCAAAAAACCGCAACTGAAGCGGCCGCCGCCTTCGGTAATGGTGACTTGTACTTAGAGAAGTATGTGACATCACTACGTCACATCGAAGTGCAGTTGCTGCGTGATAAGTTCGGCAACGCGAAAGTATTAGGTTTGCGTGACTGTTCGGTTCAACGTAACAACCAAAAAGTGGTCGAAGAATCTGGCTCAACTATGCTGCCGGATGAGCTGAAGCGGCAAGTGCTGGCTTATACCCGTGCCTTAGGCGACGCGACCGATTACATGGGCGCAGGTACCGTTGAGTTCATCTATAACTTAGATGCAAACGAAGTCTACTTTATGGAGATGAACACGCGTCTGCAGGTTGAGCATCCTGTCACGGAAGCGACTTCAGGTATTGATATCGTTAGTGCGCAGTTTGATATTGCCGCTGGCCGTTCAATTGCAGCGTTAGAACCGAAAGAAATTGGTTATGCGATGGAAGTACGTGTGACGGCTGAGAAAGCGGCGCTCGATAGCCATGGCATACTGCAGCTTATTCCAAATCCTGGCAAGATCACTGAGTGTGTGTTCCCAGATCATCCAGATGTGGAAATCATTTCGATTGCTGCGCCAGGTAAAGAAGTATCGCCATACTACGATAGCTTGATTGCGCAAATCATCATGCGCGGTGAAAACCGTGAAGATGTGATTGCCAAACTGTACGAATACTTAGGCAGTGTAGTGCTGAAAGGCATCGCGACTAACATTCCGTTACTCAAGCTGATCTTGAAAGATGGTACCTTCAACGAAGGTGTTTACGACACTAACTATCTGCCACGCTTAATGGCTGAGCTCGATATTCCTGCGTTGATCGCAGAAATGGAAGCTGCCGCTGAAACTGTGGAAGTGGACACTGAGTCACTGCGTGTTGGCGAAAGTAACGAACTGAAAGTGTTAGCCCAAGGCGCAGGTATCTTCTATACCTCTTCTGCACCGGGTGAAGCGGACTTCGTGAAAGAAGGTGACATAGTCACGGTCGATCAAACGCTAGCACTAACAGAAGCGATGAAGATGTTCTCGCAAGTGACCTTAGCTGGCTTTAACCGTCAGAGTGCGATTCTGTACCCTGAAGATAAGAAGTATCGTATCGAGCGCATCCTGAACAGCAATGGTCAGCAAGTGTCTCAAGGCGACTTACTGTTCGTGGTCTCGCCTGTTGAAGAATAAGCTCAGCGTTTAAGGCCATAGCTGAATGAGAAAATACCCGCCATTGGCGGGTATTTTTTGCTTCTAAATTATTGCCACTAAATTTTCTGTCACTAAATTTTCTGTCACTAAATTTCCTGTCACTAAATATAGGTAAGCGAACATGTCACTCTTAATGTGCATTACGTCTTTGATAAATCAACTTAGCTTTATATAGATAAGCTCATAACTAACAAGTGGCCAATATCAGCTTTGTGCAATACGGCCTGTATCTCTGATTAAGTCGGCAAAGAGTTTCTTTAATCTATCGTTCGCCCATTTATTAGAACAAGCTGCATCAAGAACCCACCTCTGGCCTCGAGAATCAACGGAATCTCCGTGCTTTATTAGTATATAGAGGCTCATCAAACCTCATTTTAAGTTGAAACTGAGTCTAAAATGAGCGGGCGTGGATAACTTTGGGGGTAAGTGGTGGGTATGGTGTGGCTAGATTGGATAATTAGAATTAACTGCAAATTTCCTTAAAATAGGGGTTGCACAAAAAGTTTCACTGCCTATAATGCGCATCCACTGACACGGCAGGCAGCGAAAGCCAGCTGACGAGTTAAGTTGAATTGAGTCGCTTTTAAGCACTTAATTCAATCGTAGCAAGAAGTTGTAAAAACTCCTTGACGCGAAACGGGAAATGCGTAAAATACGCAGCCCTAGCCAACTGGAAGCGTTCGACGCTCAGTGTGGTACTCACCTTCTCTTACGAGGTTGAGTTGCTCTTTAACAAGATAAAACAAGAAATCTGTGT